>NZ_CP068419.1:2493866-2844550 GCF_016757795.1 Gluconobacter sphaericus | reverse complement strand
ATCCATTCCCGCACAGGGCGGGTATCAGTTGTGGTTCCCTGCGCGCAGGGTGATTGTGTTCTCGACAGAAATTTGCAGCAGAAAAGCTGGCGAATTTCCGGAGAAGCCAGAGCATCCGATACCTTTTTGTCGAACGCTCAGAATAGGCGTCCGCTCAGTCCGAAGCAAGCTGGAACACGAAGGGTTCAGCGGGATGTCATGAGGGTGTTCCCCATCGGCAACCCGGGGGCAGATGCTCGGGAAAAAGATGTCAGGAGCTGCAGCCAAAAAAGAACGCGCTCCTGGAGGGGAGCGCGTTCTTCAGTTCCGACCCGAAGGTGAAGCTTAGGCGGTTGCCAGAGCTTTCACGCGAGCGGACAGGCGGGAGAGCTTGCGGCTGATCGTGTTCTTTGCGATCACGCCCTTGCCTGCTGCGCGCTGCATTTCCGGCTGTGCAACCTTGAAGGCTTCCGCAGCAGCGGACTTGTCGCCGGACTGGATGGCGAGTTCGACCTTCTTGATGAACGTACGCATACGGGACATGCGGGCAACGTTGCGCTCACGGCGACGTTCATTCTGACGGATGCGCTTGCGGGCAGAAGCTGTGTTTGCCATGGATCTTTCGGTTCACTTTGCGTTTTGGTCGCGTAAATGGTTGGCGCCCTCTACTCTGTCAGAGCGGGTCCCGTCAAGCGTTTTGCACATTTTACACAGGATGGGGGCATCTTCTTGTTGCGCTGCCTATTCCTGGCAGATTGGACAGAAGAACGTTGAACGGCCTGATTGCGTTATGCGCTGGATCGGACTTCCTGCACCGCAGTTGGGGCATGGAGTGCCTTCGCGTCCATAGACAAGATGTAGGTCCTGAAATCCGCCTTTCGTGCCGTCAGCCTGCACATAGTCGCGCAGTGATGATCCTCCGGAGGCGATGGCCTGCTCCAGGATCTGCGGAATGGCCTCCGCGAGGGCGGCGCTCTCTTTTCCCATCAGGGTGCTGGCCTGTCGTTCGGGATGAATGCCGCACCGGAACAGCGCCTCGCACACATAGATATTGCCAAGACCTGCGATTAGCTTCTGGTCCAGCAGCGTGGATTTGATCGGCGAACGCCTGCCCCGGAACAGGTCCACCAATGTCGGACCGCTCATGGCGTCCGAAAGTGGCTCCACTCCCAGATGAGCCAGAAGGCGGTGACTGTCCTCTTCAGCTGTCCGTACAAGATCGACCATGCCAAAACGCCGGGGATCCACCAGCCCCGCTCTCGCGCCGCTGTCCGTTTCTAGGACCAGATGTTCGTGTGTTGGCGGAGTCGCGTTTGTCCCTGCCCGGCCAACCGTGAGTCGGCCCGACATACCCAGATGCAGCAACATGCTCCAGCCGCCATCAAGACGCATGAGAATATACTTCGCGCGCCTACGGAACGAGAGAACGCGATGTCCTTCCAGAGTCTCCCTCAGATCTGCGGGAAACGGCCATCGAAGGTCGGGACGGTTGATAGTAACATGGCTGATTCGATGTCCTTCGAAGGCATCTCGAAATCCGCGCATGATGGTTTCGACTTCTGGAAGCTCTGGCATGGCTGGCCTCAACGATATATCGATTGCCCCATGACCGATAGCGCAGAACACAACGCCTCGCCCTTCCCGTCCTCCGCACATGCCGAGGACACCACCGATTTCGGCTACCGGAGTGTTCCGCGCGGCCAGAAGAAAACGATGGTCCGGGGGGTGTTCGAGAGCGTCGCCGGGAAATACGACATCATGAATGACGTGATGTCGCTGGGTATTCATCGCGTCTGGAAGCGTATTTTTGTGGGTATGCTCAATCCGCGCCCCAACATGAAGCTGCTGGATCTGGCTGGTGGTACTGGCGACATTACCTTTGGCTGGCTCCGTGCCGGTGGTGGCCCCGCCATCCTGTCCGATATTAACGCCGCCATGCTCTCCGTAGGGCGTGACCGCGCCATCAAGACCGGACTGATTGGTAAAATCGAGGTCTGCGTCGTAGACGCGGAAGCCATTCCCCTTCCCGACTGCTCCGTTGATCGCGTGACGATTGCCTTTGGCCTGCGCAACTGCACGGACAAGTCGGCTGTGCTGCGTGAAGCGCGCCGCGTGCTCAAGCCGGGTGGGCGTTTCTTCTGCCTTGAGTTCTCACAGGTCGAGATCGCAGCGCTCGCACCGATCTATGACATGTGGTCCTTTCAGGTTCTTCCCAAAATGGGCCAGATTATCGCCAAGGATTCCGAAAGCTACCAGTACCTCGCCGAGAGCATCCGCATGTTCCCCGATCAGGAAACGCTGGCCCAGATGATGCGCGATGCCGGGCTGGAGCAGGTCCAGTACCGTAACCTGTCCGGTGGTATCGCCGCCATCCATTCCGGCTGGCGTCTGTAAGACCATGCGCCGCGTCCTGCTGATCGTCTCGGGAGGGATCGCGGCGTTCCGGGCGCTCGAACTCGTGCGCCTGCTGCGGGCGGACGGTATTGCCGTAACGCCGGTCATGACCGAAGCCGCCAAAGCCTTCGTCACGCCGCTCAGTCTCGAGACGCTGGCAGGCGAGCGTGTGCACGACGCGCTGTTCGAGCCCACGCAGGAAAGCGAGATCGGCCATATCGCTCTGGCCCGGAGTGCGGATCTGGTCGTTGTCTGCCCTGCCACAGCTAACATCATGGCCCGCATGGCCCATGGGCTCGCGGATGATCTGCCGACTACATTGCTTCTCGCGACTACCTCTCCCATTCTGCTGGCCCCGGCCATGAATGTGCGGATGTGGGAGCATCCCGCCACTCAGGTCAACCTGAAGTTGCTCGAAGCACACGGCGTCTCCATTGTCGGGCCGGACGTGGGCAGCATGGCCTGTGGTGAAGTCGGCGCTGGCCGTCTGAGTGAGCCTTCCGCCATTCGTGATGCGATCCTGCGGATCCTGACGCCAGATCGTTCCCTGACGGGACGCCGTGTTCTCGTAACGGCTGGTCCAACCGTCGAGCCGCTCGATCCCGTACGGTTCCTCTCCAATCATTCTTCCGGGCGACAGGGCTATGCCATTGCGGCAGCGCTGGCAGCACGGGGCGCGGATGCCACACTGATCAGTGGGCCGGTTTCGATCCCCGCACCTGCGGGCGTCCACCGCATCTCCGTTCAGACCGCCCGCGAGATGCTGGCCGCCTGTGAAACCGCCCTTCCGGTCGAGGTGGCCGTCTGCACCGCCGCCGTCAGCGACTGGCGCGCCAGGGATATGGCGCCGGGCAAGATCAAGAAAAGCGGTGACGGACCGCCCAGTCTCGAACTCGTGGAAAATCCAGACATTCTGGCAACGCTCTGCCGCGCCCCACAACGCCCCCGTCTCGTCGTAGGCTTTGCAGCCGAGACCGACGACGTTCTGGAAAACGCGCAGGCTAAACGTTTGCGCAAAGGGTGTGATTGGCTGGTAGCCAATGATGTGCGTCAGGGCGTGTTCGGCGCCATGCGCAACACCGTTAGCCTGATCGACGACAATGGCGTTCAGAGCTGGCCGGAAATGGACAAAACTGACGTCGCGGAACAGATCGCGCAGAGGATTGCTGCGTTCTTTGCCGATCCGTCTTCATAGGCATCGCGATCCGGGATAAGACAGAGACCATGACGACAGACCTGATTGATGTGCGCATCACGCGCCTGCCTCATTCCGAAGGCCTTCCCCTTCCCGCCTATGCCACTGCCGGTGCCGCAGGCTTCGATTTCCTGGCCGCAGTGGACGCCCCCATGACGATCGCTCCGGGTGAGCGCGTTCTGGTGCCGACTGGCCTGTGCATTGCCCTGCCGCCCGCCTATGAGCTTCAGGTGCGCCCGCGTTCGGGTCTGGCCCTCAAGCATGGCATTACGCTGCCTAATTCTCCCGGCACTATTGACGAAGACTATCGCGGCGAACTCCGCATCATCGTCATGAACGCTGGTACCGAGCCGTTCACCGTCGAGCGTGGCACCCGCATCGCACAGGGCGTGCTGGCCCCGGTCTCCCGTCTGCGCTGGGCCGAGGTAGAAACTCTGGACGAGACGGTACGTGGCGAAGGTGGCTTTGGTAGTACCGGCCATTGATCCGGCCGGTGAAATGCAGAAAACACTTGAGCCTGCAAGACGTCTCTTTCTAACCTCTGCTTTTCATCATCAGGAAGGACAGCACGCATCATGACGGGCAGCCCGATGGCCATGCCCTTGCGGATCATGCATCGCTGGCGACAGCGCATGAGCGGCATCGAGCTTTCGATCCTGTTCTGTGCGACCGCTTTTGCACTCCTGGTGCTGCCCCGCGCTTCTGTCGCGCCTGTCCTGTTTGCCATGCCACCGGGGGCTCATCTGTCGTTGGGGGGCATGGCAGGGCTGACTGCCCTGCATGTGATCCTGTCCCTGCTGATTGTAGTGACAGCATCACTGCTCCTCTCAGGTGCGGCGTTTCAGTGGCCCCGTTTCAGGGCATTTCTTATTCCGGCTCTTTCTGTTGCCCGTGCAGTTCCGGGTCTTGGGCTGATCGGGATCCTGGCTGCGGTCTTCCCTCCGGCCCTGACCATCATGCTGGTTGCTGCTTCCAGCATGATCTGGCGGATCGTGACGGCGGTGCTCGACTCGGAAGACATGCTTCCCCCCGCGCTTGATGAAGTCGCAACCGGCTTGCGCATGACCGGTTGGCAGCGTTTCTGGCGCCTTCAGATGCCAGTCGCTGTCCCCCTGACGACCTTCAGGGCCATGCAGGGCATGCCGGCCTTCTGGGTCCGGCTGCTGTCCGCGGAGGGTCTGATGATGTTGATGAGCCATCAGGCAACGGGCGGATGTGGCGCAGCCGCCCTGCAGGCCATGCTGGACGATCTTCCGCTCCGGATCGTCGAAATTTCCGGGATCATTCTTCTGCTGATCCTCGTGATCGATCAGGCCCTCATGCGTCCTATGGTGGGCTGGGCACAGCGATATCGGCCCGAAGGCCCGTTCGCGGAACGCTCACGCCCGCAATCCTGGCTGTTGAGGATCTGGCGGCGCACAAAGCCCATGCACTGGCTCAGTGTTGGCGTGAGTGATGCCCTCGTCTGGATCGGGAACTGGCGCCTGGGCCGTCCGCGCAGTATCCTTCCCGAACACCACAGGACAGTCCGGGAGCTTCCAGAAGCGCTCCTGCCTGTCATTTCCCTGCTTTTCCTGGTTTATGCGGTCTATCGCGTCAACCTTCTGCGGCAGGTTCTCGTGGATCTGACCGAGAGTGTGGTTACGCTTTCACATGTCTGTGGAACACTGGTTCTGTGTGTACTGGTCTGGGTTCCGCTGGGTCTTCTAATCAGCGAGCACGGATCTTCCCTGCGCAATGTTTTCCGGGGAGTCGTGATGGCCTGCGGGCTCTTTCCGGCCGTACTTCTTTATCCGCTCTGTCGGGAACTGGGGCTCGATTCTCCAGTCATTTTGCTCTTTCTGGGTGCGCACTGGCTTGTTGGAATCGTTGTACTCGACGCGGCGAAAGCCATCCCCTCGGACCTGAGGCAGGTTGCGGCGGGCCTGCGCCTGCGGGGTGTCCTGCTGTGGCGGCGGCTTTTGCTGCCCGCCATCGCACCGGAACTCTGTGGAGGCCTGCTGACGGCGGTGGTGCCGGTCTGGAATGCGGTGATGGTGGCGGAGGCTTTCGTGTCGTCAAATAGTGGCCTTGGGGCCGCTCTGCTCTCAGAGGCTCTCAGCGGGGCCGTAGCGGCGCAGGTCCTTGCGTTGATGCTGCTGACGCTTCTTTCCATGTTGCTGGATCGGCTGGTCCTGCAACCTCTGGCCGTAAATACGGCCCAGAAATATACGATATGAACCTCAGGCTGAAATCCACGGGCCCATGAAATCTCTTCTGTCCCTTCGCGAATGTAGCCAGACCTATCTCAAGGAGAGCAGCACGGATCTGGTCGTGCTCGATCATGTTAGCTTCGATGTGCGGACGGGTGAAATCCTGGGGCTTCTCGGGCGCTCCGGCTCCGGGAAATCCTCTCTGCTGCGGATCATGGCCGGGCTGACACCGCCGATGTCAGGACGGGTGTTCTGGCAGGGGGCTCCCGTAACAGGTCCCTTGGATGGTGTGGCGACGGTCTTTCAGTCTGGCGCGCTTTTCCCTTGGCTGACCCTGCGGCAGAATGTGGCGTTAGGCTTGGAAATGCGCCGTTTGCCCCGTGCCGAGCGCGAAGTTATGACCGATGCCGCCATCGAGGTCATGGGGCTCGAAGGTTATGAGAACGCCTATCCGAAGGAGCTTTCCAAGGCCCTCAGCCAGCGTGTGTCCTTTGCCCGTGCGCTTGCGCTTCAGCCGTCCCTGCTTCTGCTGGATGAGCCATTTTCGGCGCTGGATGTCCTGAGTGCCGAAAATCTGCGTACCGATCTGATCGAGCTGTGGGATGAAAAGCGCCTGCCTCTCAAGGCCATGCTACTTGCAACACACGGGATCGAAGAGGCGGTCCTGATGTGTGATCGTATCCTCATTTTCTCATCCAGCCCCGGCCGTGTCACGCATGAGATCGCTGTCCCGTTCCCCCATCCGCGTAACCGCGATGACGAAGATTTCCGCCGCTTCGTAGATCAGATCTACGCGCTTATGACCCGTCGTGCGCCCATCGTTTCTGAGGCGGACCCTATCCAGCCACCTGTCGCCTCGGCCACTGCACTTCCGCCCTTCTCCATCGTGCTTCCGCACCTGGCGGTCGAGGTTCTGGTCGGGCTGATGGAAGTGCTGGAAAGTGAACCGCTCTCAGGACGGGCCGATCTGCCTGAACTGGCACAGCGCCTCCAGATGACGCTGGATGACCTTCTGCCGCTGGGTGAGTCGCTTCAACTTCTGGATCTGGCGGAACTGGAGGATGGCGATATTCTGCTGACGCCTGATGGCCAGGCCTTTGTCGAAGGCGATTCAGACACCCGCAAGGACCTGATGCGCAAAGCGCTTCTGCACCATCTTCCCCTGCTGCGCTCTATCCGCAGCACGCTGGACGAGCGCTCGAGCCACACCGTGGATGCAGCCCGGTTCCGCAAGGCCATGGAAGAGAGCATGTCACCCGATTATGCGCGACAGACCCTCACTACGGCCATTGGCTGGGCCCGCTATGCCGAGCTGTTCGACTATGATGAGGAATCTGACCGCTTCCATCTGGAAACTGAGGAATAAGCTCGCGCTTCAGGCGCAACAGACACGCTTGTCCGCGATGGCCTGTGTAAAGGCTTTCCAGTCCTTCTCGCTCTGATTGGCATAGAGCACTGCAAAATCGGCAATCGCACGGGCAAAGGAATGTCCCTTCCCCAGATAGCCAGCCAGGAGGGGAAGATCAGCGGAACGCCCGTGTGAACGGCCCAGGGTCCGCCCACAGAGTGCGGCATATTCCGGCAGAAGAGCATCCTCGATCTTCTCGCCGATCATGGCCAGACGGACATCCTTGGTCTGGCGTACATAGAAGTCGCGCCCTCCACCGGCCTTGCATCCCGTCTGTTCGGTCGTGCGTTTTCCGGTGGTGTGCGTCCATCCTAGGAATGTATCCGAACTGGCCTGCATGATGCGCTGTCCGGTGACGACCCGCTCCCCGTGGTTGGGCAGGTCCACAGCACCTTGGAAAGGTTCGAGAACGGAGGTCTGGGCCTCCTTGATCTGAAGGATCAGAGGCTCGTTATCGGCGGTCATGAACAGTCCGAGCGCACAGAATGTCCCGACACTGCCAATGCCGACGACCTTGAACAGCACGTCCTGCAAGGCATAACGCTCAAGGACGATCCTGCGCTCGGGCGGAAGATCGCTGACATAGCGTGCGAAAGCGCCGCGCACGATGTCATTGTGCTGCGGCAGGCGTGTGACGAAAGGCGGATGTTCCTTCAGGCGTCCCGCGGATTTGGGATCGATCATACCGAAATGACCGGAAATGGCCCCGAGTTCCGACTGGATCTTCTCCATCATGCCCGTACGGATCCTGCCGTCCACGATCCCGTCAATGACCGCCCGCAGATCGATCCGTTCGTTCCAGGCCTGAAGCGGCGGAAGCTTCGACAGACGGGCAATCTCATCAGCGTAATGTTGAACGGCCGAGACCGCCAGACGATGGCAATGTTTTTCAGACAGCGAGGCCTCGCGCCCCGCCAGAACAAGGCTCGTCGCCAGGCGCTTGAGGTCCCACTCGAACGTCGCGGGAGCGGTTTCATCGAAATCGTTGATATCAAAGACCGGGAGCCCTTCCGGAGACGGATAACATCCGAAATTGTCCAGATGGCAGTCCCCGCAGGACTGCACACGCAGTCCAGTTTTCGGCGTGAAGGACAGGTCAGACGCCATAACAGCCGCTGCCCCGCGCAGGAACGCGAAGGGCGAGGCTTTCATGCGCTGATGGCGGATCGGCAGTAGATCCGCGATCCGGCTCTTCCCCTGCTCCAGTAGGATACCGATCGGATCAGGGCGCTTGGCGGGCGGAACCCACAGGGCGTGGCTGCTACGCTTGACGGTCTTGCGCAGGGCCACGCCAGCTTCATAACGAGCCTGACGGGTACGGAGCGGCGGGAAAGAAGGTGTTTTTGTCATGGTTTGTCACGGTAACCGAAAAAAACTCCACGACAAAGCACCCATCATCCGTCTCAGTCAGGCTGCTTGAGGCGATCGCGGTAAAGCTTGCGGGCCTTGGCGACCTTGGGAGCTACCACGGCCGCACAATACGCTGTCTGCGGGTTGCGGGCGAAATAATCGTGGTGCTTTTCCTCCGCCGGCCAGAAATGGGCGGGTCCTTCGATGGAGGTCACGATCGGATCGGGCCAGATACCTTCGGATGCAATTTCGTCCCGCACCCTGCGGGCTGTTTCCTGCTGGGCGGCGTCTCCGAAAATAACGGAACGGTACTGCGTGCCGATATCGTTACCCTGCCGGTTGAGCTGTGTGGGATCATGCGTTGTGAAAAACACACGCAGGACATCCTCCAGGCCGATCTCGGTTGGATCGAAGACGACTTTTACGACTTCGGCATGACCCGTCTGCCCGGTACAGACGGCTTCATAGCTTGGGTTGTCGACGGAGCCGCCCGCATAGCCCGGTTCGGCTGAAATAATGCCGCGCAGGCCGCTGAAGACAGCCTCGACGCACCAGAAGCAGCCTGCGCCAAGAAGGATGGAAGACTGTTGGGTCGTCATGATGATGCTCCGCTAAAAGGATCAGCCCTCCCCTATATGGGAAGGCTGCTCCTGTTTGACGAGTTGCCGGATGGAATGAAGTGCGCGGGACTACTGCGCAGGCGCGACGGTCGGAAGCCAGATCGCGCTGGCATGATCGCCACCGCGATGGATGGTCTGGGTCGCGACGTGATAGTCGGAGGCCTTGGCATCGAAAATGTTCGGCACGAAGGTTTGCGGGTTGCGGTCATAGAGCGGGAACCAGCTCGACTGGATTTGGATCATGATCCGGTGCCCCTTCTGGAACACATGGTTCATAGCCGGAAGCGTAAAGTGGTATTCCTGCACCTGCCCCGCCGGAATGGCGGACGGATGCGTAAAGTTTTGCCGATAACGTCCGCGGAAAATATCCATCGACATCGGTAGCTCATAGCCACCCATCTGCGGATTATCGGGCGTCAGAGCGGGCTGGACATCGATGATCTTCACCACAAAATCTGCATCCGTTCCCGTGGTGCTGGCGAAAATATCGGCTGTCGGCACGCCCGAAACTGTGACCGGAGCATCAAGCACTGGCGTTTCGTAGGTCAGGACGTCCGGACGGCTTTCGGCAAAACGCTGATCCGTAACGAGCCATGCCTTCCAACGTGGATCTTCGCCCATCATATACGGACGTTCGACGAAGGGCACCGGATGCGCCGGATCGGAAACATAGCTGTCCGTTCCAGGCAGCGTGCGCTTGAAAGCCAGACCGTGATTGGGCTGGAGATACAGGCGCTCACCCTTCTGCATGCAGGTCGTGCCGCAGTCGCTCAGCCAGTTGCGAAAATGATCCCAGTGGTTTTCGCCAGTATTGTAGATGATGGCTTCATCCAGATGCGGATCGGGCGCGTTCTTCAGATAGTGATCGAAAAACGGCCGCATGACATTCGCGCGATACCACAACGCGGTGTCACCGTTGAAATGTAGCGGACCAAGCGTGGAGCCGTCATAATTCACGCCGCTGTGGCGCCACGGCCCCATGACGAGAATGTTCGGAACCTGCGTATGATGCGCCTTGAGGTTCATCCAAGAATGAATCGCTCCCCACATGTCTTCCTGATCCCACAGCCCCTGCTCCCAGATCGTGGGAACCTTGAGCGGCTTCTTCACGATCAGCTGGTCCAGCGCCTGCTCTTGCCAGAAAGCGTCATAGGCCGGATGGGCCTTCATACGCCGCCACCAGGGGAACTGGTCCAGCCCGGCCTTCGTCGCAAAATTGCCTGTAGAGACGTCCGCAAGAAACGTCGTGTAGTCGTCCGCATCTGGACGGGGGATGGTCGGTCCGGAACCGGCTTCCGTCATCTGGGCCGTGAAATAGTCCAGTCCCGCCTGACGGAAGGCCCCGTAATGGAACCAGTCATCACCCATCCAGCCATCGACCATCGGACTTTCCGGAGCCGCAACCTTCAACGCCGGATGAGGATCGAGCAGCGCCATGACGACGGTCCAGCCCTCATAGGACGATCCCGTCATGCCGACCTTGCCGTTGCTCTCGGGCAGGTTCTTCACCAGCCAGTCGATCGTATCCCAGGCATCGGTCGTATCATCGGTCTTGGTCGGGTTCAGCGGACCGATCGGCGGTCGCGTCATGACGTAGTTGCCCTGCGAGCCATACTTGCCACGAACGTCCTGAAAGACGCGGATATAGCCTTCATCCACGAACACCCCGTCACCTTGAGGCAAAATGGCGCGCATGGTCGAGGCATCGGGAATACGGTTGGCGCGTTCGCTGGCGTGATAGGGCGTGCGGGTCAGCAGGATCGGGGCGTTTCTGGCACCTTTGGGGATCACGATGACCGTATGAAGCTTGATGCCATCGCGCATGGGGATCATCACGTCGCGCTTGATGTAATCGCGTTGGTCGACCGGCATGCTGACATGGGCGGGAATGTCGCTGCCCGTCTGGATCATGTCCGGCGTGACCGCTTGGGTGGATGTGGCGGGTTCGGCGGCCTGTGCTGCATACAGGAATGTCGCGGCCAGAGCGGTGCCGAGGCTCAGAAAATAACGTCTCACGAAGTGCTCCTGATCTTTGTTGCGAGTTTGGACCGGACAGAGTCTTTCGGGCAAGGGGAAGCAGCTTGGCTTTTCATATCTTTCCCGCACTGGCTTCTGTGCGTCTGATTCGCTATGGATCAGGGCCTTCTCCTGTCATGAAAGTATCTTCCATGCCCGCCTATCGCTCCCGCACCACTACTCACGGCCGCAACATGGCGGGCGCCCGTGCGCTCTGGCGGGCGACGGGCATGAAGGATGGCGATTTCGGCAAACCTATTATCGCCATTGCCAATTCCTTCACGCAGTTCGTGCCGGGCCATGTCCATCTGAAGGACATGGGTAGCCTGGTGGCCTCCGCGATCGAGGAAGTCGACGGAATTGCCAAGGAATTCAACACGATTGCGGTGGATGACGGCATCGCGATGGGGCATGGCGGAATGCTTTATTCCCTGCCCTCGCGTGAGCTGATTGCGGATTCCGTGGAATACATGGTCAACGCCCATTGCGCGGATGCCATCGTCTGCATCAGTAATTGCGACAAGATCACGCCGGGCATGCTGATGGCGTCCATGCGCCTGAACATCCCTGTCGTGTTCGTCTCCGGCGGGCCGATGGAAGCAGGAAAGATCAACGGCCCAGGTGTGACGCGTAAGCTTGACCTTGTTGACTCGATGGTGGCGGCTGCCGATCCGGAAGTCTCCGATAGCGAGTCAGAGCAGATCGAACGCTCCGCCTGCCCGACCTGCGGATCGTGCTCGGGCATGTTCACCGCCAATTCCATGAACTGCCTGACCGAGGCGCTGGGCCTGTCCCTTCCCGGAAACGGCTCACTTCTCGCTACACATAGCGACCGTCGCGAGCTGTTCCTGAGCGCTGGGCGTCTGGTCGTGGAACTGGCACGTCGCTGGTACGAACAGGATGATGCCTCCGCCCTGCCCCGTAGCATCGCAACCCGCGCGGCTTTCGAAAATGCCATGACGCTTGATATCGCCATGGGCGGTTCGACCAACACGGTGCTGCATCTTCTGGCCGCTGCCAGCGAAGGCGGCGTTGACTTCCACATGCACGACATCGATCGCCTGTCGCGCCGTGTGCCCAATCTGTGCAAGGTCGCCCCGGCCAAGAACGACGTACACATGGAAGACGTCCATCGCGCAGGCGGTATCCCGGCCATTCTGGGGGAATTGAACCGTGCGGGCCTGATCCACACGGACGTTCCCACCGTTCACGCTCCCACGCTCGGGGATGCGCTGAACAAGTGGGACATTCTGAACGGTGACGAAGAAGCTGCCCATCTGTTCAAGGCCGCGCCGGGCAACGTCCGCACGATCCACGCCTTCTCGCAGTCCAGTCGCTATCATGAGCTGGATCAGGATCGTGAAGCCGGCGTGTTGCGCGACAAGGCCCATGCTTTCTCGCAGGATGGCGGTCTGGCCGTTCTGTATGGTAACCTCGCCGAAGACGGTGCCATCGTCAAAACGGCCGGTGTCGAAGCCAGCATCCTGACCTTCACCGGAACGGCTCGGGTTTTCGAAAGCCAGGACGATGCCGTAGCCGCCATCCTCGGCAATCGCATCGTAGCCGGTGACGTCGTAGTCATCCGTTACGAAGGCCCCAAGGGCGGACCCGGCATGCAGGAAATGCTCTATCCGACGAGCTATCTGAAATCGAAGGGCCTCGGCAAAGTCTGCGCCCTTATTACGGATGGCCGCTTCTCAGGCGGAAGCTCGGGTCTGTCCATCGGCCATATGTCCCCTGAAGCCGCTGAGGGCGGTTTGATCGGACTGGTCGAGGACGGCGATCGCATCGAGATCGACATTCCGAACCGCACTTTGCACCTTGCTGTTTCGGACGCTGACATTGCCGACCGCCGCGAGCGCATGAATGCGCGTGGCACAAGCGCTTGGAAGCCTAACCGTGAGCGCGTGGTCTCAAAAGCCCTTCAGGCCTATGCCGCCATGACCACGAGCGCGGCCCATGGTGCCGTCCGCGATCTGTCGCAGATCATCGTGAAGACGCGGACCTGATTGCACTCTCGACGGCGTCCTGCAATTCGGCGGACGCCAGCATTTTGGATGCAACATGTCCCGTCGCCGGGACGAGCGTGATTGTCCAGCCAAAGGGCACATTAAGTTTCTCGGCTTGCTCCCGGGCCTGAGCATAAGCCCACTGACCGCGCTCGAGATGGTTTCGGCCCTGCTCTATGGCATGCGGAACAAGTTCTGATGGTAATGAAGGTGCAGTATCGTCTGCGCCCAGAATAATTGCGATATGCCGCGAAAGATAACGCTTGAGATCCGGCAGGCTGGCCGGCTCCGGCCAATCGCGAAATCCATACGGAACGGGGGTCTCCGTCTCCGGCTCGACATAGGTGGCGGGATTCATGATGATCGTCATGGTCTCCTCGCCCGGAACGTAGGCTGCGACCCGTTCCAGATATTGTGCGCCTGCTGAATGTCCTATCAGAATGATCGGAAGATGCGGCTCATCGGAGATGTTGCGTACCCACTGTTCCAGCGGCCTCATATACAGGGAAGCCGGGACCGATGTTGGTGAAGACGCTGGAAATCCACCCCGCTGATACTGCTGCACGGGAAAGCGCGAAACGGGAAAATCAGGCGCAAACACCAGACTGCATTCATGTGTGGCCAGCGGAATGGACTCGTCGCGATATGCTGCGCTATCGCGCTCTTTGCCTGCCAGGACGATCAGGATTGCCCTGATATCGCAGGAGGCAGGTCTGAAGACCGAAACCGAAAGATGCTCGCCTGCTATGGCGGCATGCTCAAGGCTTCGACCTTCTGGTAGCGGCCTTGCTGCGGATACCCCCGCCGTAATGGCAAGAAGAACCGTAGCTAGACTGGCGGATGTTCTGAAATCAGGCAAGACGCCCCAGAGCCGCCTTCAGGCGAGCCAGATCATTCTGGAATGACGTCAGACGCTCACGGTTTTCCTCTACCACTTCCGGCTTTGCACGAGCCACGAAATCCGCGTTGTCCAACTTACGTGTCACTTTGAGAATTTCGCCTTCGATCCGGGTCACTTCCTTGGAAAGACGCGCCCGCTCCGCGTCCAGATCAATCAGGCCTTCGAGCGGAATAAAAACAGTGGCTTCATCAAGAACGATCTGTGCCGCGTTACGGGGCGCGTCTTCTCCCACCACACCAACTTCGGAAACTCGAGCCATCCGCCCAATGGCCTCAGCCCAGGTCTGGGCACGAGTCAGATTTTCCGCAGTCGCGTCCCGCAGAAGAAGCGGTGCTTTCTGCGAAGGCGGAATGTTCATTTCCGAACGTACGGTCCGGACATCACTGATTAGGCGAATAACCCAGTCCAGCTCCGAGCGGGCTGCATCAGCCTGATCAACGCTCATGCATTCCGGCCAGCGACTGTCTTCGAAAGCCCCTGTATAGCCCAGCTCTTTCCACAATGTGGCCGTCACGAACGGAATGACCGGCTGCATCAGGCGCAGTATTAGCCCCAGGACGTGCGCGCTGACGGCCCGCAGTTCGAGGGTTTCCTCGTTTTCAGCCGCAAAGACGGGCTTCGAGAATTCCACGAACCAGTCACAGAACCGGCTCCAGACAAAACGGTAACAGCAGTTGGCATATTCATCGAAACGATAGGCCGAGAGGGCCCGTCCTGCTTCGGTGATGGCATCGTTCGCTTCCGTCAGGATCCAGCGTCCAAGCGCGCTCTTGACGCTTGCCGGATCAAAGTCTTCCGCCGGTTTGGCGCCGTTCATTTCAAGGAAGCGTGCAGCATTCCAGAGTTTGGTAATGAACGCGCGATGTTCCTCAACCCGCTTGCGCCCAAGCTTGATGTCTCGTCCCGGCCCCGTGCCCGCACAGATCGCCAGACGCGTCGCGTCCGCACCGAACTCGGCCACAAGGTCGAGCGGGTCAAGCCCGTTCCCCTTGGACTTGGACATCTTCTGGCCCTTCTCGTCCCGGACCAGTCCATGAATCAGGACGGTCCTGAAGGGAACATCATCCATGAAGTGCAGGCCCATCATCATCATCCGGGCGACCCAGAAGAAAATGATGTCAAAGCCCGTAACCAGCACGCTGGTCGGATAGTAACGGGCCAGCTCTTCCGTTTTATCAGGCCATCCAAGCGTCGTGAAAGGCCACAGGGCCGAGCTGAACCATGTGTCCAGAACGTCTTCATCCTGCGTGAGGCTTACGCCCTCGCCGGCCTGGGCCTGGGCATCGTGTTCATTTTCCGCGACATAGATTTTGCCGTCTGCTCCATACCAGGCCGGGATCCGGTGCCCCCACCAGAGCTGTCGGCTGATGCACCAGGGCTGGATGTCACGCATCCAGGCGTGGAACGTATTTTCCCATTGCCGCGGCTCAAAAGCGATCTTTCCACTTTCGACCGCCTCTACCGCTGGGCCGGACAATGTCTTGGCATCGCAGTACCACTGAAGAGTCAGGCGCGGCTCAACGATCGCACCGCCACGCTCCGCATGCGGCACCTGCAGCTTGTGCGGCTCGATCTTCTCCAACCATTCCAGACGCTCAAGCTCGGCAACAACCTGCTTGCGACCTTCTTCGCGGCTCAGCCCATTCAGTGATTCGACGAACTCAACCGAAGCCAGCCCTTCGACGTCGCGCAGCTCAGGACGGATTTCCTCGATCCACAGACAGGCTGTTTCATCAAGAACAGTCGGAGCCGGCAGATTGTGACGCTTGCCGACTTCAAAATCATTAAAGTCATGTGCCGGCGTGATCTTAACTGCGCCTGTGCCCTTTTCCGGATCGGAATGCAGATCGGCGACAACAGGAATGCAACGCCCCGTAAGCGGGAGAATCACGTTCTTGCCGATCATATCGGCATAGCGTTCATCCTCAGGATGAACAGCAACTGCGACATCGCCCAGCATGGTTTCCGGACGTGTTGTGGCCACCGTGATGGTCCGGCCGTCTTCCAACGGATAGCGGATGTACCACATCGACCCTTTGGTCTCGTGGTTTTCCACTTCCAGGTCCGAAATGGCCGAACGGAACTTCGGGTCCCAGTTCACCAGACGCCGGTCGCGATAAATCAGACCTTCATTATAAAGGGCAACAAAAACTTTCCGGACAGCACGAGACAATCCGTCGTCCATCGTAAAGCGCTCACGTTCCCAGTCCGCCGAAGCGCCGAGCTTGCGGAGTTGCCTGACGATCGTGCCGCCGTATTCTTGTTTCCAGTCCCAGACGCGTTCGAGAAAACCTTCGCGTCCTAGAGCGGTTCTGTTGGTGCCTTCCTTATCGAGAGCACGCTCGACGACCATCTGCGTGGCGATGCCCGCGTGGTCCGTCCCTGGCTGCCAGAGGACATTGTAGCCTTCCTGACGTTTCCAGCGAATCAGCATGTCCTGAAGGACAAAGTTCAGGGAATGGCCGAGATGAAGCGTGCCTGTGACGTTCGGTGGCGGGAACATGATCGAAAAAGGCTCACCCGCTTGGTCGGGGTGAGCCCGGAAAGCGCCGCTTTTCTCCCACGCGTCGTAGAGGGCATTTTCATGATCGGCGGGGACGAAGCTTTTTTCGAGCATGGTGATCCAGGAGAGTCAGTACAGCAGGTGGAAGAACGTGCTTCCGCCACCCTTCTTACTCTCGTGGACGCAGACGGGCAATTTCCGCACGGACAAGAATTTCAACCAGTGACGGAAGATGGGCATCCAGCCATGTACGCACCATGCTCCGGACTTCACCCCTCACCATGTCTTCGATCGTCAGGCCGCTGCTCCGGCTGATGACAGTATCTGATGCAAGCGGGGTAGCTTCGCTGAATGCGGCGTGCAGTTCATCTAGGGAACGCTCTGCTGCGGCCACTGTCTGAGCGTTCATGAGGTCATTTTTTTCTAGTTCGTTCTGGGCAGGCTGAGCTGTCGGGGGGGCTTCAGATGCGGAAGCGGCGGCGGTCTCGATCGGCCCCGCTATCACGGGTGGTGCGACCATCATAGAGTTATCGAGGGTCAGTTCTTCTTTCTGGGGCGACATGTTGGGCTTATCCTCGGTCGATTCAGGCGATTTAGGATCTTCATGAAGAGCACGCCGGATCGAACTCAGGACGTCTGTCATTGCGTCATCGGCGTGCTGATCTTGCTGGATCGATTCAGAAGAAGTCATGAATTGTTAATATTCCGTTTTATTAAAAAATTTTATCGACCGGGCTGGTTGATTGCATAGTCGCTCAGACCCCACAGCTTGTTCTTGACCGCGTTGTAATAGGCTTTTTCGTCATAAAGAGGGACGCCCAGTTTGAGATCGACGGCTGTAAGTCGTCCGATCGCGGCCGCGACGGCGTAGGAAGAGGTAACAAGGTTTGAAAGATGTTGCACCAGGGTCCTCTGGGACTGCAGCAGGGTCTGCTGCTGCTGAAGGACCGCCAGCGTCGTGCTCGTGCCAACAAGAGCCTGCCGTTCGACACCGTCCAGAGCGATCACATTCGCCGAAATTGCCATGCGGTCGCTGGAAATCGACTGCTTGAAGGAAACCATCTGCTGCCAGCTTGAAGCGGCCTTTTGAAGAGCTGTCCTGCGCTGGACATCGACTTCACGGTGTGCCGCCTGGGCGTCCTGACGGGCGCCTCGGATCGAAGCATATTCTGAGCCACCCTGATAAAGGGGAACAGTGAATTCGATCTCGCCGAACTTGTTATCCTGAAGTGAGTCGCCATAAGCCTGATTGACGGAATGCTGATAGTTCAGGCTCGCAGAAACTTTGGGCATGATCTGTGAGATCTGGACGGAAATTTTGTCCTTGCTCTGGGCTTCGGTGAACAGTGCGTTGACGACCTGAGGATTATTCTGGACAGCGATGGCCACCGCTTCCTGTTCACTGTGAACAGGAAGGTTGAGAGGTTGGGGGGGGACCAGATTGGGGGCCGCTGCGATACCGACCATTTGGAGGTAGGTCGCTTGTGCGCTCTGGAGTGTACCTTCAGCCTGCTGCCGTTCAGCGGTAGCGCTGGCAAGGGCCGCTTGCGCCTGCGCAACATCCGTTCGGGTGATTTCACCAACATGAAAACGCTCCTGGGTCGCCTCGACCTGCTGCTGCAGGACGTGTTCGTTGTTTATGGCGATTTGCAGGAGCTGCTCGTCTTCAATGATGCCTACATAGGCACTTACAACATTGGTGAAGACTTCCTGTTCCGTCTCGATCAGATGGGCGCGTTCGGCCATAATCTGGTTTGTGGCGGCATGCACGCTGGCGACCGTTTTGCCTCCCTGATAGAGCGGCTGGGTGATGGCAACGTTGCCCATATATCCGGGTGTCTGATAGCGGCGTGAGCTGCCGAGATAGCCACCTTTCGAGGCATAATTGGTACTGCCATCATAGTAAGTGAGGTTCAGTCCAGTCTGGACAGTTGGGCGCCATCCTGCAAGAGCCGTGGGAAGCTGTTCATCCGTGGCACGCAGAGTAGCACGCTCCTCGCGTAGTGTCGGATTGGTCAGGTATGCCGTCGAAAGCGCTTCCTGCAGCGTGTGCGGGATGAAATTCGGTGAACCGCTACCGTCATATTTCTGGGCAAGAGCAGTTCCGCTCAGGAGAAGCGATAGAAGACCAAGCCCGAGGGGGGCTTTCAGTTTCATCGCGCTGTTGCATCCTGAAGTCATGAGATTTCCTGCTCTTTAAGTATGCATCATATCACAGCATTATGTGAATCAGTCTTTAATAGCCTGTTGGAAGGAAGAAGAAAAATCCTTCCGTAGATCAATTATCGGTCTTGACCCTTCGGGCGCTAAGAGAGATATAGCGCCTGTCTCCGCCGAGGTCCGGTGGCAGAATGGTGATGTAGCGGACTGCAAATCCGCGTATGTGGGTTCGATTCCCGCCCGGACCTCCAGAGATTTCTCCCCAGAAATCCAGACTTGTATTTCATTTTTACGGATGAGATTCCGCGTATGAGGCCGCAGCGCCAAAGAGGCCGGGCTGTGGGTGTGTGATGATCTTGACTGGCATTTCGGTCATCATCGCCTCGAAACGGCCCTTTGCGACGAAGCGTTCGGCGAATCCGGAACGGCTCAGGCTGTCAGCGAGACGCAATCCCAGACCACCACCAATGACGACGCCACGTGCGCCATGTGCTAACGCCAGATCGCCGGAAATAGCGCCCAGGCTGAGGCAGAAACGTTCCAGGGCGGCTACGGCGACCGTGTCGGAGCCATCAAGGGCGTTTTTCCACAAGGTACGGTTATCACGCAGGGTGATGGGCCAGCCCTGCATTTCGGCAATGACTTCGTACAGATTGGTTAGGCCGGGGCCGGAGACGATCCGTTCGGCTGAGACGCGGCGGAACCGCAGGCGCAAGGCGCTAAGGATCTTGTCTTCAAGTTCGTCGAGTGGCGGATAGTCCAGATGGCCACCTTCGGTTTCCATGACAAAGTAGCGGTCACTGCGGCGAAGCAGGCAGGCTGCGCCTAGTCCTGTGCCGGGTCCTACGATCGTGATGGCGCCTTCTGTTGGCAGGTCGATGTCCGGCCCGCAGAGATGCTTCATGTGCGAGGAATCGACCTGGGCCACGGCATGAGCCACTGCTCCGAAATCATTGACGAGCACGAAATTGTCGAGATGCAGGCGTGCGCCGAGCTGGCTCGGCTGGATGATCCAAGGATTATTGGTCAGCTTGAGGATTTCGCCGCTCACTGGGCAGGCTACGGCAATGCCGGCTTCGCGTGGAAGTGTCCGGTTCAGGGAGCGGCCGAATGTTTCCCAGGCCAAGGCCAGACTGCCATATTCCGCGCATTTTAGTGTCGTGGCCTCACCCAGTGAGACGACCTTGCCATCCTCGATGGTCGCGATTGCAAACCGTGCGTGCGTTCCACCGATATCGACGGCTACGATTTCCCTCATGGCACCTCAAATCCTCTGGCGATGCTGGCCGGTGGCCTGCGCTTTTTCCAATGCGCAGCAGTTGCCTACCGGTTCCGCTGCGTCAAGTTCCGGATCGTTTTGAGAGCGTCCGTCAGTTGACTGGACGCTGCTTGACTTCGGCCGTTCTCAGCAGTCGGTGAACGATTGCGCGCGGTACGATCATTTCAAGGAAGCGGGCTATGGTGAAAGGCCAGGGAAAGAGCAGATGTGCCCGGCCCTGCCCGATTGCGCGCGTGATCATCCGCGCGGCGCGGGGTGTCGAGACGAGGAACGGTCGGGCTCCTTCGAGACGCTGGCTCATGGGGGTGTCGACATAGCCCGGAGAAATGAGTGTTACGGAGACATGATGCGGTGTCATGGCAGCATGAAGTGCCGTGCTGAAGCGAGCCAGGCCAGCTTTTGAGCCGCTATAGGCCGTGGCGATCGGAAGGTCATGAAACGCCGCTACCGAGCCTATGAGCGCAATACGACCTGCTTTGCGGGGTGCCATGCGCGAAGCCATTTCGGTTGCAAGGGTCGCGGGCGTTGTGAAATTGACGAGGGAAATATCGCGGACCTGTTCGGCTGTTTCGGTCAACGCGCCTTCCGGGCGGATATCCCCAAGTCCGGCTCCCAGGATCAGGATGTCGATCTGGCGCGCGTCATCCGACTTGCGCAGTGCCGCCAGGGCGTCATCGGTCCGGCACAGATCGAGCGACAGAATCTCGGCAGAAGCGCCTTTGCGGATGATCTGTGCGGCAATATCTTCAAGGCGTGAGGCGTTGCGTCCCCATAGTGTCAGATGCGTTCCAGGGCGCGCATACTGAAGGGCCAGCGCGGCGCCAATGCCACTTGATCCTCCGGTAATAAGGACGTGAAATGAGGCGCTGGAAGAGGAAACAGAAGTCTCTGGCATGGAAAACCGCTTTATTCGTGGTCGGATCGGGGCTGGAAGGGTATAGCCCTCCCATGCAACAAGATGCGACCCCGTGCCGTACTGGCACATCACCCCGTCGGACGGGATGTTTTTTTCGATCAGAGGTACACCTGCCATTATGACACTGCCCGACAGGACTGACATCCCTGCGCCGCATGATGATCTTGTGGTTCGGCCAGTGACGACGCGGGCTGATCTCAAACTGTTTACGACGCTTCCACGCCGTATCTATGCCGGAATGGCGGGCTTTGTCCCTGCTTTCGACATGGAACAGGATGATCTGCTGAATCCGAAAAAAGCGCCGATTTTTCGTCATGCGAGCATTCGCTACTTTCTGGCATGGCGTGGAAACACGGCTGTCGGGCGCATTGCAGCAATCGTGGACCATCGTGCCATTGAGCACTGGGGCATGAAAATCGGCTGTTTCGGTGCGCTGGATGCCGTTCCTGAAGGCAGTGTCGTCAGTGCACTGTTGGAGACGGCCCGGAACTGGCTGCGTCTGCAGGGAGTGCAGACAATGCGCGGGCCGGTGACACTGAGCGGCAATGGCGAATCAGGCCTGATGATCGAAGGGCAGGACCAACCCTTGATGGTCGCCATGCCCTGGCATCCACGACTGTTGGGCAAGCTGGTCGAAGATGCGGGTTACAAGCCTGTCGAGGATCTTCTCAGCTATAAGCTCGATCTGGACGATCAGACGGAGTCGCGTTTCAAGGTTCCGGGGGATCTAAAGATCGGTGAAGGACGTCTGGGGGCCATTGCCATCAGGCGCCTGTCGAAGAAGCAGATTGCTCAGCAGGGCGAGATCCTGCGTCAGCTTTACAATGACGCTTGGAGCGACAAGTTCAATTTCGTGCCGCTCCAGGACTACGAAATGAAGGCCATGATCAAGCAGCTTGGTCCGGTTCTTCGTCCTGAACATTATGTCCAGATCGATCAAAATGGCGAGCCTGTAGCCATGGCGCTGGTCGTGCCTAATATTTACGATATTGCTGGTGACCTTGGTGGGGCGCCATCGCCTCTGGGCTGGGCGAAGTTGGTTGCACGTCTGACGACGCATCGCTTCCATTCTGCCCGTGTCATTCTTCTGGGCGTGACGCAACGCCTACGCGGAACGGTTCTGGGGGCTCTTCTGCCTTCGCTAGCGATTGCCGAGCTGATGCGTCGACGGAAGTCCCTACCCTATTCTTGGGTAGAGCTGGGCTGGATCCAGGCATCCGATTCTAATATGCGCAATTTGGCCGAGAGCATCGTTCCCGAAGCATACAAACGGTATCGGCTTTACGAACGCCCGATCGACGATCCGGCTTGAAGCCGTAACTTCGCAGGGCATCTGTCAGAAATGCTGCCAGCCGCCCTGTTTTGGGAGGATTTCATGCCCCTCCCCATCCAGAAGCCGGACTCCCGAACCGGCGCGTACCGTTCCGATGCGATGGACCGGAATTCCGGCAGCCTGGCAGGCGGCTTGAAGCGCTTTTGAGTGTCCAGGCGTGCAGGTGAGAAGCAGTTCGTAATCATCGCCGCCGCACAGGCGTTGCATAAGCCATTCACGCCCCAGTGCAGCTGCTGCAGACGAGAGCGGTACGGCCTCTGTATCCACAACAAGCTGGACACCGGATTCCTTGGCTATATGGCCGCAGTCCTGAATCAACCCGTCTGAAATATCCATCGCAGCGCTGACGATGCCGTTCAGCTGAAGCCCTGTCCGGGGGCGCGGCAGATGATATCGTTCTACCAAAAAGGCTGACGGGTCTTGCAAGTTACCCTGCAAGACAAGCAGACCCAGTGCGGCATCGCCGATTGTGCCAGTGACCCAGATATCGTCCCCGGGTCTGGCTGTGCTGCGGCGGAGCGCCGTATTGTGTCGGAGTAGTCCGAATACGGTGGCGGAGAGGACCAGGGGGCCTGAAATGGACGTGGTATCGCCGCCGATTAGATGTACACCATAGTGTTTCTGATCCTCCGCCAGTCCGCGGGAAAATGCCGCAAACCAGTTTTCGTCGTGCCGTCCACCGCGCGGAACTGTTACGTTGAGCGTATAGGCATGGGGCCTTGCGCCCATGGCTGCCAGATCAGACAGATTGCAGCGTAGTAGCTTGCGGCCGAGGGTTTCCGGAGGGTCATCCGGAAAAAAATGAACATTTTCGACCATCGTGTCGGTCGAAATTGCAAATTCCTCGCCGTCGGGGCAGCGCATCAAAGCGCAGTCATCCCGAAGATCGAGACTTTCCGCGCCGGCGAGAGGTCGGAAGTGACGGGCGATGAAGCCGAACTCGCCTACTCCCGCTACTTCGGCCCCTGATGCGCTCGTCATGAATCAGACGTTGCCGTCGTTGGCGCGGCGGCTGAGGGTATCGAGAATTCCGTTGACCATCTTGGGTTCGTCACCCGAGAAGAAGCCGTGGGCGACATCCAGATATTCGTTGATGATGATCCGGTCGGGTGTGTCGGTGCTGATCTCGAATACGGCTGCGCGCAGCAAGGCACGCAGGACGGGATCCAGACGCGGCAGCGGCCACTGCTCTGGCAGAACATTGCTCAGCTTCGCATCGATATCGTCCTGGCGGCGCGTGACACCAAGGACGATCTCCTGAAACAGCTTCAGATCGGCGTCGGGAATGTGGCCATCGTCAAAGGACGCTGTGGAACTGATGCGGCGGTGACGAATGAACTGGCTGATGACGGTTTCCGCCGTGTCGCCAGACTGTTCGCACTGGAACAGTGCCTGAACGGCTGCAACGCGGGCAATGGTCCGGCTACGGCGCGTCGGATTTGCAGCGGGGGCGTCGGTGACGGTCATGGTGTCTCCTGGGAGTCGTCGGGGGACGGTATGTCTGTTTCCCCGGGAATGGGTTTCATGTCGGCGAGGATTTTCGAGAACGCCTCGACCTCGCGGAAGTCGCGGTAGACGCTGGTGAAGCGGACATAAGCCACACCATCCACTTCGCGCAATGCGTCCATCGCAAGCTGGCCGATGCGATGGGAAGAAATTTCTTGTTCTCCCGAGGCTTCAAGCTGCCGGACCAGCCCGTTGACCAGACGTTCCTGGCGTTCCTCAGGAACCGGGCGTTTGCGTAGGGCAACACGGATGGAACGTGCGAGCTTATCCCGGTCAAAAGGCACGCGACGCCCGTCCGCCTTGGTCACGGACAGTTCACGCAACTGGACCCGTTCGACGGTCGTGAAACGCTGCGTACAGGCCGAGCAGACGCGCCGGCGGCGGATCGCAACCCCGTCTTCCGTGGAGCGGCTGTCCTTGACCTGGGTATCGTCATGTCCGCAAAAAGGGCAACGCATTTGCCATCCTGAAGTGTTCGGGCCTTGTCGTGGCCAGGAAAATGGGAGCACTTTACCGGATGATGCGTTCCGGCCCAAACGGGCTTCATGAGTTCGCGCACAACACCGGGAGACTGTCGTTGAAAAGGGTATCTGTCCTGACCGCCCTCTTTGTCCTTTCCACTGCGCAGGCTATGGCTCAGCAGGCTCTTTCGGGGACAGTGGTGGCGCGGGATGTCGATCATGATGCGCAGCGGGTCGTGGTTATGGACGGGACATTTCGCCCGTCAGCCTATTTTCCCAACCGTGGGGCTGGTTATTTCACGATTCGCAACGATGACAGCGTTGACCATCTGCTGAAGGGGATTTCATCCCCGCTGTGTCAGAATGTCGTTGCGCATCATACGAACCAGCAGCAGACGGACGGGGCGAATGATCTGTTCACACATCTGGCGCTCCCGCACGACTCCACGATGATTTTCCCGCGTTCGGGTTACCATATGATGTGTATGGGAATTCGTCAGATGCCTGCCGCTGGTAGTAAGGTGCCGTTCACGTTCGATATCCTCAATGGCGGCAGCATTACAGTCAGTTTCACTGTCACGGCGCCTGACGAACTGACGCACGACTGATGTTCCTTACTGGGCAGAGGCGGGTTCGCGGATTTCGCGTAAGACGGTCAGAACCGCTGCACCGTAGCGGTCCAGCTTTGAGGCGCCGACGCCCTTGATACTTCCCAGTTCAGTGCGGCTGGCAGGCTGTTCGCGGGCGATGTCTCGCAATACCGAATCGTGGAAAATAACATAGGGAGGGATTTCCTGTTCCCGCGCTTCGGACAAGCGCCACTGGCGGAGGGCATCGAAATACGGTTTCTCATCTGCTGACAGACGATCATTTTCCGTATTGCCGTCCGAGCCCGCGCTGGCGGTCAGGGCTGGCCTGGCTTCCAGCCGGAGCGCTATGCGCTCCTCGCCGCGCAGGATCGGGCGCGCGATTTCGCTCTGAAGCGCGAGACTTCCATATTCGCCATGCATTCGGATGGCTCCGCGCGCGATCAATTGGCGGATGACAGCGCGCCACCACTGCTCGCTTTGTTCCTTGCCGATTCCGAAAACTGAAAGATGCTGATAGGCATTACGTTCGATGGTTTCGTTGAGCTTTCCACGTAACACATTGGAAAGCTGGACCGCTCCGAGACGTTGACCGGTGCGATAAATGGCTGAGAGGACCTTCTGGGCAGCCTGTGTGCCATCGAATGTTGAGACTGGGTTGATGCAGTTGTCGCAATGACCGCAGGGCTGCGCGAGATTTTCTCCGAAACACGCGAGCAGCGCCTGCGTGCGGCAGCCTGTGGTCTCCGTGATGGCGATCATGCTTTCCAGACGCGCCTGCATGACGCGTTTTTCGTGATCGGGGGCACTGGACTGTTCTAGCCAGTATCGTGCCCGGGCCATGTCCTCCCCGCCATAGAGCAAAAGCGTGTCGGACGGCTCGCCATCGCGCCCTGCCCGTCCGATCTGCTGGTAATACGCTTCCGGCGAGGACGGCATGTCCAGATGGACGACGCAGCGTACGTCCGGGCGGTCGATGCCCATTCCGAATGCGATCGTGGCGACGATCACCATTTCCTCGCCTGAGCGGAAGCGCATCAGTGTGGCCCGCTTCTCGACCGAGGAAAGGCCGGCATGGAATGGCAGGGCGGTCAGGCCCTTGTCCCTCAGCATGGTGGCGACGCGTTCCGTCTTGTTGCGACTGCCACAATATACGATAGAGGCGCCTTCGCGATGGTTCTGAAGTGTTTCGAGGAGCTGCCGGCTTTCGCTGGCCTTGGCGCGGGCTTCCACGATCAGGTTGGGACGATGGAAGCTTGCCATCAGGACCCGTGCATCGGGCATCCCGAGTGCGTTGAGAATATCATCACGCGTCCGAGGATCAGCCGTAGCAGTCAGGGCAATGCGCGGGACGCCCGGGAACATCTCCGGTAGGCTGGCGAGTGCCCGGTATTCAGGGCGGAATTCGTGGCCCCAGGCCGAAATGCAGTGTGCTTCGTCAATCGCGATCAGCGATATCTGGCGTTTTGACAGGAAATTCGCTGTCGCAGGCTGAAGGAGGCGCTCTGGCGAAATGTAGAGAATATCGATCCGGCCATTGCGCAGATCGCTCTGAAGTTCGTCACGTTCGTCTGGCTCAAGCCCGGAATGCAGTGCGGCCGCGCGGACGCCGAGCTGTCTCAGGCCCGCAACCTGATCGTCCATCAGGGCGATCAGGGGGGAAATGACCAAACCCATGCCTTCCCGGCAAAGTGCGGGAACCTGATAGCACAGACTCTTGCCTCCACCCGTCGGCATAAGGACGAGCACGTCCTCCCCTTGCATGACCGTTTTGACGGCGTCCTGCTGAAGGCCGCGGAAGCCGGGGAAGCCAAAAACTTCCGCCAGCACATCTTCAGGCGTCGGAGGCTGGTTTAATCCCGGGGCGACGGGAGGGCTGTTTTGAGCCTGCGTCATCCCGGGCGCCGGATCAGTGGCCCGGAACGATGGTGATGGAAACGCGACGCAGGGCGACGTGGGAATCTTCCAGCGCACTCGGGACATACGGCGTCATCTCGATCCGTGCACCATTCAGCCCGTCATTGCTGAGCTGTGTCGCTACGGTCTGGGCCCGGCTCGTCGCCAGTTCCTTCAGAACTGCGGCATCACCGTTAGTCCCTGCGGAGCCAGAAACGCGAACGACGGAAGCGTGCTCAGCGCGGGCGGCTGTGGCAGCTTTGGTCACGACAGCCTGGGCGACGGGGCTGAGCGTTACGGATTCACGGTCGAAAAAAACGACGTAGCTGTCCCGAGAAGGCTGTTCGGCGCAGCCTGCCAGCGCAGCTGACAGAACGAAAACCGGGGCCGCGATGCGGACGAAGGAGAGGAAACGTGCCATGGCGTAGCGTCCTGTCAGGATAAATAGGTGTGAAGCTGGATCGGCGCAGGCCGGTCAGCATGCACTGGAAATAACCTGTCCGTCCTCAAGGCGCCAGATGCAGTCAAGTTTTTCCACCCCGGTCAGTCGGTGGGCGATCAGAAGAACGCTGCGCCCATCGGTCGCATTGTTCAGCGTCTCAAGGAAAGCCCGCTCGGTCTCCGCGTCCAGCCCGGTTGCCGGCTCGTCGAGAACGAGGATGGGAGTATCGGACAGCAGAACCCGCGCCAGAGCGATACGGCGTCCCTGCCCGCCCGACAGTTTTGAGCCGCCTTCCCCGATCCAAGTGTCCAGCCCGTCAGGCAGCTTGTGTACGACATCTGCAATTCTGGCTTGGTCGAGCGCAGCCCATACTGCCGTATCCGGAATATCCGTCCGGCCCAGCAGCAGGTTTCCACGCACGGTATCGTCAAACAGATGGCTGGCCTGAGATAGCCAGGCGATCTGTGAGCGCAGGTCACTATCGCGCAGAGCGGCAATGTCGGTGCCACCCAGCAGGATCCGGCCCTGTTCGGGAGATGCGGCCTTGAGGATCAGGGCGGCCAGGCTGGATTTGCCAGCACCGGACGGTCCGATCAGGGCTGCGCGCTCTCCTTGACGGAGAGTCAGATTCAGGTCACGGAAAATGGGAGCCCGGTCCGATGTCCAGCGGAACGTAACGTTCTCAAGACGCAGATCGCGACTTGCCGGAAGCGGTACGTTGCCTTCGGGTGCCGGGGGAGCCCGATCGGCAATTTCAACAATCCGTTGCGCCGCGTGGCTGACCTGTCCGCTCAACAGGCCCGCACGCGCCAGACCTGTGACGCCTTCAAGCGCTGTTATGGCGACGAACAGCGCCGTAATGCCGGCGATGGCCGGAGCCTGCGGGAAGAGAAGACCTGCAACGGCACACAGGATGACGGCGATTCCAGCCTTGGCGATCAGGGCTGCAAAGCCCTGCATAAGAGTCATGCGCGTCTGCTGGCGGCGCTGGGCCTTGAAAAGGGTTTCCTGACGGTCCGTGACGGCTGCGGCAAGGACGTCTTCCGCCCCAAAGGCCCGGGCTTCGCGAAGACCGGATGTGAGATCGAGTGCCGCGATCCGCAGTTCCGATTCCGCACGCAGGATGTCCGGACCAAAGCGGCGGGACAGGCGCGCGCCCGTCAGGGGCAGAATGACCGCAAGGACGGCAAACAGGGCGCCGGTCAGCAGGCCTGCTTCCGTTCCCGCCCGCACCCAGACAAGCGTTGCGATCGGGAGCGTCAGGAGAGCGGATACTAGCGGGACAAGGATCCGCAGGTATATATTGTCTAGCGTCTGGACGTCTGAGACCAGACGCGTCAGCAGGTCTCCCGAACGCTGGAAACCCAGCCCCGCCGCAGCCCCGCCAGCGAGCTTGCGATAGAACCAGACCCGCAGCTCGGCCAGTGCGCGGAACATGGCGTCATGCGTATAAAAACGTTCTAAATAACGCAGAACGATCTGCGCCATGCCCGACAGTCGCAGAAGAAGATAGGCGGCCCCTACTCCGACAGCAGCGCCGGCAATCCGCCCACCAGCCTGCCCCATTAGAGCCAGTCCCGCACAGACAGCCAGTTCGGCGATGACCATACCAGTTATCAGGCGCGTATATTGCGGACGCCAGACCTGCAGGATGCGGGAAAGCGCGGTTTCGCTTCCCGTTTCTGCAACCGGAGTTGTAGGCAGCGGGGCTCTCATGCGGCTTCTCCCGTAAAGGCAATGGCGCGACCGGCCTCAAGCACGAGGTGCCGTCCCTGAAACTGTCGGGCTTGCGCGGAATGGCTGCATAGGATGACGGTCCGGCCTTTGGTGAGGTCTTTCAGGCTGACAAGGATTTCAGACTCGGTCTTCGGGTCGAGATGGGATGTCGGCTCATCCAGCAACAGAAGCGGCGCGTTCTTGAGATAGGCGCGGGCAATGGCGATACGCTGCGCCTGACCGCCGGAGAGGCCAAAACCGCCCTCGCCGATCCGCGTTTCCAGTCCGTCCGGGAGCGATGACAGATACTGATCGACAGCCGCTGCGGAGACGGCACGGTTCAGATCTTCAGCCGAAGCATCGGGCCGTGCGAAAAGGATATTCTCGCGAATGGTTCCGGCGAAGAGGACGGGCTTCTGTCCGATCCAGCTGATCCGCGAGGAAATCTGGTGAGGCGAAAGGCTCTGCATGTCCTGGCCGTCGAACAGGATGCGTCCCTGCGAAGGAGAAACGAATCCTAGAAGAAGTTCCAGAAGCGTAGATTTACCAGCCCCCGATGCACCTTCGAGGATCAGTGTCGAACCGGCTGGCAGAACGAAGCTCACGTCATGAATGACCGTGCCACGCTGCTCATCCCATGCAAACGAGACATATTCCGCTGTTACGGAAATGCCGCCTTTGGTCTGCACAACGTCAGAACCAGCTGCCGTCCGCTCGGTCAGCGGTGCCAGTTCATGCATGGCTTCTGCTGCAGCAGTGGCATGGGCGCGATCCTGATAGGCCGCCGACAGGGCGCGGAAGGGCGCAAATGCCTCGGGCACAAGCAGGACTGCATAAAGTGCGCGTGTCAGGACGGCATCGGAGGGATGGCCCATCAGAGTGTGGGTCTGTGTCACGACGATCAGCACAAGGGCTGCGACCATGGCGACATCCGTGGTCGCTGAGGCCAGAAAAGCGATCCGCAGGACCTTCATGGTACGCTGGCGCAGGTCATCGGCGCTCTTTGCCAGAGCCTGCGTTTCGCGATCGGTTCCACCGGACAGGACGATGGTCGCAATGCCCTTCACGCGGTCCAGAAAGCGCGTCTGAAGACGGTTCATGGCCAGAAACTGTTTGCGGGATGCGACGGCCGTAGCAATGCCGAAGACAGCCTGAAAAATAGGAAGCATGGCACAGCAGGCCGCAAGGATCAGAGCCGCCTGATGGTTCTCGACATACAGTGCGATCACTACCAGCCACTGTGATACCAGCCAGAGTGATGCTGCGGGCAGCCAGCGCGAGAAGTAACCGTCCAGCGCTTCGATCCGATCAACCAGTGTGGCTGCAATAGCTGCGCTGTGATGGCGGCGCAGGAGCGCTGGTCCCTCGCCGATGATCCGGTCCAGCACTTCGCGGCGCAGGCGGCGTCGGGCGTGGATCCCGGCTGAAGCGGCGGTCATGTCCTGTATGGTGGACAGGAGCACCCTGAGGACGCAGGCCAGAAGAAAGACGCCGATGGCTGGTCCGGTGCTGTCCGTGTCGTGCGTCAGGACGGAGGCGAGCGTTCGAGCCAGCGCCCAGGCCTGCAGGATTCCCAGTAGGGTCGAGAGTAACCCCAAAACTACTACGACAGAGGTCCGGGAGCGGCTGGCGCGTCCCTGTGCCTTTACCCACGCTTTTGCGATTGTCTTGTCGGCCTTCATGACCCCTGCATATAGGTCGCAAAAGCCCGACAAGACAGTGCTCCAAGCAATTCTTGCTGCTTATTTAGGTTTTTTTGTGGATTTGCAGGCGGAACCTGACGCCGCTTTGCCGTTACAGGCTCGAGTCTACTCCGTGACTTATGGCTTTCCGCGCCATCGCTAGCGCCGTCAGAGAAGGGCGTTCGGGAATGAAATGCAGAGTATACCAGGTTCCGTTTTCATTGCTGACCGTCATGTCGGCGTTAATCTGACGCGCGAACCCACGGATGAGTTGCATCCCGATTCCTTCCCGACGCGTGCGGGACTCGGTGGCCTGACCGGCATTGATTCCGATTCCATCGTCGCCCAGCTTAAACTCTACCATTCCTTCCTTTTCTGGATCTGTTGGAACAACCTTGTGCAGGTTGATCACGATATGACCTGCCCTGTTCTCCGGGAACGCATATCGCAGGGCATTGCTGACGACTTCGGTTACGATCAAAGCGATCGGAGCGGCCTGATCGGGAGAGATCAGGACATGTTCGATATCAAGCTGTAGCCGGATGCGGGTCTGGGCGTTCATGCCATTCGCGGACATCAGGATACTGCAGAGTTCTTCCAGGAAACTCTGGACATCCAGCGCCGAAAGGCCACTTTCGGAATACAGGTATCGGTGTAGGGTTGCGAGTGCCCTTACCCGGTCTCGAACGAGACGGAATTCTTCGCGCGCCTCATAGGAGCGGATGCGGCTTGCCTGCAGGTTGAGCAGTGAGGCCACGACCTGCAGGTTGTTCTTTACCCGGTGATGAATTTCCCGGATCAGCATATCCTGATTGCGGGCCGACTGTTCCAAGTCCTGTTCATGCTTGCTGAGCCGGCGCGTCGCGCGGAGGAACGCCTTTTCCAGATGCCTGATTTCAAGCGGAATCGAATGGCTGGCCCTGGGTGCGAAGGCAGCGCCTTTGCGCCAATCTGCGACCGCCAGGGCCAGTTTCTCTAGCGGATCGACCAGAAACAGGCGTGCTCCCAGTGCAACGGCCATGAGTTCAAGCACCAGCAGACCCACAATCAGACTGACCCGGATCAGGAAGATATTGAGGGCGTGGCTTTCTTCGGCCGTGCGCTCGGTTGCAACAATCAGGCTGACTGGACCATAGGCATTCTGAAAAGCGTAGGTGATGCCCTGGCTCGTAAAGACGTCATGCAGGCTGAGCGACGCAATGTCTCTCTTCAGACGCGTAAATGCTTTTTTTGGCAATTCCGCAGTTACTGGCCGATCAGGAAAAAACGAATAGAGGGTTCCATCCGGCATCGCCAGAAAATGCCATGAATTGTTATCCGTGCCGAGCAGGAGGCGACTGTTCCCCTTGGGAAGACGGCTACGCTGCCAGCCCAGGGTCCGGACGGCAACGATGTAACCGGAGACGGAGTTGTTGCTGAGAATGGGGACAACGAATTTCAGAAGCGGACCACGGTTGCCCTTCAGTACATCGACTCCGACAACAGGAGTTCTGGCCGTCGAAGAGTTCATCGCAGGCGCGGTGAGTTCGGGGGATGAGCAGATTGCCGCATCCTGTGTTGAAGGGGGGGGCAGAACAACCGACGGCCGGCCGGATACGTCCGTCAGCATCAGCATGCAGTAGTGATGCTGTGAGATGGTCTGGACCAGCGCAAACTCCCTCAGGGCATTCCCTGACGAAATATCTCTATCGGCCAGCATGTCCAGGAGTGTGTGGGTCTGTTCTAAATCCGTCGTGATTTCCGAAATGGCAAGTTGCGTATCGCGTTCGGTGCGCATGGCGCTGTTACCGACATTCTGCTGGTAACTGTGCCATGCCAGCAGAGAGGCAATGATCGCGAGGGGCAGAGTCGTCGCGACAATCAAGGTCATTACCCGTGCACCGACGGTATCAAACATCCGGATGCTGGGCAGGTCCTCACGCCTGTGCCACAGACGACGCCAGCGCCGCGGTTTCAGGTCTGGAGAACCAGACCGGCTAACAGTCACTTGTTTCGATCTTCCTCGATCAATCGGAGAAGTTCATCGGGGATCGGCTCGTTTGCAACATCATCAAAAAGCTGATGCAGGCCCCGGCTCAACCAGATTCCAAAAGGCGAATCTTGATCCTCGCCAGTGGTTTCCTTGGCTAAGGACTTCCGCGTGTCTCCTGCGGTCATTGGCTGGCCCTGAACCTTCCTGTGACGTCAGAAGATGCAGATCCTGCATCCCTGATACTAGACTGTGGCGCGAACTCCGGGTCTCTCCTGAGGAGCCGCTGTGGGATGAACTACCGACCCAGTCTTACGAAAACAACGCGTTTCCTGCAATTGCAGCTAATCCGCAATGGACACAAATTCTTTCCATTGCGGATACTGAGATCATGAAAATATGAGCTCGTCAGAAGAGTGACCGGCGCGGCGACGGGCATCCATGGCGTCGCGCAGGGCCTTGACTTTAATGCGTAGCTTGTCGTTGGCCGGCAGGTCTCCGCTCATCCAGGATTCAAGCTGACGGCGTGCGCGGAAGACACGGCTTTTCGCAGTTCCTACAGCGCAATCAGTGGCTTCGGCCAGAGCCTCGTAGCTCATGCCCTGAATGACGACCATAACGAGAGCTTCGCGTTGATCGGCCGGAAGGCGGGACAGTGCCATCGACAAATCCTTGAGAGCCAAGCTGTCCTCATGGGTGGCCGGACTGGCGAAGGACGATGCGGGCACATCATCAATATCGGTGGTCTCACGACGTTTGCGAAGGTCGGAAATGAAGCGGTTGCGGAGGATACGATGCATCCAGGCTGAGAAATTCGTGCCCGGGATGAAGCTGTTCTGCGCTGCCAGAGCGTTGCACACGGCGTCCTGTACGAGGTCTTCCGCGGCAGCGCGATTTCGGGTCAGCGAAAGAGCCTGGACGCGCAGCTTCGGAAGAATGGCAATCACCTGATCGTGGAACGTCATGGAACTGACTCCTGATTTCGTTCTGTTTTCGTGGAATCAATGAATGGTCATGCGAAAACGTTGCATCGGAGGTAGGAAATTTCCCCAAAAAAAAGAAAAGGCAGGCTGTTTTTCTTGGAAAACAGGCAAAAATTAGACGATATTTTTTTCGGAATTTATTTCCGGAGGTTCGGTATTTTCCGTTGTAAGCTCGGCGAGCTGAGCTCTGGCACGGGAAACACGGGCCCTCATTGTTCCGGTGGGTACATTGCAGACGCGAGCGGCATCTTCATAGGATAGTTCCTGTGCTCCCACGAGAATTAGGGCCTCCCGCAGAAGATCGGGCAGCTTCCATAGAAGTTCGCCCAGATCCTGAACGGCGTCGCGGGCATTCTGGCGTGATGGTGCCGCAGTGGAGGGCTGCATGTCCTGCTCGATGTCGAGCATGATTTCCTGTTCGCGGCTGCGGCGGCGCGTCAGTTCATAGAAGGCATTTCTCTGGATTGTGAAGAGCCAGGCTTTGAGGAGCGTACCTTGCTGAAACTGCTCCTGGGAGGCTAATGCGCGGACAATCGTGTCTTGCACCAGATCATCCGCGGCCGCGGGATCGCGAGTCAGAAAACGAGCGAAGCCTCGCAAATCTGGAAGGATTTGCAGCAGGTCGCGGTGAAAGCTGCCTTTCTGGGGAGGCGGGTCGCGCTGCTGGCCCGCGGGCAAGTGTGGGCTCAGAAGCAGATCCTTCACGCAACATCGCAGGCGACCGGGATGGTCACGAAGACTATACGGAGATTGGGCATCGTGTAATGACTATTCAAGCTTCATAACGAGATGCGTTCCATGCGGAATGTGTCGACAGATATCTTTTCAGGAGGCTAGGGACATATGACTGATCTGACACGTCAGGAACTCGTCAAGCCGCTTCCTTATGCCCGTCGCTTTGCCCGCGCTCTGGTCGGTGACCAGAAAGCGGGCGATGAGCTTGTGGGCGTGGCCTTAAAGGAGCTGATGGAAAATCCCTCCGGGAAGGATCTGTCCGCACGGCAAGCCCTCTATGGTCTGCTTGTGAACGCATTCATGCAGCGTCACAGCAAGGACGCTACTGCTGGTATGCCGCTGCGGCAACGCGCGCTTCTGCTGCTGACTTCCCTGGAAGAGCAGTCCCTTTCGTCCAGCGCACAGGCGCTGGGCATTACGGATGAAGAGGCTGCGGCCGACTTGAACAAGGCGCGCGAAGGCCTGCAGGGCATTGCGCAGACAAGTGTCCTGATCATCGAAGATGAACCCATTATTGCTATGGATATTCAGGATCTGGTTGAGCGCTGTGGACACAGGATCGCCGGGGTTGCCCACACAGAAGCCGATGCTGTCGCTCTGGCTGCGAAAATGAAGCCCGGACTCATTCTCGCGGATATCAATCTCGGCGGCGGTGGTGACGGCATGCAGGCCGTCGGGCGTATTCTTCGGACCCATGAAGCACCGGTTATTTTTGTAACTGCCTATCCGGAACGTCTGCTGACGGGGGAGACGCAGGAGCCGTCCTTCGTCATCACAAAGCCCTTCGAGCCGATGACCCTGGCTGTGGCCACCTATCAGGCTGTTACAGGTGGTGTCACGCCCGTCTAAGATTATGATTCGGTGCGGAGATGGCTTGCGGCGGGCGTCCTGCTGCGACACATAGGGAGCCATGTCGGCACCCATTCTCTCTTTGCAGAACATTACTTACACTCTCGGCGGACGTCCCTTGTTGGATGGCGCGGAACTGGGCGTTTTGCCTGGTGAGCGGATCTGTCTTGTCGGACGTAACGGTTCCGGAAAATCCACGCTGCTGAAGATTGCTTCGGGCGATATCGTGGCGGACTCCGGATCGCGTTTCGTTCAGCCGGGAATTAAGGTTCATTATTTGGCCCAGGAACCGGATCTTTCCCGTTACGCCACGACTTTGGATTATGCATCCGAAGGTCTTGATGAGACCGAGACCTACCGGGCGCGTTCTATGCTGGCCGAACTCGGGATGACGGGGGATGAAAGCTGTCAGAACCTTTCGGGTGGCGAAGTGCGTCGTTGCGCTCTCGCTCGCGCTCTCGCGGCAGAGCCTGATCTTTTGCTGCTGGATGAACCGACCAACCATTTGGATCTGCCGTCTATCACATGGCTTGAGAATGAGCTTTCTGCATCTCGTTGTGCGATGATCGTGATCAGTCATGATCGACGTCTGCTTGAGACCCTGTCCCGTAGCGTTGTCTGGCTGGAAAATGGCGTGACGCGTCGGCTGGATCAGGGATTTTCACGCTATGAGACCTGGCGTGACGAGGTGCTGGAACAGCAGGAGCGTGATGCACACAAGCTGGATCGCCAGATTGCGCGCGAAGAAGACTGGATGATTTACGGTGTTACGGCACGTCGCAAGCGCAACGTGCGGCGTGTGGGGGAGCTGGAGGCACTGCGGGCACAGCGTAAGGAGCTGGCTTCGCGGGGCAAGGGTACGCTCCGTATGGCAGCCACAGACGCCGACAGTGCGGGAAAGATCACGATCGCTGCAGAAGGTGTGAATTGGGCCTATGACGATCGGGCCATCGTTCGGGATCTGGATCTGCGGATCCTGCGCGGTGATCGGCTTGGTTTGGTGGGTGCGAACGGTGCGGGCAAGACTACGCTTCTACGTCTGCTTACCGGCAAAATGGAGCCGCAGTCCGGTACCGTAAAAATGGGGCCATCTGTGGCCATGGTCACATTGGATCAGCAGCGGGAAAGTCTCGATCCGGCCAAGACTCTTGCCGAAACCCTTGCGGGCGGCAGTGGCGATATGGTGCAGGTTGGGGACGAGAAGCGTCACGTGATCGGCTATATGAAAGATTTCCTGTTCCGCCCGGAGCAGGCCCGTACACCGGTAGGAAAGCTGTCCGGCGGTGAACGAGGTCGGCTGGCGCTGGCCTGTGCTCTGGCCAAGCCATCCAGTCTCATGGTGCTGGATGAGCCCACCAACGATCTCGACCTTGAGACGCTGGATCTTCTTCAGGACATGCTGGCTGATTATGCGGGCACGGTTCTGCTGGTTAGCCATGACCGTGATTTTCTCGACCGGGTTGCAAGTTCGGTTCTAGTATCGGATGGCGGCGGAGACTGGATCGAATATGCCGGGGGCTATTCGGATATGTTGATCCAGCGCGGGGACGTACCGGCAGGGCGCGAGGTGTCTTCTCTCGAAGTAGAAGATGTCGCACCAAAATCTGCTTTGCAAACAGATAAGAAGCCTAAAAAGCTTAGCTATAATGACAAGCGGGCGCTGGATCTTCTTCCGCAGAAGATGGCTGAGCTGGAAAAGAAGATCCAAAGCTATCGGGACGTTCTGGCCGATCCGGGTCTGTATGGCCGGGATGTTGCCAGGTTCGAGAAGACGACCCAGCTTCTGGAAGCCGCCGAGCGGGATCTGGCCCAGTCGGAAGAGCAATGGCTTGAGCTGGAAATGAAGAAAGAACTTCTTGAAAATCAGTAAGTTGAGGGAATTTTCTCAATTTTGATCCGAGGTGGGAATTAGGCCGGAAAGTTCCATGATCTGCCGCGATTTCCGGATGCTCTCCGTCACCCGGATGGCGGCATCCAGCGCTCTGATCCCGGCCTGCGCGTCGACCAGAACCGGTGCGCCGTGAAGGCACGAAGCGGCAAAAGCCTCATGTTCTACGGCCAGATTGTCGTGGTCTTTCCAGCTTATGGCCTCACGTCGGAAGCCGCCCGTGCCCGGAAGAGGCATGCCGCGCTCACGTCCAATGAAGCTCAGCTTGCGCTCCATGAAATCGGCGGAAAGATATCCGTCCTGTGAGAAAAGACGCATACGCCTTTCAGTTTTCAGGGAAATCCGGCTGGCGGTGATGGTGGCCACGCAGCCGTTTCCAAACCGTACCCGGGCGTTGGCGATGTCTTCATGGGCGCTTGAAACAGCGGCTCCCAGGGCATTGATTTCTGCAATCGGGCTGTCTACGATCGCCAGAACGAGATCGAGATCATGGATCATGAGATCCAGAATGACCGATACGTCCGTTCCCCGTGGTTTGTAAGGCGCAATGCGGGTGGCTTCGATGTAAAGCGGCGCTTTGATCCGCTCGGTAATGGCCTGGTGTTCCGCCGAGTAGCGCAGCAGATGGCCGACCTGAAGGACCTTGTCGGTTTCCCTGGCAAGATCCGCTAGGGCGTGGGCTTCGTTCAGCGTGGCCGCGATGGGCTTTTCGACCAGAACATGTCGGCCTGCTCTGAGGGCCTTGCTTGTTAGGGCAAAGTGATACTCTGCGGGTGCGGCGATGATAACGGCATCCACCTGCTCCAGAAGATTTTCATAGCTTGTGGCAATTTCGCAACTAGCTTCCCGTGCCACGACCGTCGCGCGGGTCGGATCGGGATCGTAAAGCGCGACAAGCTGTTCGGCCGGGTTTGTGGCGGACTTGAGGGCATGAAACCGTCCGAAATGGCCGGCCCCGACGATGCCGACCCGAAGCTGTTGCGCTGTATTCATGCTGACAGGCTTATCAGGCGCGGTGTTTCCCGGAAAGACACTGGGGCGTCAAAGAGGCAAAAGGTTGCATCGGCATGGCGGAAACGGCATGGTCCCGGCCTGAAAATGATCTGAAAAACGATCTGTCCAAATCCGCCGAGGACGTCTCGACCTGATATGATGTATTATAGCCGGCTCAGACTGCTGGGCGTCGCGGGCATCTGCCTGATGGGCGTGCTCCTGTGTCTGCCCAATTTTCTGCGTTCTCCCTCACCGTCCCTGCCCTGGCGGCAGATTCATCTGGGGCTCGATCTGCGGGGTGGGTCCTACCTTCTCCTTCAGCTTGACCTGAAATCCCTTGAGCATGACCGTCTCCAGTCCCTCCAGGATCAGGCGCGCCAGACGCTTCTGGACCGCTCTCTGGGCTATCGCGATTTTGTCCGCGACGATGCTACCGCCAGCCTGAGCTTTATGCCCCGTTCGGATGCCGAACGTGATGCCGCGCTCAAGGCGATGCAGTCCCTGCCGCCGGTGGTGCCGAACGAATTCACGACGTCTGAACAGGACGGACGTATCGTCCTGACGCTTCAGCATGAGGCGATGCTGGCCCGTGCACGCGAAGCCGTTGCGCAGTCGATCGAGATCGTCCGTCGCCGTATTGACGCAACGGGTGCGATCGATCCGAGTATCGCACGTGAAGGTGACGACCGGATTGTTGTGGAGCTTCCGGGCGTTAGCGATCCGGAGCGGATCAAGAGCCTGCTCGGCACGACGGCCCGTCTGACCTTCCGTCTGCTGGCCCCGAACCCGAGCGTTGCAAGCCCCGGCTCGACAATGCTCGAGGACGAGAGTGTGCATACGCAGGTCGCGGTGCAGGATCATGTCGATGTAGATGGTACGGATCTGACAAATGCGGGTGCTGTCATCGATCAGCAGAGCGGTGGCTGGGCTGTGACGTTCCAGCTCAACAGTGCTGGTGCGACGGCCTTTGCGAACGTTACGCGGGCCAATGTTGGTAAGCGCTTTGCGATCGTGTTGGACAATAAGGTTATCGAAGCCCCGAACATCATCAATCCTATCACGGCTGGAAACGGTCAGATCACGGGTGGTTTCGATGCCCGCAGTGCGTCCGATCTGGCGCTTCTGCTGCGGGCCGGCGCGCTGCCTGCTCCGCTTTCGGTTGTTGAACAGCGGACGATCGGTCCGAGCCTCGGCGCAGCATCCATTCATGCAGGTGTCATCAGCCTGCTGACCGGCCTTCTTCTGGTCATTGCATTCATGGTGCTGTTCTACGGGCGTTTCGGCCTGTATGCGGATATCGCCCTGTTTGCGAACCTGATCCTGATGGTGGCGATCCTTTCGTTATTCCAGGCAACACTGACCCTGCCGGGCATGGCGGGTATGCTGCTGACTTTAGGTATGGCTGTGGATGCCAACATCCTGATCAACGAGCGTATTCGCGAGGAAGTGAAGCGTGGCCGTGGCCCGCTTCAGGCGTTGCAGGCCGGTTTTGACCGCGCGACCGGCACTATTATCGACAGTAATGCCACAGCGTTCCTGGCGCATGTCATGCTGTTCGTGTTCGGAACGGGACCTGTCCGCAACTTCGCGCTGACGATCACTATTGGTATTGTTACGACACTCTTCACGACCCTCCTGCTGTCACGCCTTCTGGCCGTGCGGTGGTATGCCCTCGCCCGTCCCAAAGAACTTCCGGTCTGATCGTTATGCTGTCACGTCCCCTTTTCCGTTTTGTCCGCGACGATCGGCGCATTAATTTCATGCGCGGCCGTCACATGGGGCTGATTGTTTCGGCGGTCCTCTCCATCGCTTCCGTCATCCTGTTCTTCCAGCCCGGCTTGAAGCTCGGACTGGATTTCCGAGGTGGCATTATCGTTGAAGCTCAGACCCCTGGGCCGGCCGATTTTGGCAAACTGCGTACGGCTCTGGATCATGCTGGCATTCATCCGGATGCCGTGCAGGCCTTCGGATCGCCGCGTGATGTGCGTATCTCAATCAACGCTCCCGAAGGTGCGGATCGTGAGGCACAGACCCAGAAGCTGGTCGATGGCGTCAAGAGCGCCATTTCGGCAGCCGAGCCCGGGACGCAGGTGCTTCGTGCTGACGCCGTGGGTGCGTCGGTTTCGTCTGAATTGTTCCGTGACGGTCTGCTAGCGCTTGGCTTCAGTCTTGCAATGATTTTGATCTATATCTGGGTCCGTTTCGAGCGCGAGTTCGCCATCAGTGCGGTGGTGACGCTTATTCTCGATTTAACCAAGACAATTGGTTTTCTGGCCATTACGCGCTTCGAATTTGATCTTGTGATGGTTGCCGCTCTTCTTACGATCCTGGGCTACTCCACGAACGACAAGGTGGTAGTCTATGACCGGATCCGGGAGAATCTGCGCAAGTATCGAACGATGCCGTTGCGGGAGTTGTTGGATCTGTCCATCAATGAAACCCTGAACCGCACGCTGGGTACGTCCATGACGGTCTTTCTGGCTGCTCTGCCACTGGCTCTGTTCGGAGGCAGTACGCTGACCGGATTTGCGACGGTCATGCTGTTTGGTATCGTGGTAGGAACGTCCTCGTCCATCTTTATTGCGGCGCCTCTTCTGCTCCTGATGGGTGAAAAGCGACTGCGCAAGGAGGTTGTGGCAGACTGATCGGGTCTGCCACAAACACAAAAAAACCGGCGTCCCTCAGGGGAGCCGGTTTTTTTGTGTTTGCTCTGATGGATTGGTGGGTGTGGGTGATGTTTTCTGGGGAAGGTCTGCCAGAAGGCTGAAAAGTGCCTGATCAGCCTGCCGATTGGCTGAAGAGCTTTGTAGCTTTAGGGCATGTACCGTTGCCTGTTGGGCTGCTTTGTCCAGAGCCACCAGTTGTGGCAATCCTTCAGGGCCGATCTGTCCTGTCATGACAGCGCCTCGGGCCATGCCATGGGCGATCAGATAGGCATAAAGCCGCGAATTGGGAGATGGCGGCAGTCCTGTCATTGCAGGACGTGCCGCGCATCCGGCCAGAAAGCTTCCCATCACTAGTAGTGTGACAGCAGGACGCCAGACTGTGTGGCGGGAGGCTTTCGTTTCTGTCATCAGGAGTTTTTCTGTGCCAGAAGGTCGCGGATTTCAGTCAGGAGAACCTCTTCTTTCGTCGGAGCCGGCGGGGCTTCAGGAGCCGCTTCCTGCTTGCGGTTCAGCTTGCTGAGGATGCGCGTCAGCCAAAAGATGAAAAATGCAACGATCAGAAACTGGATCACAGCATTGAGGAATACACCGATATTCACGGTGACAGCACCTGCCTTTTGGGCTTCGGCAAGCGTATCCTTGACCGGACCCTTAAGTGTGATGAACAGGTTCGAGAAATCCACACCGCCCGTGATTAGGCCGATGAACGGGGTCAGGATGTCCTTGACTGCACTGCCGACGATTGCGCTGAATGCAGCACCTATCACGACACCGACCGCGAGGTCGAGCACGTTGCCGCGCATGATGAACTTCTGGAAATCGCTGACCCAGCCCGGAGTGTGCAGCTTGTGTTTGGTTTCGCTCATATCAAACCTTTCTCGGTATCCGTGCAGGCACGGTCGCAGGCCTGACAGTCGAGCCCGCATTCATTACAAGGGATAAACGGACTCATGCGATCCAGTAAAGGCCACTTTCATCCGGAAGCACTTTCCGTTATACGCGCCTGATGATTCGCCCCGGTCGGCATCGGGGCTTTCTTTATGGAGTAGAAATTCATGAAATCCGGCATCCATCCTGACTACCATGAGATCACCGTCATCATGACCGATGGCACCGAATACAAGACCCGTTCGTGCTATGGCGAACCGGGCGCGACGCTGCGTCTTGACGTTGATCCGAAGTCCCATCCGGCCTGGACGGGCGTCCAGCGCATGATGGATACCGGAGGTCAGGTTGCAAAGTTCAACAAGCGCTTTGCTGGCATCGGTACGCGCACGAAGTAATTCGGCGCACCTCCCTGCCGTCTCCTCTTGAAGGCGGTTGGGTTGGAACCTATCTGGAAGATCAGCCGCGATGCCGTTTGGGTCGCGGCTGGTTTGACTATAGCATTTTGCCATATCGGAAAATGCGCCAGATGATTCCTGCCTGAAGGAGGTTTCAGTGACCTACGATTTTACACCGCTGTTCCGCAGCGCTATCGGTTTCGACCGACTGGCCACCATGGCTGGCAATGTTGCCAACGCTCAGGCCCTTCCAAGCTATCCCCCTTACAATATCGAGAAAACCGGCGAGACGAACTACGTCTTGACGATGGCCCTTGCAGGTTTCCGGCCTGAAGACGTGGACGTTGTTCAGGAAGACAACACACTGGTCGTACGGGGCAGCGTCTCCGACAACAGCCGCGACCGGGAGTGGCTGCATCGCGGCATTGCTACGCGGGCGTTCGAACGCCGCTTCGTTCTGGCCGATCATACAGAAATCGATCGTGCGGATCTGGTGAATGGTCTCTTGTCCATCGCAATCCGTCAACTCGTCCCGGAAGCGGCCAGGCCGCGCCGTATTCCGGTGCGGACTGAAGCCATGCATACAACCGAGTCTGAAACCGTTCAGGCGGCCTGAGCAGTTGGAGCGGGAGTGTCGTAAAAGCACTTTCGCTCCGTTTTGGTGCTTGACCACCGCGGCTTCAGTGCCGCATACCCGTTTCCATTATCGCAGAGCATCCAGCAGGTGCCGCGATCATATCCCGGGCGGGATTATTTCCTCGCTGGATACGCCAGATCGGTGCCTGCGGAAGCCGGCCCCATCCGTGTCCCAGCAAGGAACGCACCGACATGACCCTGCCTTTGATGCCTAAGGCCACGGCCGTCTGGCTGATCGAAAAAACCGGTCTGACCTTCACCCAGATCGCAGAATTCTGTGGAATGCACCCGCTTGAGGTTCAGGCGATTGCGGATGGTGAAGTTGCAGCTGGTATCAACGGGTATGACCCGGTTAAGAACCATCAGCTCGCCGAAGCCGAAATCAAGCGTTGTGAGGCAGATACGAATGCCCGCCTAAAAATCATGCCGACGTCCAGCCCGGTGAAGCGTCGTGCCAAGGGTGCGCGCTACACCCCGGTGGCCAAGCGCAATGATCGTCCGGATGCCATCGCATTCGTCCTTCGCCAGTTCCCCCAGCTTTCCGAGGCACAGATCGTCAAGCTGCTCGGTACGACCAAGGACACCATCACTAAGGTTCGTGACCGCCAGCATTGGAACAGCGCTAACATCAAACCGCGTGATCCCGTGATTCTTGGCTTGTGCACCCAGACTGATTTGAATGCCGCCGTCACGGCTGCCAATGACCGTTTGGCCCGCGAAGGCCATGCGCTTCCGGTTGTGGAAGCTTATGTTCCCGATAGCGACAGTCATGCCTGATTGCGGCGTCCGGATCGGCTTGTAAGGGCTGGTTCGGATGAATGCCTGACGGGCACTGGTCCCGCACCCGTCAGGCATGATACTGCAATAAAAAGAGTAGAAAGAATCACTCTTTCCACGACGCCTGAACGTTCTCCGGGACCGGATGCTATGATGACTGACGACAATGCTATGCTGAAACGTCTGCACGAACTGCGCAGCGAGCATCGCGACCTTGATACCGTCATCGAGCGTCTTGTCCATCATCCCCTCAACCAGCTCCAGCTTCAGCGCCTCAAGAAGCGCAAGCTCCAGCTTAAAGATGAGATTTCTTGGATCGAGACCCGTCTGATCCCAGATAATATTGCCTGAATGAGCCAGATTCTCTCCGCCGACGAAACCCTTCAGGACGACATGCCTATCCGTGTCGGTGTGATCATGGGAAGTCAGTCCGACTGGGACACCATGCGCCACACCTGCGAGATACTTGACGATCTTGGAATCGCTCATGAAAAGCGAATTGTCTCGGCGCACCGCACGCCTGACCGTCTGGTGGACTATGCCAAGACGGCCCGTCAGCGTGGCCTTCATGTGATTATCGCCGGTGCCGGTGGTGCGGCGCATCTTCCAGGTATGTGTTCCGCCTGGACAAGCATTCCCGTCCTCGGCGTACCCGTGCAGAGCCGTGCCCTGAACGGGCAGGACAGCCTGCTTTCCATCGTGCAGATGCCGGGTGGCGTGCCGGTCGGAACACTGGCGATCGGCAAGGCTGGTGCGATCAATGCGGGTCTGCTCGCTGCGTCGATTCTGTCGGTTTCCGACAAACAGGTTATGGCGCGTCTGGATGCTTGGCGTGCGACGCAGACGGCAGCTGTTGCGGATGTTCCGGTCGAATGAAGGCGCAGATTTTTGCTCCCGGCAGTACGGTCGGGATTATTGGTGGCGGACAGCTTGGTCGCATGTCAGCCGTGGCAGCCTCGAAGCTGGGCTTTCATGTTCATGTGCTGAGCACTGAGGCGTCGAGCCCGGCTACGGAAGTTGCAGCGTCAGTAACGGTTGGGGCTTATGATGATCCGGCTGCGCTTGAGGATTTCGCTTCGCGCTGTGATGTCGTGACCTTCGAGTTCGAGAATATCAGTGCCGAAGGACTGGGCCTGCTGGAGAGGCATCGTCCGGTGCGACCGGCGGGTGAGATTCTGCGGATCAGTCAGGACCGGATTGCAGAAAAGACACGTCTGTCCGAAATCGGCGTCCGTCTGGCTCCTTGGCGGGCGGTCAACGGCCCTGAGGACCTGGTAGAGCTTGAGATGCTCGGTTTTCCGCTCATTCTCAAGTCGACCCGCTTTGGCTACGACGGCAAGGGGCAGTTCCGGATTCCCGATGTCGAGGCCCTTGAAGCTCTGACGGATCTTCCTTACCCGCTCGTTGCGGAGAAGATGATTGATTTCGAGCGTGAACTCAGCGTGATGGTGGTCCGTGGTCTGGACGGGACAGTGCGATGTTTCGATACGGTAGAAAACCGGCACCGCAACGGTATTCTGGACGTAACGCTGGCTCCGGCCCGCATCATGCCGGATCTTGCGCGTCAGGCGCAGGACATGGCGGCTTCTATTGCCGAGGCTCTGGGTCTGGTCGGGATCATGGGCGTGGAGTTGTTCCATGCCGCTGATGGCAGTCTCATGGTGAACGAGATCGCCCCTCGCCCGCATAATTCCGGGCATTGGACCATGGATGCGTGTTTGGTGGATCAGTTTGAGATGCATGTTCGGGCGGTGACAGGTTTGCCACTGCCTTCAGCGCGTCGGCACTCTGACGCCGTCATGCATAATCTGATTGGTCCCAAGGACATGGCACGGGTTCCGGCGATTCTTGCAACGGACGGGGCATCGATTCACCTTTACGGCAAGGTAGAAGCGCGCCCGGGGCGCAAGATGGGGCATGTGAACACCATTTTTCCGCGCGGGGCTCTTCCGGGTGAGCTGGCGCTTGAAGGACTACTGCCGCCACGCTGCTGAGGCTTTAGAGCAGGTTGCTGCGGCGAAAGCTGGTGTGCCGGCCGTTTCCGATGATGAAGTGGTCAGCAATCGTGACACCGATCACGTCGAGCGCCGCCTGAACCTGCCTAGTCATTTGAAGATCGGCTTCCGAGGGTGTGGGATCGCCGCTTGGATGATTGTGGACCAGAATCAGCGCGGTGGCGCCAATTTCCACGGCACGTCTGGCGACTTCCCTTGGATAGACAGGCGTATGATTGACCGTACCTCTGGCCTGCGCTTCGTCAGCAATCAGGCTGTTCTTTTCATTGAGAAACAGGATGCGAAACTGCTCGATATTTTCTCGCGCCAGACGGGCCGTGAGGTAGTCGAGAAGTTTCTGTTCATTGTCGAGCATATCCTCTGGTGGCAGGCGAGCACGGTTATAGCGAAGGGCCGATTCGTGAATCACACGGAGCATGGGCAGCATTTGTGTGCCCATATCTGAGATGCTTTCGAGTTCCCGGTCAGTGGCGGACAGGACCGCAGCCAGGGATCCGAAACGGGCAAAAAGGTTGTGCGACAGTGCGGCACTGCCCGTTTCCCGCCCGGTAAGCAGTGTTGTCAGGAGGTGCAGTAGGGTCGCGTCGTTCAGGTGGCGTCCCCGTCCCGTCAGCAGGGCCAGCGATGGATCCATTTCGGGAAGAGCATCCGTTAGCGCAGTGAGCTGTCGCAGATCGGCTGACGACAGGCCTGTCATGCTATCCGAAAACCCGGGCGCTCCAGCGTCCCTGTCGTCCATCTTACAGTAGCCCTTCTTGACGAAAACCAACAGGACGTCCCTCACCTGTGACAAGTACGTCGTGAAGTGTGATGGACAGGGGCCGCATCGCGAAGTCCAGTTGTCGGGCCGATTGTGACAGGTCCGCAGGACGTTCCTTAGGATGAATGTGAAAACCGATCAGGGCTGTAGCATGCAGTGCGAGGGCCCGGATAGCGATGGCTCGGTTGCGATCCGCAAGACTGTTGGTCTCAGGAGCAACTTCATCCGCCAGTAATCGGTTGCGATTGTCGAGATAGAGCAGCCGAAACTGCCCCGGGATGCCGCCTTCGAGTGCTTGTGCGAGATAGGCCGTGAGCTGTTCCCAGTTGCTCAGTGTCGGACGTTCACGCTGTTCCGAAGAGGCTAGACGTTCGGCGGCTACGCCTGGAAGACGCAGGACCCTGATCGCATCATCTTTCAGACCCGCAGTGCGCAGTGCGTGTGTAGGTGCGCGGAAAACATCCAGCAGACTGCCAAAATGGCCGATCAGTCCCTTGGCGAGCGGTTTTGTATCCTTGCGCGGAACACATGCGAAGAGCAGCATTTCAAGGATTTCGTAATCGGCGAGCGTGTGAGCGCCATTAGCCCGAACGCGTGCACGCATTCGGGCGCGGTGTCCCTGGGGTCCTGTGCCGCGTGTCAGATCGATCTGGGGATAAGTGTTGGCCATGATCGTATCTCACTCTATATCGGGAGGGTGCCGCAAGATCTACCTTCCCCTACACCCGAGTATCTCTCCCGCCTCAATCCGGAGCAGAGACGTGCCATTGAGACAACCGAAGGGCCGCTCCTTATTCTGGCAGGTGCAGGAACGGGCAAGACGCGCGTTCTGACGACGCGCTTTGCGCATATTCTCCTGACTGGGCGCGCCTATCCAAGCCAGATTTTGGCCGTGACCTTTACGAACAAGGCAGCTCGCGAAATGCGCGAGCGCGTCAGCGCGATTCTGGGCGAGCCAGCCGAAGGGCTGTGGCTGGGAACGTTCCATTCGATCTGTGCGCGGATGCTGCGGCGTCACGCGGAATATGTCGGGCTGACAAGCAGCTTCAACATTCTCGATACGGATGACCAGATCCGGCTTCTCAAGCAGGTCATGGAGCCGTGGAAGATCGACACCAAACGCTGGCCGCCGAACCAGCTCATGGGGATCATCCAGCGTTGGAAAGATCGCGGGCTGACGCCTGACCGGGTAACCTCGGCCGAAGATTCCGATTTTGCAAATGGTCATGCGCTGGCGATCTACCGGGCGTATCAGGAGCGTCTGATTGCGCTCAATACGTGCGATTTCGGCGATTTGATGCTTCACATGACGGAGATTCTGCGCAACCAGTCCAATATTCTGGCGCAATATCACCGAATTTTTCGATACATTCTCGTGGACGAGTATCAGGACACTAATACGGTTCAGTACTTGTGGCTGCGTCTACTGGCTAAGCGCGAACATGGACCGTCCAACATTGCCTGCGTGGGTGATGATGATCAGTCCATTTATTCCTGGCGCGGGGCGGAAGTTGAGAACATCCTGCGCTTCGAGAAGGATTTTCCAGGGGCGGAAGTCGTGCGTCTGGAGCGGAATTATCGTTCGACAGCACAGATCCTCGCCGCGGCTGCCGGGCTGATCGCGCATAACGAAGGACGACTTGGCAAGACGCTGCGGCCCGGACGCGATGATGCGCAGGGCGAAAAGGTCCAGATCATCGGGGTGCGCGATTCGGATGAGGAGGCGCGGATCGTGGGGGGCGCTATCGAGCATCTGCGCGGCGATGGGCATTCGTTGTCGGAAATCGCTATTCTGATGCGCGCTGGTTTCCAGACGCGGCCGTTTGAAGAACGGTTGATGATGATTGGCATCCCTTATCGCGTTGTTGGCGGCCTTCGATTCTACGAACGCTCCGAAATCCGGGACTGTCTGGCGTATCTGCGTGTGTTGTCACAGCCCGCGGATGATTTGGCATTTGAGCGGATCATCAATCTTCCCAAACGTGGGGTGGGTGCCGTGGCGGTGCAGAAACTGCATACGCAGGCGCGCGCTCTGCCTGGACCGCTGACGGCTGCTGTGGTCTGGCAGATTCAGGAAGGGCTGCTCAAGGGGAAGTCGAAGGAGGCGTTAGACGGTCTGATGGCGGCGTTCCAGCGGGCGAAGGCGACGCTTGAGACCGAAGGGCATGTTGTTGCGGCCGAGCAGCTTCTTGAAGACAGTGGCTATCTGCAGATGTGGCGGGATGACCGATCCGTCGAAGCGCCGGGACGGCTGGACAATATCCGCGAGCTTCTGCGGGCTCTCGGAGAGTTCGGGACGCTTCAGGGCTTTCTGGAGCATGTGGCGCTCGTTATGGATACCGAGAGTGAGACGTCCGATGACAAGGTCAGTCTCATGACGCTGCATGGTGCTAAGGGACTGGAGTTCGACACCGTGTTCCTGCCGGGCTGGGAAGAGGGTGTGTTCCCCTCCCAGCGGTCGCTTGACGAGGGCGGCAACCGGGCACTCGAGGAAGAGCGGCGGCTGGCCTATGTGGGGCTGACGCGCGCGCGGCGTCGGGCGATCGTGCTGCATGCGGCGAGTCGGCGGATCTATGCGAACTGGCAGTCTTCGATGCCCAGCCGTTTTATCGAGGAAATCCCGTCTGAATATGTGCAACTGACGGGGCAGGCGTTCGAGACACGCCGGCAGGCTGCGGCGGCGCCGTCCATGTTCGCGTCCGGTCCGTTGACGAGTACGCGACCGTCAGGCTTCCGTGCTTCGCGTCCGAAAATCCATGATGTAAAGCCGGAGCCGACCGTTGCGATCGGGGCGACGGTCTTTCATCACAGGTTCGGCGAAGGCACCGTCATCGGTGCTGACGGGTCACAGTTGCATATCAATTTTGAAAATGGTGGCGTTAAACGCGTCATGGCAAATTTCGTGGAGATCAGATCGTGATGGCACCCCGCAGCATTGGCCGTCGTCATGCCAGTGCGCTCGAAACCCTGTCCATCACGGTGGAAGAGCCCTTCGTTCCCCTGTTCGAGCAGGCGCTGATGTGCGCTTGCGAGACGGTCGGTATTTTCGAAGCCGATGATGCGCAGAAATACTGGCGTGTGGAAGGCGTGAAAGATACGGGATTCAAGGAAGACGAACTGGAAAATGCTCTGACGGTTGCTCGGCTTCTGACCGGTTGTGAAGCGGAACTTGAGCGGACCCCGACAGAATCTGAAGGTTGGCTGGCCCGGACCTATGAATCCTTCCCGCAGCAGAATGTGGGTAAGCGCTTTGCCATTCGCGGTACCCATCTGCATGGCGCACCGGATCAGTCCCGCCTGACGATTACGCTGGATGCGGGAATAGCGTTCGGTTCGGGCGAGCATGGCTCGACGCGTGGTTGTCTCCGAGCGCTGGAGATGGTCGCTTATCGTAAGCCGCAGCGTATTCTGGATATGGGTTGCGGTTCCGGTATTCTGGCGATGGCGGCGGCGAAGTTGCTGCACCGACCGGTTCTCGCCGTTGATATCGAGCCCTGGTCTGTGCGGACGGCCAAGCTCAATGCGCGGCTGAATGGTCAGGGCAATCTGCTGGACTGTCGTTTTGGTAATGGCTGGCAGACCGAGGCAGTGCGTGCCAAGGCGCCCTATGATCTGGTCTTCGCCAACATTCTCGCCCGTCCGCTATGCCGGATGGCGCAGTCCCTGGCGCTGAACCTTGCGCCGAACGGGACGGCCATTCTGGCTGGTCTGCTTTACAGTCAGGCGCGGATGGTGCTGGTAGCACATCAGCGTCAGGGTCTTGTGCTGGAGCGTATCCTGCGTGAAGGCGACTGGGCCACGTTGATCCTGCGCCGTCGCGGCTGATGGGTGTGCCGGGATCATTGCCGTTGATCCGGGAGGCTGGACCTGACGATCTGCCGGCTATTCTGCGGATAGCCAATGATGCCATTGAAAATACCGATGCGCTCTGGATAACGACGCCTTTTACGCTGGAGCAGCGGCGTCAGTGGTTCGAGGATAGGCTGGTAAAAGGCTACCCGGTGTTAGTCGCTGTTGATACGGCTGGCGAAGTTGCAGGGTATGGCTCCTATGGCTCTTTCCGGGCCTATGAAGGCTATGCACGGACTGTTGAGCATTCTGTTTATGTTGCCTCCTCGCACCAGCGTCGGGGTGTCGGGAACAGCCTTCTACATGCCCTGATCAATCACGCCAGGGACGCGGGCTTTCATGTCATGGTGGCCGGAATTACGGCGGACAACGCTGCTTCGGTCGCGATGCACGATGAGTTTGGTTTCCGCAATTGTGGCACGCTTCCGCAGGTCGGTCGCAAACGCGGCCGCTGGCTGGATCTGCTGTTTATGACACTCTGCCTTGACGATTTTCCAACTATGGAAAAGGACTTTTCATGACCCTGTCCTCCATCCCGCTCAGCGAGCGCCCTGCCCTCGTCCGCAAAGCCTGTAAGGCGCTGGGCGTTGACGGTTTCATCATCCCGCGTGGTGATGAATATCTCGGCGAATATGTCGCTCCCTGCGCCGAGCGCCTGGCCTGGCTGACGGGCTTTACGGGAAGTGCGGGGCTGGCGGCGATCCTTCCGGAAGTCGCCGCCGTGTTCTCCGACGGGCGTTATACGGTGCAGATGGAAGAGCAGGTTCCCCATGACCTGTGGGAGCGTCGTCATGTCGCGCTGGAACCGCTTTCCGACTGGCTGGCGGAGCACGCGAAGGGGCTGAAAATCGCCTATGATCCGCGTCTGGTCAGTCGGTCCATGCTGGCGTCGTGGCAGATAGCTGGCGTGGAGCTTGTCCCGTTGTCACGTAATCCCATTGATCAGGCCTGGACGGATCGTCCTGCGGCGCCAGCTGGTCCGGTGGTGCCGCAGACGCTGGAATTTTCGGGAGAAATCAGCGCGGACAAGCGCAGGCGTCTTGGCGATGCTCTGCGCAAGGCAGGGCAGGATGCAGCTGTCATTGCGGATTGCACCTCCTTGGCTTGGCTTCTGAACATCCGTGGCAGTGACGTTCCCCTCACCCCCGTAGCGCATGGCTATGCGATCCTGCACGCGGACGGGACGGCAGAATGGTTCGTCTCATCCGATCGTCTGTCGGAGGGTGTGCTGGAGGTCTGTGGCCCTGGTGTGACAGTCTGTTCGCCGGCGGATCTGGCGAATCGGCTTGAGGCCCTCAAGGGCAGGACCGTGCGGGTGGATCCGGTTACGACAGCTGTATGGTTCGACACCACGCTTGCCGCTGCCGGTGCGACGGTTGTGGATGGAACCGATCCCTGCACACTGCCCAAAGCCATCAAGAACACCATAGAGCAGGACGGTGCACGGAAAGCTCATGCTCTTGATGGTGTGGCGATGGCCCGTTTCCTGCATTCCCTGACAGTATCGGGGATCGGCCAGCACGAGACGGATCTCGTCACTCGGCTGGATGGTCTGCGTGCCCAATCTACCGATTACCGAGAACAGAGCTTCGACGCCATTTCCGCCGTCGGCCCGAATGGTGCCTTTCCCCATTACCGGGCACAGGTTGGTCACGATCGGATTCTTGAAGCTGGAAGTGTGTATCTGATCGACAGCGGCGGGCAATATCCGTTTGGTACGACCGATATTACTCGCACGCTCTGGGTGGGCGATCAGGAGCCGCCGGCTCATGTTAGTGAAGCATTCACACGTGTCCTGAAGGGCAATATCGCCCTCTCCCGCATCCGCTTTCCGTCTGGCACGACCGGTCATCGGCTGGACGTTTTGGCGCGTGCGGCGTTGTGGCAGGTCGGTATGGACTACGATCATGGTACCGGACATGGAATCGGGAGTTATCTGTCGGTCCATGAAGGCCCGCAGAATATTTCCCCTGTCCCGCGCCCGGTGTCCCTTGAAGCCGGCATGATCGTGTCCAATGAGCCTGGTTATTATGAACCAGGACAGTATGGAATTCGGATCGAAAACCTGATGCTGGTGCGGCCTTCTTCTTTCAAGGGCAGCAAGGGTACGTTTCTGGAGTTCGAGATCCTGAGCTATACGCCAATTGACTACAGACTGATCGATGTCGCCCTTCTCAACGATGCGGAACTGAACTGGCTGAACGCCTATCATGCAGAAGTTCAGGCACGGGTTTCACCGCATGTCGAGCCGGATGTAGCTGCGTGGCTGTCGGAGGTCTGCAAACCGCTTGTTCGGTAAAGTTGCAGGTATAACCGTTTTTTTTACCTTTCCCGATTATAAACAGGATAATGATCGGGAAAGTTCTCCTCCTTGGCTTTGTCATGACGCTTTCTGGCGTATCGGTTGCGCGGGCTTATGATGCGTCATCTGTCTGTAAGATGGCAGTGCACGCTGCCGAGCAGCAGGCCGGAATCCCACCCCGCCTTCTGGATGCCATCAGTCGCGTGGAGAGCGGCCGGCGAGATCCAAATGGTACTGCGACCGTGGCATGGCCGTGGACCGTCAATGCGGCTGGAAAAGGTTACTTCTACGAAAGCAGGGAGGAAGCCATCGCGGCGGTCCGTGATTTTCAGGCGAATGGGATCGTTTCGATCGATGTGGGCTGCATGCAGATCAATCTGCGCCATCATCCCGATGCATTTTTCTCGCTCGAAGATGCTTTCGATCCCTACAGCAATGCCCGCTACGGGGCCCGTTTTCTGTCTGGACTGCACAACCAGCTTCAGGGTTGGCCAGCCGCGACGGCTGCTTATCACTCCCTCACCCCGGCTCTTGGCGCCGATTATGCCCGTCATGTTCTGGCTATCTGGAACGGGCAGCCCGACAGCTACAGACCGCCTGATTTTCTTCCACAGCTGATCATGACCGCGTCAGGGTTGCAGGCCAAACTTCCAAGTGCCAGGCCCGCACCTTCTTTCGCACTAAACAGACAGGCCGGATTTTCCGAGCGTTCTGCATCGCGTATGGAAACGATGCCATCGGTTCACATGGTGTCTTATGCGCCTCCACCCCGTATAATTCACCATGCAGTTGGTCAGGTGGGGAGTGTTTTGCCAGTAAGAGGGCGGCGGGATCTTGCGTCCTATCGCGCCATGCCGGTCCGGCTGGCCTGGCGACAGCGCTGATCAGTATCCGGACCAGCCGCTACCAACGCCTGCATAGGCCCCGTGAGATAATGGATGGTGTTGGCTGACGGGGGCGCTCCCGTCCTCGGGGTCGTGAGCGCAAGCTGACAGTCCCAGAAAAAGCGTCATGATCAACACACGAAACATCACGTCACAGTCCCCTTTACAATTTGAAATTGTCCGCCGGAAAACCCGGACCAATATGGTTCGTTTTAACTTCATGATTGGAGAAAGATCATGAAGTTCCTGTTCTGTCTGTTTATGGGTGCCATGACGGCCCAAATATGGCTCCGCGTCCTAGCCGATACATCGTCACGCTCCGCCTTGATTGGAAGCAAAGGCGTCTGATCCGAAGAAATTTTTCTGTCAGATCAGAAGATTTCGGGCGATTCCGGGCGTGATGAATCGAGCCAGCCTTGAAGCATATAAGCCGCGGCCATCTTGTCGACGACCTCTGCTCTTCGCCCGCGTGTCATGTCGGCATCCTTGATCAGGAAACGGTTGACGGCACTTGAGGATAGGCGTTCGTCCCACAGTCCTGCGGGAATCCCGAGTTTTTCCGACAGGGCCTGTGTCCAGTCCGATGCGGCGCGTGCCGCCGGGCCAAAAGATCCATCCAGTGATAATGGCAATCCGACGACCAGGGCTCCTACGTCCTGTGTGCGTACGATCTTAGCCAGTTCCTGCGCATTTTCGCTCAATTTCCGGCGTTTGAGGCCGATCAGAGGTGATGCCAGAATGAGTGTGACATCGGTCAGGGCAACGCCGATGGTCTTCGATCCGGGGTCGAGACCGAGGACGCGTTGATCGGACTGAAGAAGATTACGGAGGTCATGTGGATTGAACAGGGGCATAGCACGGCGTTATGATCCCCCTGACGGCTGAAAAGCCACCATAAAATTTCCTCTTGTTCAGGAATATTCATGTCGCTCGACGCGAAAACGGTTACGCGCATCGCCAGACTGGCGAGGATTGGTCTCCAGCCCGAAGAGGTTGAAACCCTCGGGAAGGATATGGGCTCCATCATCGATTGGGTAGAGCAGCTCAAGGAAGTGGACGTTACGGGCGTCGACCCCATGATCGGCACGGGTCTCGCAAAGCCCCGTCTGCGCGAAGACCGCGTTACGGATGGCAACTGCCGTGACAAGGTTCTTTCCAACGCCCCTGAGCGGGAAGGCCCATTCTATACGGTTCCGAAGGTGGTCGAATAATGTCCAGCATTCATGATCTTACGCTGGCTTCGGCCCGGGATGCGCTCAAGGCACGCAAGATTTCCGCAGTCGAGCTGACGAACGCCCATATTGACGCGATCGAGCGTCTGGACGGTCAGCTCAACAGCTTCATTACCCGTACTCCTGATCAGGCTCGTGAGGCTGCCAAGGTTTCCGATGAAGCTCTGGCCAAGGGTGAAGGCGGCAGCCTTTGCGGGATTCCGTTGGGCATCAAGGATCTGTTCTGCACGAATGGTGTCCGTACCACGGCTGCCAGCAAGATCCTCGGCAATTTCGTACCGCCTTACGAAAGTACGGTAACGGCCAACCTGCTCAAGGATGGCGCTGTTTTCCTTGGTAAGCTGAATCTTGATGAATTCGCCATGGGGTCTGCGAACCTGACCTCTGCCTTTGGCCCGGTCGAAAATCCCTGGAAACGCAAGGGGTCTGACGTAAAGCTGGTTCCGGGCGGCTCTTCGGGTGGTTCTGCAGCTGCTGTAGCGGCTGGGCTCGTTCTGGGTGCTACGGGTACGGATACAGGTGGCTCCATCCGTCAGCCGGCAGCATTCACGGGTATTGCCGGGATCAAGCCGACTTATGGTCGCTGCTCGCGGTTTGGAACAATCGCCTTCGCAAGTTCGCTGGATCAGGCTGGTCCGATGGCGCGTAACCTTCAGGACTGCGCCATTCTGCTTGAGTCGATGGCCGGGTTTGATCCACGCGACTCAACGAGCGTTGATACTCCTGTTCCGCATTACGAAGCAGCGCTCAAGCGCGGTGTGAAAGGTCTGCGCGTTGGTATTCCCAAGGAATATCACGTCGAGGGCATGCCAGCTGAGATCGAGGCGCTCTGGCAGCAGGGTATGGACTGGCTGCGAGATGCCGGTGCGGAAATCGTTGAGGTTTCCCTGCCGCATACGAAGTACGGTCTGCCGACCTACTACATTGCTGCTCTGGCCGAGGCGTCGTCGAACCTGGCTCGTTATGATGGTGTCCGGTTTGGTGAGCGCGTCAGTGCGCCGACGTTGGATGGCCTGTATGAAGCCAGCCGTGCCGCCGGGTTCGGTGATGAGGTCAAACGCCGCATCTTGATCGGAACGCATGTGCTGTCCTCAGGTTATTACGATGCCTATTACCTGCGTGCACAGAAGGTTCGGACGCTGATTCAGCAGGACTTCCTTAAGGCGTTTGAGAATGTCGATGTGCTTCTGACGCCGACAGCTCCATCCGGCGCTTTTGCGCAGGATGAGAAGCCGAGCGATCCAGTGCAGATGTATCTCAATGACGTATTCACGGTTCCGGCCAGCATGGCGGGTGTCCCTGCCCTGTCTGTCCCGGCTGGTCTGGATGCGCGTGGCGTGCCGCTTGGATTACAGCTCATCGGTAAGTTTTTTGATGAAGAGACGCTGATTGCAGCTGGTCATGCCATCGAGCAGGCTGCGGCATTCCATTACAGACCTACCATTCATGCAGGAGTGTCGGCATGAGCTATCGTATCACCGGCAACACCGGCGAATGGGAAATCGTTGTCGGTCTGGAAGTTCATGCCCAGGTCGTCAGCGAGGCCAAGCTCTTTTCCGGCGCTTCGGCGGAATATGGCGGCGAGCCGAACACGCATGTCAGCCTCGTCGACGCCGGTTTTCCGGGTATGCTTCCGGTCCTGAACCAGGAATGTGTTGCTCAGGCCGTCCGCACAGGTCTGGGACTTGAAGCTGAGGTCAACCTGTTCAGCCGGTTTGATCGCAAGAACTACTTCTATGCTGATCTGCCCACCGGGTATCAGATTAGCCAGTTTGCCCATCCGATCATTGGCAAGGGCAAGGTTCTGGTTGATCTGGCCGATGGCAGTACGCGCGAAATCGGCGTAACGCGGCTTCATCTGGAGCAAGATGCGGGCAAGTCGATCCATGATCAGGATCCGACGCGCTCATTCATCGACCTGAACCGGGCTGGTGTTGCGCTGATGGAAATCGTCAGTGAGCCGGATATCCGTTCGCCTGAGGAAGCCGGTGCTTATCTGCGCAAGCTGCGCCAAATCCTGCGTTATATCGGTACTTGCGATGGTAACATGGAAGAAGGCTCCATGCGCGCCGACGTGAACGTGTCGGTCCGCAAGCCGGGTGAGACCGAGTATCGCACGCGCTGCGAGATTAAGAACGTCAACTCCATCCGTTTTGTGATGATGGCGATTGAGGTCGAGGCGCAGCGTCAGATCGAGGTTTGGGAAGCTGGTGGAACCGTCGATCAGGAAACGCGTCTGTTCGACCATGTACGTGGCGAAACCCGCTCCCTGCGGAGCAAGGAAGATGCGCATGACTATCGCTACTTCCCTGATCCGGACCTGCTGCCGCTGCTGATCGAGCAGTCCTGGGTTGATGAACTCAAGGCGGCTCTGCCGGAACTGCCAGAAGCCAAGCGTGTGCGTCTGGAGCAGGAATACGGCGTCAGTCGATATGAGTCGTCCGTGCTTTGCGTCGAGCAGGCAGTCGCGGATTTCTATGAGACTGTAGCGCGTGGTGCAGATGCCCGTCTGGCAGCTAACTGGATGCTGGGCGACTTCTTCGCAGCATTGAATCGTACGGGCCGTTCGATCGAGGACAGCCCGGTCAGTGCGGAAGGTCTGCGGGAACTGCTGGGTCTGATTTCCAATTCCACGATCAATGGAAAGATCGCCAAGGAAGTTCTCGAAGACATGGTCGAGACGGGTGATTCTGCTTCTGCCATCGTCGAGCGCAAGGGTCTGCGTCAGGTGACTGACACCGGAGCAATCGAGAACGCCATCCGTGAAATCCTGGCGGCAAACAGCGACAAGGTCGAGGAATACAAGAGCGGCAAGGACAAGCTTTTCGGCTTCTTTGTTGGTCAGACGATGAAGGCCATGAAGGGTAAGGGTAATCCTGCCCTCGTGAATGAAACTCTAAAGAAACTTCTTTCAGAGTAAGGCAAAAAAAATGTTCTTAGGGGGTTTGACCGCAATGCGGTTACCCCCTAAGAACACTCCTGCATACGCCGTGTGAACCGCGTAAGAAAGCGGAGGGGTGGCCGAGAGGCTGAAGGCGGCGGATTGCTAATCCGTTATACGATGTAAGTCGTATCGTGGGTTCGAATCCCATCCCCTCCGCCAATCACCTTTACAATCCAGTTTCAACTCGCATCATAAATGGCGGATTTCTGCGGATATCCTCTTATTTCGTGTTGCATCCCGACTCATCAAATTGCACTCTATCCCACATCACGCGTGGTATGGAGTGTGGGAATAGATGGGCCGGTTATCAGCGACCTCTGTAAAAGCCACCAAAGAGCCCGGACGCTACGGAGATGGCGATGGGCTCTATCTCGTTGTGACTCCTTCGGGGAGCAAATCCTGGGTTTGCAGGGTTCAGAAGAACGGCAAGCGACGGGATATCGGCTTAGGCAGCGTCAAGAAAGTACCCTTGGCTCTCGCAAGAGAGCGTGCCGTTAAAACACGGATGCAGGTCGAGGTTGGAATTGATCCTGTCTCGGAGCGCCGCAAAGAGGCAGGTATTCCCACATTCCGCGAGGCCGTTTCTCTGGTCTTCGCCGAGAACAAGGCGAGCTGGAAAAATCAGAAGCACCGCGCTCAGTGGTTGTCCACGCTGGAGCGCTACGCCTTTCCCATCATTGGTGACCTCTCCATTTCAGAGCTCGACGGACATCATGCGCGCGATGTTGTCGCCCCCATCTGGTTAGAGAAACCCGAAACAGCGCGCCGGGTCCGCCAGCGTATTGGTAGCATCGTCGATTGGGCCATTGGCAAAGGTTACCGAACCTTACCATTGCCCCTCGCGGCAATGGACAAATCTCTCCCGAGAATTAAAGTGAAGCCCGTTCATCATGCAGCACTTCCCTACGCGGAGGTGCCGCAATTTATGTCTTATCTCCAAGACGGTGACTCGATCGGTCGCTTAGCCCTGTCGGTCTTGATCCTCACGGCGACACGCTCTGGCGAGATCCGGGGGGCAACGTGGGACGAGATCGACTTCGAGAATGCCGTTTGGACGATTCCGGCTGAGCGCATGAAGGCAGGCCGGGAGCATGTCATCCCTCTTTCACCGCCCGCACTCGCGCTATTGCGAAAAGCTGCGACCTATCGGGAGGCGCGGAGTCCTCTGGTCTTTCCAGGGCAGCGAGGGGCGAAACCCCTGTCGGATATGACGCTGACTAAAATCTGTCGAGACGCCAAGATCGAAGCCGTTCCGCATGGCTTTCGATCGTCTTTCCGCGACTGGGTTGCAGAAGAAACCACCTTTGATGGCGATATCGCCGAAATGGCCTTGGCTCATGCGATCGGAAACAAGGTCGAAGCTGCTTATCGCCGAGGGAACTTGCTCGATAAACGACGCGTGATGATGGAGGCTTGGGCCCAGTTTTGCTCGCAATCGAAATCATAAATCATTTAGGTTGATCTGGTTTTCAACTGAAATGCGCGGAATGGGCCATGATCACACCGTGGGAGAATGCCTTCACCGTTGGGGGATATTTTATAAACCCTGATCGTCCATCGGACGGAAAAAGGCGAATATTAAACTATTCGAAGTCATCTATCCTTCAGATGGCTTATATTTTCTTTGTTAGATATCTAGTTTCAATTTTCTCAGCGATATTCCTTCTAGCAGCCACGCTAGCATTTGTTCTTAATGAGATATTTCACAGAACTTCTCATAAAAACATATTTTTTGTTTTTATAATTTCAGCCTGCGTGTTCTTTCTTTCAATATACGTGTGCGACCGTATTCATTTTACTCGCTCTCGCATCCCGTTTTTTACTCTGCCGGATGAAAGTTCTTTTCCCGAGTTGCGCCCCTTAATCGCTGCATTGCGATCGGGTGAATGGGAAGCAAAAACGTCGCAAGGTATCATTCCAAACTACGTTTTTCAGAACCGCTGGTGGGTTTTGTTATTCTCTGGTGCAGACTTTAATGAGCGCCGCCGCTGGATTAATCGTTATTGGCGGACGGCTTATCATGGCGATGTTTGGGTCCGACGCGTTGCGGGGTCACTGCCTTGGCCGACAGATAAGTCTGAGCCGCCTTGTGACGTGAAGAGCCGGAACAACACATCGAAGGCATTGGTCGAGAAAGTTGTGCGCCACAAAAAGGTGGTAGATGCCGTTGAAAAGCGAACCGGGCGCTGGTTTGCGGAGGTTCCAAAAGATCGGCACGAGGCCTTCATTGAAGCCTATATTCGGGAGACCCATAAAATCGGCGAAGCGGCTGAGCAGCTCAAAATTGTCCTCCGCAGCATTATGAATCTTCCAAATGAAAAGGCGAAAGACACCCTGGACGAATTGGCTGAATACGTTCTCAGTGTCCTCGAAAGTTCAAGGCAGCAAGGGACGATCAAAACGATTTGGACGACAGACAGTCGTGATCCAAAGCCTCTGGAAACGATCAAAAAGATCATAGGGAATGGAAAAAACCATTCTTACGACAAGATACGCGATCGTGCTCTTGCGACGATCCGCAATGGCTTTGTGCATAAGAATATATAAATTCCAACATCTTACGTTTTACGCCGTATGGCTTTCTATTTTCTTGGGTAAAAGCTCACGCAGGCTGAGTCGCACGATTTAGGTTTGATCCGTTCCCCATCACTTGGAACGGATCATGATGACACAACACACGAACCTAAACCTTCTCCTCACGATCGACGATGTGCTCCGCATGACGGGCTATCGCAGCCGGTCGAGCATTTACCGCCTGATGAAGCGCTCCCAAATCCCGCTACCGATTATGGTCGGCGGAGGCCGCGTCCGATGGCGCTCTGGCGATATCGAGCACTGGCTCCAGAGCCTCCCAACTCAATCCTATCGCTAACGGCCTGAGGCGGCGCCTGCGTCGTTAAGCGCCGCGCCCCCTCAGACCTCCCGAACATTCTCACCCTTCCACGAATTTGCGTCCTCGAACGCGAAAAGGATCTCGCATGCCCGTGTTCCTGAGTGCTTTTGCACGCCTTCAGTCCTGGCTATCACCGGCCTCTGATCAGACCCTTTCGGTCAAAGCGTCAGCCCGTATTCTGCGGGGAGTTGGCCCCATCATCGAGAAGCTGATTGCCGACGACAAAATCGGCGAGAGCTACCGTTGCGCCACGTCACATTGGTTCCGCTATGACGGGCCCCCGCTGGCCTATTATCATGGCTCCACATCGACCTGCGTCATCTCCGGCCCGTTACTGGAACATGGCAAAGCCTACCGCCCAACAGGGGCGATTATTGAGACACCGGGGCTTGATGCTCGCTTATCGCCAGAAGACGCCCACGACCTGGACCAACAGATCCAGACCGCCATCGAAAGCACGATCGTCGATTGGGTCGCGGAGTATCAAGAACGTGAGCCTGCCCCCGAGCCACGTCATCCGCCGGGTGCAACCGTCGATCTCGACGAGCTTCTTGACGACACGGCGTCAGTGTTTCATCCAGTCTCATTAGAGACACGGCCTACACCCGCCAAAACACAGAAGAGCCGCCATTCGACCTCCTCATCCAAAGGAGGTCAGCATGTCTAAACGACAGCCTGTCTCTCACCCGTTCGACCGACCCGAGACGTTGTCTCGGGCCACAGAAAGAAGAACACACCCCACGCACTGGCCTGCGGCTTTTAACGGCCGGTTTTCCCGAGTGCGATCCGCCTACACATCCGGCGGTTCTGTTCGACACATTCGCACGCCTAGATTTTTCGAGAGTGCGGATGGCCTACACGGGCAGGTGCAGCCATGAGCACCGTGCAGCACACCTTGCGCCTGCCAAGGGCGCTCGATCAGGCTCTGCGCAAGCACGCGGCGGCGCGCGAGCTGACCCCTTATGCGCTCCTACAGCTCTGCGTGCGTAGCGGACTCGCGAGCGTGATCGATAATCACGGCCAAACTCCGCTTCTCAACGAGGTCGCGCGAGAACTTGGAGCCGTCAGCGCGCGCCTTACTCATGTCGAGCGCCTCACAGAACGCACGCTCTATGTCGCGTGTGCAGCCTATGTCTATGCCCGCGCCGCAGCTCCGGCCCGTGTCGATGACACCCAACTCAGTGATGACATCACGGCCGCCTTTCAGCGCCAGCTTTCTCATGCCGGAGACGCCTCATGAGCAATGATCTCGACCAACGTGCTCATGCCCAAGCTTTGCGCGCCCTTCGACGCGCCGAGAGCGGCGCCCGCGCCCGTCAGGGGTTCGTCATCATCTTGTTCGTGGCGCTTGTAAGCGGACTCTTAGTCGGGCTCGCCACGACATCACGGGAGACGCTTCGTCTGTCAGGATCGTTCTTGCGTGCTGAAGCCCAACGTCCGGTTATGGCGATGACGGGCAAAGACGTTCCGATGCGCGTCATTATTGAGGACAAAACCTACGACACCGGCGCGCAAGAGGTTCTGAGCGAGCCTTGGCTCCGGGTGCGCATGATTGGCCTGATGGAGCGCATTGCGATCGGCCTGATTTTGGGTGGCGGCGCCGCAATTGCGGGTCTTTGGCTGACCAAAGACAAACGCCAGCACAAAGCCGCTGCTGAGCTGGCAGATCGCTATATCAGCGGCACGCAACTGGTCTCAGCCCAAGCGCTCGCTAAGGCCACGACCAACCCCGATGACCCAGCGCCATTCTTCATCGGATCAGTGCCGATCCCGCGCGGTTTTGAAACCCGCCATTTCGAGCTAGATGGTTCGACAGGGTCCGGCAAGACCACAGCCATGCGTCAGATGCTCGACGGCATCGAAGCCCGTGGCGAGCCTGCGATCGTCTATGACATCTCCGGCAGTTTCGTCGCTCAGTATTATAACTCTGTGCGGGGCGACATCATCCTCAGCCCCTTTGATGCCCGTGGGGTTTATTGGAATCTCTTCGACGAGATCCATCACCCGGCGGATGCAGCACGTCTTGCACGCTACCTGATCAACGAAACCGGCCACCGGGATCGGGATGTCTGGTTGGAGACGGCGCGCATCCTGGTCGCCAATATCTTGCGCCAGCTTTGGGAAGAACAACGCGGAACACCGACCGCGCTGATCGAAGCGCTGCAATATATGACGAGCGAGGAGCTGGGCCGCTGGCTGGCGCATACCTCCTCAGCACGCACTTTTGCCCAGGATGCAGAACGCGCCACAGCCAGCGTGCTCTTCATGCTCGCCAAGGCCGTTAACCTTCTGATGTTCCTGCGGGCGGAGCCTGAACCGGGCGCGACACGCTTCTCCTTTGCTACCTTCTTTCGCAGCCTGGACAAGCACAAAGGCGGAACACGCGCGCCGTGGGTCTTTGTGCCGCGCAAGGAAGACTACTTCGAAGCGGTCAAACCGCTCATGGCGCTTTGGCTCGAATGCGCGGCCTCGGCGACACTGGCTTTACCACCCTCGAACACGCGGCGCTTGTGGTTTGTGCTCGACGAGTTCCCCGATCTTCCTCGCGTTGACAATATGACGCGCCTCTTGCCCCAAGGCCGACAGTTCGGAGCTGCGGTCATTCTGACCTTTCAGACTATCGGACAGATGCGCAGCCGATATGGTGAGCAAGATGCCCAGGCCATTTTGGGCAATTGCAACACAAAGCTGTTTCTCCAGCTCTCAGATACAGAAAGCCGAGAGCGCGCCTCTGCTACAATCGGCAAGGTCGAGGTGGAGATCCAAACTGTCTCAGGCGTGATGGATACCAAGACCCGCAAACCCCAGATCACCCTGAGCTCTCGGCGGGAGGTCCGGCCTGCTGTGATGGAGAGCCAATTCCGCCTGCCACCTGGGCGCGGCTATCTGCTCCTCCCGGATGGCTTGCCAGTGGCTCAAATCGCACTCAGCACAGACCACATTTCGGCCCGTGGCGCTCCAAAAGCCGCAGCTTTTGAAGCGATCGACCCCGCCAAAACATTCTGGGGCAAACAAGACCGACAGAATGCTGTGCGTGATGAAGCCGCCCTTGAGAAAACGCCATCCAAGAAGGCGCAAAAACCGACATCAGCCGTTCCACCCAAACCCGCGCGTGATCGGGGGCCAGTCTGATGGTGGCGACCGTTTCCGGGCTGACCAATGCGGCGCAAGCCAGCGCCTATTATGAGGCCGATGACTATTATTCGGAGGATGGCACGGCGCCGTCCGTTTGGCTGGGAAAAGGTGCGGCTGAGCTCGGCCTCTCTGGAGAAGTCGATCAGGAGGCGTTTACACGCCTCCTTCATGGACAGATCGCAAAAGATCAGCGCCTGGGCACGCAGCGCGATGGAGAATGGGGCCATCGTCCTGGATGGGATCTAACCTTTAGCGCACCGAAGTCCGTATCGATCATGGCGGAAGTAGCAGGCGATCGTCGCCTGATTGAAGCTCATGAGGCGGCGGTCCAGCGCACTCTTGCCCTTGCCGAGCAACACTTGGCAGCAACCCGCATCCGGGAAGATGGAGAAGTCCGCCGTGAAGTGACGCAGAATCTTGTGATTGCAAGTTTCCGGCATGGGACCAGCCGCGCACTCGATCCGCAGCTCCACAGCCACAATGTCATTTTGAACATGACGCAGGACCAGGACGGCCATTGGCGGAGTTTAGAGCCCCGTGCTCTGTATCAACTCCAGAAGCAGCTTGGGGCGCTTTATCGCCAGGAATTGGCGCATGAGGTGACAGAGCTGGGTTATGAAATCACCAAAGGCAAAGATTCGAGCTTTGAGATTGCCGGTCTCTCTCCTGAGAGCCTGGAGACATTTAGCCAAAGAGCGCAGGCGATCGAGGCGCAACTGGCGGAGCGTGGGAAGTCGCGTGCTCAGGCCAGTGCAGCCGAAAAACAGACGATCGCGCTGGATACCCGCCAAGCCAAAGAGGCTGTGCCCCAGGCTGAACTCGTTCAGGCATGGAGAGAGGCCGCAGACTCAGCCGGACTGACAGAAGAAAAGCGTCGTCAGCTTGTGGCAGAAGCTCAGGGGCGCCTGGCGGCGCAAGCCGGTCAAGAGAGTTCCAACGCGTTTGGTCGGGAGCTGTTGGCGGATCAGGCTGTTGCTCAAGGGGCGGCGATGCTGGGCGAGCGTAATTCTGTCTTTGCCACGACAGCGCTGCATGAGGTGGCAGGACGTTTTGGGCTCGGCACGGTCAGTCAGGCCGAGATTGCTGAGGCGATCACGCGGGCTGAGACGGCTGGAGGGCTAGAGAGGCGGACCTATCTTGATTATCGGGGTGCCGCCTTTGAGGGCATGACGACGGCGGCCAATATCGCCCATGAGATGACGCTCTTGCGACTTGAAGAGGACGGACGGCACAAAGCCGCGCCCATCCTCTCTCCCCTAGAGGCTGGCAAAGCCGTAGCTCAAGCCGAACAACGCTCAGCCCTTAAAGGACACGCCTGGAATGAGGAGCAGCGTGCCGCGACCTCGCAGATCCTCACAAGTCCCCATCAGATCGTTGGACTCCAAGGCTACGCAGGCACAGCTAAAACATCGACGGTTTTGGCAACGGTTGCGAAGAACGCTGAAGCGCAAGGCTATCGCGTCACAGCCCTGGCCCCAACCGCCTCAGCCGCGCAGGTGCTGGGGGATGCGCTCGACAGTCGGGCCGATACTTTGGCGCGTCATCTTCTGGCACCGGGGCGCCAGACCTCCCAGCCTCAGCTGTGGATTGTCGATGAGGCGTCGCTTGTCTCCGCAAAGGATATGGCGAAGCTGTTGAGTACAGCGCACAGCCATCGGGCGCGTGTGCTCTTGGTGGGAGATATCAAACAGCTTGGCTCCATTGAAGCGGGAGCCGCCTTTGAGCAACTCCAAGAGGCAGGCATGGAAACGGCCAAGCTGACGACGATCTTGCGCCAGACCAATGAGCATACGAAGGCGGCCGTCGAGGCGAGTTTGGAGGGGAACGCCAAGAAGGCTTTGGAGGCGCTGGATCGCGGCGGCGGGCGTGTAGTGGAGATTGCCGGTCGTGAAGCCCGGTTTGCGCAGATTGCTGCGGACTATGCTGCTCTCAGCACCGAGGAGCGCCAGAAAACTCTGGTCATTGAACCCTCACGAGAAGGACGGGACGCTCTGACCCAGGACATTCGGAAACAGCTGATCGCATACGGTCAACTTGGCGCTGAGGCTCTCGACGCGACGAAGTTCGTGTCCAAGGACCTCACCAAAGCAGAGGCCAAGCGGGCAGAGAGTTATGAGCTCGGCGATATTGTGCGCTTTGCGAAGGATTACGCCGATAAGGGCGTCTCTCGGCATAACGCCTATCGGGTCATCCAGGCAGATGAGGCAAGAAATACGCTCATGCTTCAAGATGAGCGCGGACGAGAGCTTGCCTGGCACCCTCGGCAATGGGGAGCGGCACAAGCTCAAGTCTATCGCGAGGAAGCGTTGGAGCTTCGCGTGGGGGACCGGGTGCAGTTTACACGGAACGACAAGGCGGCAAAGCGTGTGAACGGGCAGCTTGGAGAGGTGACCGCAATCGACTCAAGCCAAGGCTTTGCCCGCGTTAAGCTTCAGGGCAACCGGATAGAGACGATCAACCTGAAGAGTACACGGGACCGGCATCTCTCTCATGCTTATGTGTCCACCGCCTTTGCCGCTCAGGGGCGCACAGCGGATCGGGTGTTTGCTAATGCGCAGAGCTCGGCCACACATCTTTTAGAGCAGAAGAGCTTCTATGTGGCGCTCTCGCGGGCCAAAGCAGAAAGCGTGCTGTACACGGATGACCGCTCGAAAATGCTTCAGAAACTCCAAGAAAGCACTAAGGCGGCTATCTATTTATCCACATCGCCAAGTCTCCATCAAAAAAACAAATACTTAACCATGGATTAAATTTTAATATTTACCTCAGGGTTACCAAATTTCTTTAAAGTTTTCATTATGTCATCCCCATATTTTTCAGACATTTTTTTTAAAAAATTAGGCTCTACCGAATTGGCATAGGCAAGATATCCCGACAAAGATTTCATTTCCTCATCATTTAATTTTCCATTAAGAGCATTATGTATTCCTGCGGAAATGGATCTTTTCTTATCTCTCCCCAGGGAAACTTCTCCTTGATTGGTTAGAACTAGACCTGTAACAGACCTTCTATACTTTGAAGTGAAGTATTTGGTTTTTTCCTTGTTTATTTTTAATTTTGGATATTTTATTTCCATAAGAGCTTTTCGAACTATAGATCTCACATCTAACAAATACCCGGTTCTTTCTGAAGAAAAAGTTAAATCATCAGCATATCGAGTATAGATAATTTCCTTTCCATATATTTCTTTTTCTATTTTTTTGTCAAATTCATACATTAAAATATTAGATAGTATTGGTGAAGATGGTGCGCCAATTGCTAGGCGCAGGCCTCTTTTAGGAGGTTGAGATTTAAAAAAAAGGCTCGCTGTTAAAGCGCGATCTTCGTTAGAAAGAATTTCCAATTCCTCGCAATAAGTAATCCAGTCATGCGATTTAATAGATGGGAAAAAGTTCTCAAAGTCCATTTTGAGTATGGATCTTCCTGCTCCTTTATGGGGAAGCGCATTATTTAATATTGAAATGCCTGGTCTATATGCGGTTGCAAATTGATGAATAGGCAAATGAGAAAGAACCTTCTCTATAATAACTCTCTGTAAAATTTTAACTTCACGTGCAGGTTGAGATATGATCCTTTTTCCTCCAGTTCTCTTGGGAATTTCATAGGTTTTGTAGCTTTTAGGAGCCGAGTGGATAATCCGCTTAATGTCAGACGACAAAAAGCCAGTTTCCTCCGAAAGGATTTGGATCAAATCGAAATTTTCGATCGCAGAGCGATTGAATCTATCAGTGATAGAATGAGGAGCCTGGTTTTTCATTCTCAACGCGCCCTCGTGATAACGCGATGCCTAGGCACATCGTATGCCTTCCAAGTTTCTTGCACGCGCGTTCGCCAACGTAAAACAGGCATTATAGATTCACCCCTTTGTGGGGAGGAAAGAATAATTTTTGTAACCAAACAAACAAAATAATCTTCCGATCCAGATGGAGGGATCGAAGAACCGTTGATTGATGTGCTTGGCCTGTAATTTCTGGGGTTTGGCGATTTTATTGACGGTTCTTGAGATCGTTTTCGCTCTGCGATTTGAGCAGAACAAGGGATTTGTGCTCTGGGTTTCTACCCGGCGGCCTTTATCCGCTCCAGGAAGAGGAAGCGGCGCATGTTGTAGACAATATTGGCCAGTCCGATCCTCATGGTGGCCCGGGTGATACCGACAGTTCGGACGAACAGACCCATTTGCGATTTCTGGTCAGCAAAGACATGCTCGACGCGGGATCGGATCACGGACTTTCCTGCATTGGACCGCTGGATATGGAGTGGCATGGGTTTGAGATGCGGCTTCTTCCTGTGAACCTTTGAGACAAAGCCCTGCTTTTCCATGAAATCTTCATTGGCTTTTGAGCGATACGCCGTGTCCGCCCAAACGCTTGAGGCCGTATTGGTTTTATCCAGCAGCCCTTCTCTCAATCGCGCACCATCACTGGCGGCGGCATCCGTTGTCTTCCATTTCCGGATGAACCGATACTTCCGGTCGATGGAAACATGTGATTTGTAGCCAAAGAACGGAATGGCAAGATCCGTTGACGGGATCGTCCCATCATCCTGCCGCTTTGCTTTGGTGAACTTCAGTGTCCAGCGCGCATGGCGATCCTTGTGCGACAGCTTTGACGGCTTGTCCTGCCAGTCTTCGGGAATACGGCCTGCCCGGAGATCGGCTTTCTCGGCGTTCGTGTTGCGCTGCTTTGGAGCAGCCACCAGCGTTGCATCCAGGATCTGACCCGACATCGGCAGATAACCAGCACTGCGCAGGGTTGTATCAAAGCGATTGAACAGACCCTCGATCGCTCCCGCCTGGGTCAGGCGTTCACGGAACAGCCAGACCGTTTTGGCATCAGGAACACGATCTGAAAGCCCCAGGCCAAGGAAGCGCATGAACGACAGGCGATCGTTGATCAGATACTCAGTCCGTTCATCGGACAGATTGTTCAGCGTCTGGATCACCAGGATTTTGAACATCAACACTGGATCGAACGGCGGTCGCCCGCCCTTGCTTCCGTCTGAATAGGCCAGAGCCTGCTCCAGGTCAGGACGGAACACTTCAAAATCCACAGTCCGGGAAAATGCTTCAAGCTGATCACCAAGCCCGCTCAATCGAGCAAGTCGCTCTTCAACGTCAAAAAATCCCGCCTGTTTCATAGCGCCATTCCCTCAGTCAGAACCGGACGAATGGAATCACAGAGCTGATTTCAAAACCAGCGGGTTTTTCGAACCCTCCAGATCGCTTTTTTTCAATCCACTTTAGTTGGGAAGCACAAAATAAGCATTTATTTACATCGATAGATCCGATTTCTAATCCAATCATATAAAATAAAATTATCTCTATCTCGTCTTTTGTTAGGGCTCCATATTGTTGTATTATTCCAGAAATCAACAATATCATGTGACCTTTTTTTTCTTTATCAAATGTTGTATTTGACACTATTGTTCTTATACGACCACCTATAGCGGAGCTCATTTCGTTTTTAAAATTAACATCAGAAGTTATTTTAGGTATATTTGTTTTTATACATACTGTGGCGACTTCGTTGGGTATTACATATACCGCTGACTGTGTGTAATTTTTTCCCAAGTGACTTAGGGGACCTAACTTCACAAAGGAATTTTCTTCATAATTCTCTTCAGAAATAACCACTAAGAGCCTTGAAGCGATATTTTTTTCAATACAAAAGGCACCCAATTCTGCGGCGCTACCATAACTCTCTGAAAACAAAAGTATAAGTTGAGATATTTGTGCTAGATCCGACTCTAGTGACAATAAATCATCATACGTTTCGGAGCTGGCTTGGAAATCGCGGGTAACATCTTCCGCTATGAGTATATCGTATTGATCAAAGGGCTTATCATACGCAATTTTTAGAAAAGCCGCCCGAAACGACTGAACTGTATTCAGATCGTTGCAGGGGCCTCCGCAAAGGAAAATATGCGATGTAGGAAAATTTACACGAAGCGCTTTGGTATCAAGCACCTCGTATAAATGAGGTATATCAAAATTTCGGCAAAACATTGCTTACCTAAGCCGAGGACGAACTGTAGGTCTCACCGAGCGGAGCGACCGAAGGTCGGTGAGACCTACAGTTCGTCCTCGGCAAAGAAACCTACCAATGATTTGAAGTCCGGCGAAACGCCAGACGGCGAATTGGTTTTTCACCATACGCGTAAGCATCTTCTTTGATATGCAACAATAAGAACTGCGTCAAGAAAATTTTCGGGAGATATCTGCACACCTTCGCTACAATGAATTGATGTGGGTTATTGTGTGGTATAAAAATATATTTCTTTCAGAAATATTACTATAATACAGATACTTAAACCATTATTATAGAAGACATCCCCTCCGCCAGTGCGATCTCAAAAAATATGAAATTCAGTTCTTTGGAAGCTGTCCGTTGATCCATTGAATGGGTCTGCCTTATCAGGCTTTCTTCATGGTCGGAGAAAGGCTTGGATTTATGTCAGAAAATCTTATTCCAGTTTATCTGGCGGGCGATCTGGTGTTTCGTTCGGAAGCCCTCGCCCTTTTCGCAAAACTGAAGTCGATCTGTGCAGAGTATGGCTTGGAGGGCGTGGCACCCTTTGACGGTCAAGTTGAGGCGCGCCTTCTGCCGCCTGGTCGCGAAACCATTCTTGCGTTTGTCTGTGCGGATCGTGATCTGATGGACCGCTGCGTTGCGGGGCTGTTCTGTATTGATCCGTTCCGTCGTTCCCCGGAAATGGATCCGGGAACAGCTGTGGAAATCGGCTATATGATGGGTCTGGGCAAGCCAATGGAAGCCTATACCGTGGACGGACGTCTTTATTCTGAAAAGGTCGAGGTGTACTGGCGCGATATTCTGAAACAGGATTTGCGCAAGCGCGAGGAAAGTGATGCGCCTTCCTCAGGCAGTATGGAAGATCCTGACGGCATGTTGGTCCATTCCGAAGGTTTGCTTCAGAATGGAATGGTGGAGGGCTTTATTGGTATGGCTGGTGGCCAGGTTTCCATCCAACGGGATTTCTTTCTGGCCTTCCGGAGGGCGGCTGAACGCCTTTCCTTGCGGTTGCACGCAAGGGGTTAGCTGATCGATCAGCTTTTTGCGTAGATGCCCTGACGGCAGCGTGATGCTAGATTACAGACATTGCAGACGACGGTCATGGAAGGATCGTCGTTGAAAGAACAGCTTGACGGACGTTCTAGAGCATACCCTAGAGCTGGAGGTTTTGTCTGGAATGCCGTCACGACCCGCGTTATCCAGTTCTGAAGCTGCTGTGGCAGCTCCTCGTGATGGTGAGTCCACCATAGGATGTCATCGGTTGTACGCTCAATCTGCTGCGCAAGCTGGTCGGGAGACCATTGGGTCACTTGCAGAAAATCAGTCAACGTTACACTGGGCACGTTACAGCCTTCCGAAAGTGTAAAACAGAAATAAAAGTGTAAAAGGCTTCTAATTTTCCGTCAATAAATCGTAAAAATTTTCTCGAGAACTATAAAATTTTTTATTATTCAACAATGCTATCGTTTTGTTTCAATATTTATCTAAATGTAACACGATCTCCAAAGTAACGATGGCGACTGAGCGAAGTGGTGACGATTTATTATTTGTGTGTGACTAAAGAAGCGGTTGCTTTGCGTTTCAGGAATCGCCGCAACCCGATTCGCCCGACCTTTTCAAGAAGTGGCGTTGTGATGTGCAGTAACCACGGCATGATCAGACAGGCGTGGGCAAAAAGGCCGTCTATCCTAGGTAGGAAGATTTCACACCCAACCCCTTCGCTGGTGCGGATAATCATTCTGGCTACATATCGGGCCGACAGGGGCTGATTGACGAAATTCAGGACAGACCCTCCATCCTGCGTTTCCTGTTCAAGCATCCGGGTATCAACAGCGGCAAGAAATATGGACGAAATTCTCAGTGTCTTGGGGGTGAATTCAAGGGCTAGTGAACGCGCAAAGCCTCTGAGGCCGAATTTCGTTGCACTGTATACAGAGCTTCCCTGCAAGGGCATTACACCAGCTATGGAATTGACGAATATGATATGCCCATTGGGAGACAATGCAGGAAGAAGTTGACTAGTCATGAGGATTGGTGATGTTAGATTTATTGCCATCTGCTCTTCAAGGCTATGTTGCGTGATATCCTTGGTTGCTTCAGGCTGTATTTTTCCTGCGCAATGAATCAGAAGTCCGATGGGTCGGTTTCTGTCCCGGATTGCGGTACTGACAGTCTGAAGATCTGATGGTTTTGTCAGATCACAAAAAACAGCTTCAAACCGGCCTTTGCCGCTGGAGATTTGTTCTTTCGCCTTATGGGGTTGACGCGTCAGCAAAAGGACATCCCATCCCTGCTCCAGCAGGAGCTCCGCGATTTCACACCCAATTCCACCCGTTCCGCCAGTCATGACGGCAAATGACGGCACCGTTATCCTTTTTTTGAAGGAAAAGGGATTCATGTAATGTGCGAGCAGGTCAGAGTTTGAGGCGTCAGGAAATGCATGATCAACTTTCTGAATAAGGCGTTTGCGTCTTCATAACGCGATAACACTTTGCGTCCTATGGTTTTTTGGGGACCAGATCCGGAGAGAGCTGCCTGTACATATGCTGTAAGTAAAGCACTAAGCAGGGGGGGGCACAGAAAGATGTGACCCTATGACTTCTAGTCAGTCACCGTTGCACAGGCCGTCCAGCAATACGTCCAGTGTGGCTTGTACCGGTTTGACTCCTGCCTTCTTTTCGACAAACTAGGCTCATGGCCAGAAGATGACGGTTGCAGCGAGGCAGATGGCAGAGAAGAAGGCGTTTGGGCATCTGTCGTAGCGTGTTGCGACACGTCGCCAGTCCTTGAGGCGACCGAACATAATCTCGATGCGGTTGCATCTTTTGTATTTCCGCTTGTCGTATTTGACTGGTTTTCCGCGGGATCTTCGTCCCGAAATGCAGGGCTTGATACCTTTTTCCTTCAGGGCATCCCTGCACCAGTCAGCATTCTAACCCCGGCCCGCCAGCATCCACTGTGCCATAGAAAGACTGTCCAGCAGAGCAGCGGCACCGGTGTAATCGCTGACCTGTCCCGACGTTATGAAGAAACTCAGCGGTCGTCCGTTCTGATCCGTTATCGCATGTAGCTTCGTGTTCATGTCGTCTTTTGTCCGATCGATCAGGTGCCCTGTATCTCTTTTTTAGCCGCAGGCTTGAAGCCGTGCGATGTGCTTTGAGATAGGTCGCATCAATCATAATGGTCTGAGGCTCGGCTTTCGCAGCAGACAGGCCATCCGTCATCTACATGAAAATGCTCATTTTCAGTCTCCGCGCAGAGCGTGAATCAGATTTCCGCAATCAAATCAATGGGTCCTGAGCCTAGGAAGCTTGTCAGCATGGGCGATTCAATGTCGTGATGTTGCTTAAGCCAGCACGCGAAATCCTGTCTGCACTATCAGCATGCTGGATCTTGGTAGTTACTGACGCTATCCTCGTTAGAACTGATGTTAAGGGGCGCAGATAAGATGAGGCAGGATGCTGGCGATATTATTGGTTTGCATCACGTCGCCATAATCGCATCCGATTATCAGCGCTCTCGCGCATTTTATGTTGATTTGCTGGGCTTCAAGGTCATCGCTGAAAATTTTCGCGCCGAGCGTAATTCATGGAAGTGCGATCTTCAGGTCGGTGATGTCCAGATTGAACTCTTTTCTTTTCCGCAGGCTCCCCCTCGGGTTTCGCGGCCAGAAGCCTGCGGACTGCGCCATCTCGCATTCCGTGTTCAGGACATTGCCAGGGTCGTACAACGTCTAGAGGGGCACGGAATTGTTTCGGAGCCAATTCGCAAAGATTCCTATACGGGTCGCCTGTTTACCTTTTTCGCTGATCCGGATGATTTGCCACTCGAACTCTATGAAATGTGAGCGCCTTCAAATTAAGGAGACTATGCTGTCTGAGAGCCAGATGAAGCGGATTGAGCCGCTTTTTCTGTTGGCGCAGGGAGTACCACGCATGGAAGAGCGGGATCGTTTATGTGATTCGCAACGGCCTTCAGTGGAAAGACGCTTCGAAATCGTATGGTCCGCACAAGGCTTTATATAAGCGCTTTATCCGGTGGAGCTGTCTCGGTATTTTTGACAGGATTTTTGTCGTCCTGACAGAACAGGCTGGCCGTTCGAAGCTTCTGATGATCGATGCAATACACTTCAAGGTGCACCGGGCATCGACGGGCCTGCTCAAAAAGGGGCTTTTTCCCACCATATCGGACGGACAAAAAGCGGCCTGAACTCAAAATTTTATGCCGTGCGCGATGATCAGGGCCGATCTGTCCGCCTCCATCTGACTGCTGGACAGGTCAGTGATTTCAAAGGTGCTTCTGGCGGACCTGTCGGGTGAGACAGAAGAAGTGATCGGGAATACGACAGTAATAAAATTAGACAGCCTCTCGCCGACCGGAACGTCACCACCTGTATTCCATCAAAGAAAAACAGGGAATCAAAGCGGCCTTACAATTGGCATCTTTATAAAAGCGCCATTTGATCGAAAGCATGTTCACGAAATTGAAAGACTGGCGAAGGGGGGGGGCATGACCGCTGCGCTCATACATTCATCTTCGCAATCCAAATCGTAGCAAGCTTCATCTTCTATCTTAAAGAATGAGTTCTGAGCGTAAGGCGGTCCTTGGGGGGCAGGCTTGGAGATGTGTAAATTAATTATTCAGACTGAAATTAGATGGATCGAAAAATCCTTTGGTTTGAGGTTTTCTGTATGATTTCATCATTGCGGCAATGATTGGGGATGCTGGAAGGTGAGCGATCTGGAGGGATCGAAGAACCATTGGTTGATCCGCTCCAAGAAGATGAAGCGGTGCATGTTGTAGACGATACTGGCCAGACCGATCCTCATGGTGGCCCGGGTGAGGCCTACGATTCGGACGAACAACCCTGTCTGTGATTTCTGATCGGCAAAGACATGCTCGATACGCAGGCGGATCACGGACTTTCCAGCATTCGCTTTCTGCCCATAGACTTGAGATGCGGCTTGTTTTCTGTAAACCTTTGAAAAAAGCCCTGTTTTTCCATGAAGTCCTCATTGGCTTTTGAGCGATACGTCGTGTCCGCCCAAACCGTTGAAGCTGTATTAGTTTTATCCAACGGGCACTTTCTCAGCCGCGCGCCATCACTGGTGGCGGTATCCGTCGTTTTCCATTTGCGGATGAACCGGAACTTCAGGTCGAGGGAGACGTAGGATTTGTAGCCAAAGAACGGGATGGCAAGATCACTCGATGGCATGGTTTCATCATCCTGTCGCTTCGCTTTGGTGAATTTCAGCGTCTAGCGCGCATGATGATCTTTTTGCGAGCTTGTCCTGCCAGTCTTCAGGAATACGCCCTGCCCGGAGGTCGGCTTTCTCAGTGTTGGTATTGCGCTGCTTTGGAGCAGCCACCAGCGTTGCATCCAGGATCTTGAACACCAGCACCGGATCAAATGGCGGTCGCCCGCCTTTACTCCCAGTTGAATAGGCCAAGAGCCTTCTTCAAAACAGTGCGGAACAATTCAAAATTCACAATCTGGGAAAATGCTTCGAGTTGATCACCAGTCCTGCTCAGACTCTCTTCAACATCAAAGAAACCAGTTTGCTTTATGACCCATATCCCCAATCATCGCAGAAGAAATGGAATCACAGGGCAGGTCTCAAAATAGAGGGTTTTTCGAACCCTCCAAGTAGTCTGAGATAATGTGTTTAGTATGTAAATAACTTGATTTTTGTGTTGTATTATACACGAAAATTGAAGAATCTATATAATAATCTGGCAATAAAAGAAAAGTTATTTTCAAGTTTTGTAGTGAGGAGCATATTGGCGAAAACAAAACTATGACTGCTGCCGTTTCTGAACGACGCGATGCAGAAGGGTGACGTAAATCTTGCAATCTCTTTTGGGTTCTAAGGGGATTTAATCAGTTATATCCTTGCACCGTTTAGGTTGTGGGAGAATAAAAATTCTTAAAAATATAATTTTCAAGGATTTAGGATGGTGGGCGCGACAGGGATTGAACCTGTGACCCCTGCCGTGTGAAGGCAGTGCTCTACCGCTGAGCTACGCGCCCATCCGTGGGAGGGGCTTCTAGCAAGACGTTGTTTTCATGACAAGATCTTTTTCGTGGGGAGCCGCATTATCCGTTGCGGTTCCCGTGTTGCAGTGGTTCAGAAGCCGAACATGTGGTCCAGCGAGAATGCGCCTTTTCCGTTTTCCAGGCCGTGATAACCGAAAAGGCGGCAGGTCAGGTCTCGGATCAGGACGTACCCCCCTTCCCCGGCATGATCGAGGTGCGAGCCATCAAATAGTTGGTGCGGGCGGATCATGAATGACCCGTTGGGCGCAATTCTGATGGTCGTCTGGGTAATTAAGGACCCATTTGCGCCATGAAGCAGAAGAACGGTTTCCGAATTATCGGTCCCTTCGACGGAAGCTGGATGAATCAGGCAGCAGAAGCTTCGGAGCGTCTCCTGTCCTGCCTTTTGTCCCAACTTCAGAAAAAGTCGTGTCGTCAGGCCCGGCGGTGGGCCTGAGTACGATTGCGGCTCCGAGCGCCAAGTCATGAGCGTATTGAAGATATGGGCGCCGAAACTGGTTTCAGCGGCGTGAGCGCTTTTCCGGTTTCGATAGCGCATCAGGGCGTGCAACCAGCCATCAGCTTCGCCGCCATCGCGAAAATCATAGACCAAATCGGCATGACCCGGTCGATCCATCAGGGTATGCAGTGCAACGGCTGTGTCATGGTTCCGGGATAGATTGCCGAGGAAATGCGATCCGACCTTTCCTCCTGCTTCATCAAACAGATCGAGCCTTACGGGAAGAGACTGAAGCGCTTCGGACATGGGGTTGGGCTGCAGGAAAGTCTCGAACTGTTTTGGATCCAGGATTGGAAACGGCAGCAAAAACCCACGACCCAGCGACGGCGCAAATTGACGGATGGCAGGATCAGGGCGCAGATCGTCTCGTTCTACGTTTAGATGGGCGATTCGGGTGCGGCCTCGCTGCGTGATTTCATAGCGGGGACGCACAAGATGTCGGCCCGAACGCAGTTCAAGCTGTGCAGGCCAGTGCAATCCGGGAAAAAGCGTACCAACATCTACGGCCACCGTCTCAAACGGCCCTACAGTCCGATCGAGCGGATGCGATCTACCTTCTCCCATCCGGTTGAAGGTAATGCCTCCTGCTGGAATGGTGGTCGCATGGCTGTTCTGCACCCAGACGATCAGCGTCTCGTCGGGTTCAGGGGCCGGAAGCGTTGCGTAACACACGGAAGGCCAGGCATTTGCATCATGCGTGACGGAAAGGCTCGGATCGCCGTTTTTGCCCCAGCTGTCGAGAGCATATTTGACGACGTCATGTCCGCGCGCGCCCAGTACATGGATGAAAAGTTGTCCCGTAAATTCTGGCAGATCAAAGCGACGACGGATATCTGCGCTGTCAATCGTGATTCCTGCCCCGGCTTCAGTCACCGGTTGTTCCCACTGGGCCAGTACCTTGCCTGCTCCGTCATAGAGCCGCATCCAGTAACGCAGGTTCTCCGCCGCATAGCTGGACCAGTAATTGGCGGTTACGATCCGGCAGGAAAACTGCTCCGTTTCGCGGAAAAAGGCGAAGTTGGTCGCGAAGTTCAGTTTGTCCAGATAGGGACGGCCTGCAACCAGCATCTCGTCTGGCAGGCGCGCGGGAGCGAGCGTGTAAAGATTTCGGTCTTTCTGAAGCCCCTTTAGCCGGGTCCGCATCTTGGCATCTTCAAAAGACAAAGCAAGGATAGCATCCGCTTCGGTCGCGGGAAGATCCACGAGCGCACGAAGTGTTCCGCCAAAACCGTCCGGCTGCCCTACCCGCTCCGTATCATGAACATAGACGCAGGCCGGTTTCAGCCCTGGATAGAGCGCGGCCAGTGTGCGGGCAGCGTCATCCGGATCGTATACAGCCAGTGTCCGCCCTGCGAATTCGGCTTCCATCCGGACGAGTGCTTCCGTGGCCAGCGGATGCGCCAGCGCCTTGTACAGAACATTGCCACCCTGCGGACCAAAGGTGCGGATATCGAGCATACAGGGGCCCTTTCAGAGCTTCAGACGTCGGCGCATTTCTCTCGCCACGAGGGGGGTATCGTCAAGCGGCATGACATCCCATGGAACCTGTGCCGGCTCGAACCACTTAACCCGCCCGGCGTCCTCAAGGGTTTTTACAAAGCGTGAAATCCGGCTGGAGCGGCCTGGAAGTGGGAAAACCAGGACCGGGGCAGAGGTCGTTATGGCTTCGGAAATCATCGAGACACTGTCCGTCGTGACAGCAATCATGTCCGCACAGGCCAGCATACCCATATAAGGGTTATCGTTCCCGCTACCTGTTAGAACGGCAATGCCATGAGGCTCCAGCTGTTTGCGGAAAACTGCCACGGCAGCGTGATCGGTCCGGCGCGAGGGAGTAAGGACGGCCTGCATGGTGTTGCGCTTCGTGAAAGTGATGATCTCGTCTGCAATTCGCTCCGCTTCAACCGGTCCCAGCGAGAAACGACCATTGGCGCCGCCAACCAAAATGGATAACAGCGGTCGTGCGTCCTGTTTAAGGCGCCTTTCCCATTTGGCCCGCGCCACAGCGAGCTTCTCTGGTGTGATGGGATGCAGTGCGTTGCGCGAAATCAGGACATTCGGTCCGCTGATGCCATCATGCGTATTGGCAATCACGAGGTCGAACTTGTCGACCGGCATGCGCGGGTTCTGGATCTGCACAACCGGCAGTCCCTCGCGTCGGGCCACGGCTCTGCCGATGACGCCTCCTGTTCCACCAATACAGATAATGAGACCTGTGTCTGCGGGAATCCTGATGGGATCGACCCGACGCAGCGGAGACGGCCAGTAACGCGCCGGAAAACGCGACCAGAAAGGCTGGATGCGCACAGGCCCGAAATCCCATTCCAGACCGGCTTTTTCAGCCAGTCCCGCCCCCTGCGCCCGCATGCCGGCGAAGTCCTCCGCGATGATAATGGCCTTCATGAGGGAACTCCGCAAAAAAGAAGGTATTTCCCGAACTGCGAGAAATTTGGCAAGAAGCGCACATGACAACGTCCCAGCCGCGCCCTGCCTCGCCGACCGCAACTTCCGCCGCTTCTGCCCCCGAGTTTGAGGAGCTTGGGCTGATTGCGCCCCTGCTGGCAACTCTTGCCCAGGCCGGACACAAACGTCCGAGCCTGATCCAGGCACAGGCCATCCCCCCTCTTCTGGAGGGCAAAGACGTTCTGGTTGGCTCCCAGACAGGCAGCGGCAAGACAGCCGCATTCGTGTTGCCCATGCTCCAGAAGCTGACGGAAGCTGGTCCGGCTCCCGGTCCACGTGCGCTTATTCTGGAACCTACGCGCGAGCTTGCAGCACAGACCGCTGCTGTCTGCCGCCAGCTCGGGCGTCGGCTCGCCCTGAAAACGCGCGTTATCTGTGGCGGGACATCCCGTGAGCAGCAGGTCCAGTCCGTCAGCGATGGGGTTGATATCATCGTTGCGACGCATGGTCGCCTTCTTGATCTGGTCATGCAGGCCGATCTCGTTCTGGAACATCTCACCTATCTGGTACTGGATGAAGCGGATCGTCTGTTGGATGAGGATTTCTCTGCCAGCATGACGGCCCTGACACCCTATTTCCCGGACCAACCACCCCAGACTGTTTTCTGCTCGGCTACATTGCCTGAGCCGGTAATGGATCTGGCCAGGCGTGTGACGCGCAATCCCGTCCGCGTGGAAATCGCAGCAGAATCCTTTACCCCTAAAAACATTCGTCAGCGGGCGATTTTTGTAGAGAAGGACGACAAGCCCGAGACTGTTGCCCGTCTTCTGAAGCATTTTGAAGGCCGCAGCATCGTTTTCGCCCGGACGAAAAACACGGTAGATGCCCTCGCCAAAACGCTGCGCCGGCATAACCTGCGGGTCGAAACCCTGCATGGCGACCGAACGCAGGGTGCCCGCAACAAGGCACTGGATCTGTTTCGTCAGGGGCGTGTTCCGGTTCTGGTCACGACCGATATCGCCTCGCGTGGTCTCGACATTCCGGATGTGGATCTCGTCATCAACATGGACATGCCCGAAACGCCGGAAGCCTATGTGCACCGCATTGGCCGGACTGCCCGCGCCGGCCGTAAGGGCGTGGCGTTCTCGCTAATCAATATCGACGAACGTACGTTCCTGCGCGATGTCGAAAAGCATATCGGCTACCGCGTCCGGATCGCGACGGAAGATTCGCTGGACCGCTAGGACATCTCACGGCTGGCGAGAATATCCCTCGCCAGATTTTCCCATTCCTGCCCGCTATCAACCTGCGGGCGAACGGGTGGAGGCGCCTCAAGGATATTCACCAGCGCTGTCGCAATCGCCACCGGTTCTGGCGCGCACAGAACGGCCTGCGCATCGCCCGAAAACTGCTCTACCAGCCCCCCGACCCTGGTCGCCACGACATAGCGCCCGCTGGCAATCGCCATGGCCCCGACGCCACTCTGGGAGGCTTCACGATAGGGCAGCACCACAATGTCGGCCCATGCGATGAGGCGGGGAAGTTCGTCTTCCGCGACCCAGCGGTTCTCGACCCTGACCTGCGCCAGTGCCGCCAGTCGCCCCAGTTCCGGGCTTTCAGGTCCTTGGCCTACAACCCGACATTCGAAATCACGTCTGACATGCGGCAAAGCTTCCGCCAGCAGGTCCAGCCCCTTGTAGGGCAACAGACGGCCAAACATCAGGATGCGCGGGGCTCCCTCATGGGCGAACGGTGGCGCGGCTGCTCCCCCAATGAACGGCGGATGGGCCAAGGCGACGACGGGACAGTCTAAGGCATCCGGCCCGGTGGTCAGTCCATTGGCGACATGCCGGCTGAACGTGACGATCTGGTCGGCCTGACGGATCAGCCTGCGTTGCAAGACTGCCTGTAAAGGATAGCCGTCTCCTGGATGTAGATGCGCATCGTGTACAATAAGCACAATTTTCACGCCAGCCCGTCGCAGCATATACGTCATCAGCAGATCCAGGGGGCCCGGCATCGCACAGATCGCTACATCCGGACGGAAGTCTCTTACAATCCATCCCAGCTGGCGTAGAAATCCGGGCGCCGTCAGCAGGCGCGCCACCAGACCCCGGAAGGAACTATAGGTCGCAATTTTCACGACCGCGTCTGGAGCGTTCCGGCTCTGAAGAATTTCCGCACGGTCTGATAGGCAAAGCAGAACATCTGTATCAGTCAGGCGTTTCAGCCCATCCACCAGATCTACGGCAATCCGCGGCCCGGCTCCCCGTCGCCCCCATTGCCACACCAGAATGCGGTCGGCAGATGTCGTCACGCTTGGATCCCAACCGCCAGAGCCGCTTCCCGTAGTGTCGTACCATCCAGGCGCGTGGCGATCCTCTGTCTGGCATTCGCACCTAGGCGTGACCGCAAGCCCGGATCTGCGGCTGCCGTCCGCAGGGCCGCCACAGCGGCATTTTTGTCGGCAAGCGCCCATTTCGTGTCTGGCATGTCCCAGATCCCGCGTGGATCCCGCGCCGGAACCAGCGTGTACGGGACCGGCAGGCCGCACGTCCCGTCCAGAAACTCAGTCGTCGCCGACCAGTCTGTTGCAATCACGCACCGCCCCAGCGCCATGGCCTCCGCCACGACAAGCCCGAACCCTTCACTGCGATGGAGGGACAGCACGATATCTGCACAGACCGTTAAGGCAAGCCGGTCGGCGCCGCTGAGTTGCCCGGTCTCGATCCGAATATTGGTCGCTCCCCCGGTGGCTGCTCGGATCTTCGCCAGGTCGTCAGGATAATGTTCGGTATGGCCGATCTTCATGAGCAGGAGCCGGTCTGAACGATCCCCGAAGGCAGCGCGAAACGCCTCGATCATCTCAATCGGGCTTTTGCGCACCATGCTGGAAGAGAGGCTGAACGAAACAAGAACAATCACGCAGTCTTCTGGTAACCCGAAAGATGCCCGGTCACGGTCTGAGGGTTTCTGTTCCGCAAGGCCCACCGGATGCTCAACGACCCGCACAGGGCGCCCCAGCGTACGAAAAGCCTGAGCGGTAAAATGTGACGGAGCCCAGATTTCATGGACATGACGGCGGGCATGACGCCATGTCTGTGGCATAATTGGTAGTTCCCAGGCCCAGTATCCAATGACTCGCCGTCCAGTTCTCAGCCAGCGTGGCATGAAAAGCTGTACATAAGGCAGCATTGGTGCATTGACGTGAATTATCAGTGCTGCGCCCGGCCCCGTTGCGTCACCTTCAAGAACGCGTCGGTCAATGTCCCATGTTGCGCAGGGAATATTCATGTCCCGCAATGCCTGAACCATCAGACGCGCTCCCTCGCCCAGCCCCGAACTACGGCTGAACTCTCCCGCTACGATCATCCCGTGTGCCGGAATAATTTTGTGCGGCCTGAGCGCGGGAGCTGTAAGCGCCGTGACCCGTGCGAAAAATCGCCTTCGGGATTCGGTAGGAAGCTGCTGCCACAATTTGTGAAAAAAGGAGAGAGACTGTTTCATCGTCTGTTCATGTGCCGTCTGTACCTGGGTCGTGACCATGGACACGGGCTGTAATCCGCGAAAAACCGGGCGGAGTACGGAAAGGGGACGCGCCAGATCAATCTCGACGAAATGTGACTCTCTTCAGGCCCTGCCGAAGAAAAAGGCAACATTCCCTCTCTGGTGAGCTGTCCCCAACGTGCTTACACTACAACCCATGACCGATCCATGTCCTATGCCCCTTGGTGCAGGTATGGCTCCCCCGGGCGACCGGATGGGGAGCAGTTGGTCCTGTTCTGTATCGTCGGGTTCACGGAGACCATGAGTTGCAAGGCGGGACAGCGGCACCATCCGCTCCGGATCCGTCAGCCCCGTCTGTCGGAAACGTTGCCGGGGCTCGGCCGCCCGCCCTTGGTCTTCAACGTGGCCCTTTCGCCCCCCGATCTTTTATCGTGGCGTGCACCTCCTTCGGGAATACCTGGCGTCTGGGTTTTCGATTCGGGCCGTTCCGGCCCAGAGATAGTCATCATGGCCATGGTGCATGGCAACGAATATGCCGGGGGATGGGCGCTTGAAAATCTCCGTAGGGGTGCTCCTGTCTTGTCCTCCGGACGCCTGACGCTGATTCTGGCAAATCTAGAAGCCTTTGATCGCTTCGATGCTGCCAATCCGGTCATGTCCCGTCATGTCGACGAGGATCTTAATCGTCTGTGGCACAATACACGTTTGAACAGTCGCGAGCATTCCAGCGAACTTGAGCGTGCCCGTAAGATTCAGCCCTATATTGCCCGGGCCGACCTGCTGCTGGATTTACATTCCACGCTATGGCCATCTGAACCCCTGTTCATTGCTCCCCCCCGTCAGAGATCGACCGAATTGGCCTGCGCTTTGGCGGGTGGCAAGGAATTGCCGCAGATGGTTCTAACGGATCTCGGGCATCATGGTGGATCACGGTTGATCGAGCATGCGCATTTCATGTCGCCGGGCGGCACGGGACGCAGTTGCCTCCTGGAGGCTGGTCCTCACTGGGAGCCTTCCACCGTCACGGTTATGGAAAGCGCGATTGCACGCCTGCTGGCGGAGGCCGAGACCATCCATCTTCGTGGACAGGCGACCGAGGAGTCCCGTCAGACGGAAATGGCGGTGGTGACGGACAATATCATCGCCCGGAATGCGGATTTCAGTTTTGTCAGGCCATGGGAGGGTGGGGCTATGATTCCTAAAGCAGGAACGCCCCTCGCTCATGACGGGCATGATCTGATCTGTACACCATATGATGAGTGTCTGTTGATCATGCCCAATCTTCGTCCTCGTCGGGGACAGCTTGCGGTCCGTCTGGCCAGACGGACCGCAGCACTGTTCAGATCTTAGGCAGACGCGCGGTCATAGATCGGGAAGCGGCGGCACAGGGCCTTTACTTCCTCATGAACCCGAGCCGTGACGGCCTCGGCATTGTCCTCCTCAAGAGCCGCCGTCAGCACTTCGTCGATCATGCGACCGATTTCGCGGAACTCGGCTTCTCCGAAACCACGCGCGGTTGCAGCTGGGCTACCCAGACGAATACCGGAGGTCACGAACGGCTTTTCTGGATCGAACGGGATGGCGTTCTTGTTCGCCGTAATGCCGGCACGTTCCAGAATGGCTTCGGCCAGCTTGCCAGTAACCTTCTTAGGACGCAGATCCACGAGGATCAGATGGCTGTCCGTGCCGCCTGTGACGATGTCGAAGCCACGGTTCTGAAGCTCGTCCGCCAGCGCGCGGGCATTGGCGAGAACACGCTTCTGATAGTCCTTGAACTCGTCCGAAAGCGCTTCACCGAACGCAACGGCCTTGCCCGCGATGACATGCATGAGCGGGCCACCCTGCAGACCGGGGAACACGGCGGAGTTCACCTTCTTCGCCAGTTCCGGATCGTTCGTCAGGATAATGCCGCCACGCGGGCCACGCAGCGTCTTGTGCGTCGTGGACGTCGTAATGTCCGCAACCGGAACCGGGTTCGGATACAGGCCAGCGGCAACCAGACCGGCAAAATGCGCCATGTCCACCATCAGATACGCACCGACTTCATCGGCAACCTTGCGGAAGCGGGCGAAGTCGATGACGCGCGGATAGGCGGAGCTGCCAGCCACGATGATCTTCGGCTTGTGCTCGCGAGCCAGGGCTTCCATCTGGTCGTAGTCGATCAGCCCGTCTTCTGCGCGAACGCCATACTGCACGGAGTTGAACCACTTGCCCGAATAGTTCGGAGCCGCGCCATGCGTCAGATGTCCACCAGCGGCAAGGCTCAGGCCGAGAATCGTATCGCCCGGCTTGGCCAGCGCCATGAACGCCGCCTGATTGGCATTGGCGCCCGAATGCGGCTGCACGTTTGCGAATTCCGCGCCGAACATCTTTTTCAGACGCTCGATAGCGAGGTTCTCAACACGGTCCACGTCCACGCAGCCGCCGTAATAGCGCTTGCCCGGAAGGCCTTCCGCATACTTGTTCGTCAGCACCGAACCCTGTGCTTCCATGACTGCGAAAGAGGCCATGTTCTCCGAAGCGATGAGCTCGATGCCGTCCTGCTGGCGCGTCAGCTCCTCGTTCAGGATGGTGGCAACTTCGGCATCAACCTCCTTGAGGGGGGCATGAAAGAAACGATTCAGCGTGGACTGGCTGGCGTGTTCCGACATCGTGGTCCATTCTCCAGGGTGAGTTCGGCATGTGACTAGCCCAGATTGCCTGCCTCGGCAAAAACAATCCGCCTAACAAACGAGGATCCTTCATGACCACTCCGCTCTGGCGGACCAAACCCGTATCATCCGCAGCCGACAGCCAGACTGGCCTCAGGCGTGTTCTCGGTCCCTGGCAGCTCGTCGCCCTCGGTATCGGCGTGACGATCGGTGCTGGCCTTTTTTCTCTCACGGGCGTTGCCGCCGGCCAGAATGCTGGCCCGGCTGTGACTCTCTCTTTCGTCATCGCAGCGGTAGCCTGCGGTTTCGCGGGCCTCTGCTACGGTGAACTTGCCAGCATGATCCCTTCGGGCGGTTCAGCCTATTCCTACGCCTATGCGTCGATGGGCGAGTTGATCGCCTGGATCATCGGCTGGGATCTCGTGCTGGAATATACCGTGGGCGCTGCGGCCGTTGCGTCCAGCTGGTCAGGCTACCTTGCGTCGTTGCTTGAGGGCTGGGGCATCCATATCGATCCCCGTCTGCTGGCAACGCCAATGACGCCTGTCACGATGCCGGATGGAAGTATGGCCTCGGCCTGGTTCAACTTCCCGGCTGTCTGTGCGCTCTGGGGTGTCACGGCTCTGCTCATGCGCGGCGTGAGTGAGTCTACGACTATCAACACGATCGTTGTCTGCATCAAGCTCACCGTTATCGTTGCTGTGATTGCGGCCTGCGCACCGCATATCAGCTTCGCGCACTACCATCCGTTCATTCCGCAGAACACCGGTACATTTGGACAGTTCGGTATGTCCGGCGTCATGCGAGCCGCCGGCATGGCCTTTTTCGCCTATCTAGGCTTCGACATCGTCTCCACTACTGCGCAGGACAGCCGCAACCCGGCGCGCGACATTCCCGTTGGTATTCTGGGAAGTCTGCTCGTCTGCTCCGTGGTCTATGCAGTGTTCTCAATGGTCCTGACAGGCGTGGTTGATTACCGCGCTATGGCCAATGACCCGAGCCCGGTTGCTACGGCCATCGATGTCGCCGGCATGCCCTGGCTGGCCAGTTTTGTGAAACTCGGCATCACGGCCGGATATATCTCGGTCTTATTCGGGCTCCTAATGGGGCAGGTGCGCGTCTTCCTGATTATGTCCCATGACGGCCTGTTGCCGCCAGTCTTCTCGAAGCTCAATGCCCGAACCCATACGCCCTGGACGTCACATCTGATGTTTGCAGCGCTGACCAGTGTGTTTGCTGCGGTGCTTCCGATTGCTCAGCTCGGCAATATGACGTCCATCGGAACTTTACTGGCTTTCATCATTGTCTGCGTCGGCGTTCCAGTCCTGCGTTACAGATATCCGGACGCCCCGCGACAGTTTCGGGTTCCGGGTGGCCTGCTCGTTCCCTTGCTCGGAATACTATCTTGTGGTGCAGTGATGATATCGCTCGACAGGTTGACCTGGATCAGACTTGTTGTCTGGCTCACTATTGGACTTTCTGTCTATTTTGCGTACGGCATCCGCAACAGTCGACTTTGCAGAGACCAAAGTTAGGCGCATGATCGGGGGTATGAGCAATGCAGCATACCCCCTCTCCCGTCCGCGGCGTAATCGCCACGATGCTTTCACCCGCCGTCTGGTGCAGGAACATCGCCTGCATGTCGACAACCTGATCTGGCCGATCTTCGTCTGTGAAGGTGAGAACCAGCGCCAGAAAGTCGACTCCATGCCAGGCGCAGAACGCGTCAGCGTGGACAATGTCGTGGAACACGTCCGGCAGGCCGTGGACCTCGGCATCCCGGCCGTCGCCATCTTCCCTGTCACGCCCATGAGCGTCCGCGACGCTACCGGGACCGAGGCCCTCAACCCGGACAACCTGATGTGCCGTGCCTCGCGCACCATCAAGGAAGCCTTCCCTGATCTGGGTATCATCGGCGATGTGGCGCTCGACCCGTACACTGATCATGGCCATGACGGCGTCATTGAGAACGGCCGCATTCTCAATGACGCCTCCGTCGAGATCCTGCGTCAGCAGGCTCTTAATCAGGCCCGAGCCGGGAATGATATTATCGCTCCGTCCGACATGATGGACGGTCGCGTTAAGGCTATCCGCGAAACGCTTGATGGCAACGGCTACGACACGACGCGTATCATGGCTTACACGGCCAAGTATGCCTCCGCCTTCTATGGCCCGTTTCGTGATGCCTTGGGTTCCGGCAGCCTGCTGCACGGAGACAAGAAGACCTACCAGATGGACCCTGCCAATTCCGACGAAGCCATGCGCGAAGTCGAGCAGGATCTGCGTGAAGGTGCGGATATGATCATGGTCAAGCCGGGTATGCCGTATCTCGATATCATCCGTCGCGTTCGAGAGCGCTTTGAGGTACCGACTTTTGCCTATCAGGTGTCTGGCGAGTACGCGATGCTGATGGGGGCCATTCAGAACGGCTGGCTCGACCGTGACCGCACGATCATGGAAAGCCTGATGGCCTTTAAACGTGCTGGATGTAACGGCATCCTTACCTATTTCGCGCTGGATGCCGCCCGCCTTCTGCGGAGCGAACGCTGAAAAGCAGGCGCACACGCGGCGTTCAGTCCTATTACATGGGGCTGAACGCCGAAAACATTGCAGCCCGCCTCCTTGAGGAGCGCGGTCTGACAATTCTTGCACAGAGGCTGCGAACGCCTTACGGCGAACTCGATATATTGGCGACAGATTCGGAATGGCTGATCGCCGTTGAGGTCAAACAGAGACGCAGCCTGCGGGAAAGTGCGTCATGTTTGACAGCCAGACAGTCTCAAAGACTATGGAAGCCTTCAACTATATCCTGCTGACAAAACCGGAGTGGAACAGGCCCAGTACCCGGATTGACCTGATCGTTGTTGACTCATCAGGCCAGGCGCGGCGCATCCAGGATGTGTTGCGGCAGTTCTGAAGAAATCAGGTCCGACGGGCGCGTGCGTGGTGGTGTGCCGAGGCAACAGTGACATGTGTGTGAGCGACTGTATGCGGACGATAGGCCACGTTACGGACCACCGCGTGTGAGCTGTTCCAGGCAATGGCTGTATTATGCGACGTCGTGCGACGTGCGAGAGCATGATGGAAAACGACATGGTGATAGACCGGCGTGGCAGTCAGTGCATCGAAGGTCAGCTTGCTGGCTTCATAATCGGTGATGGCCGGACGGGCATAGGCTTTGCCTGCTCCCATGCAGATACCGACACCCATGATACCCAGAGTAATTCTGCCGACCCAGTTCCGCGCCATTGACGTGTATCCCATCCCGTTCTGATGGAAGCAGCCTATGCGCTGAACTCGGGGTTCGACAACCCCTGATGGGAAAGTTTCCAAAAAAATCAAGGTCCTGCCACTTTTCGCTACTTCATGGCTGAATTGTGGCAGGAGCAATGCTTAAAAAGTGCTGAATTCAGCACTTTTCGCCATGATTGGCCCTGAATCAGGGCGTAGCAACTCAGGCGTTAGCGGTCGTGATGCCTTTTTCAGTCAGCAAAGTCTCAAGCTCGCCACTCTGATACATGTCGGTAACGATATCGCAGCCACCAACGAACTCGCCCTTGACGTAGAGCTGGGGCACGGTTGGCCACTGCGAGAAGTCCTTGATGCCCTGACGAAGTTCAGCGCTTTCAAGAATGTTGCAGGTTGCGAACGGGACGCCAAGATGGTTGAGGATCTGGACCACGCGTGCGGAGAAGCCGCACTGCGGGAAGAGCTTGTCACCCTTCATGAACAGCATGACCGGATTGGCGTCGATCAGGTTCTGGATATGCTGGAACACGGTTTCGGACATTGGATTTTCCTTGGTTCGGCAGGGCGGACAGAACGTCCGCTCCTGCTGTCAGTGCTCGTCTGGAAAAAAGACGTCAGCCCCGGCTCTTAAGGGGTGAGCGTCTTGAGGGCCATCGCATGCAGTTCGGTGCCCATGCGGGTTCCGAACGCATCATAAACCAGTTTGTGCTGGCGTACACGCGAAAGCCCGCGGAAGGCTTCGCTTGTGACTTGGCAGGCGTAATGATCCCCGTCCCCGGCGAGATCTTCGATCTCGATCCGGGCGTCAGGGATGGCGGCGAGGATCGTGCGTTCGATTTCAGAAGCTGCCATCGGCATAAAAATCAGGCTCCCTCACCCATGAACCGCGGGAAGAATGCGGCATTGATCTCATTGAGGCGTTCCGCACTGACGCTGACAGTTCCCGGAAGAACCAGATCAGTGCCACCCGAACGTCCCAGACGAATTGCTGGAACGTTGGCCTTCTCGGCTGCTGCTGCAAGGGCTGCGCCGTCGGAAGTTGCAATGACGTAGCAGCCCTGGTCTTCACCAAACCAGAACGCATGCGCCGCAACATCCGTCGGAGCGGCTTCAAGCGTGCAGCCAACGCCGCTTGCCATGACCATTTCCGCCACCGTCACCAGCAATCCGCCATCGGCAATGTCGTGACAGGCCGCAACTGCGCCCGCGCCTATCTGGCTGCGCACGAAATCACCATTGCGACGCTCGACTGCAAGATCGACCACTGGCGGTGCGCCATCTTCACGCTGGCAGATCTCGCGCAGCCACAGGGACTGCCCGAGTTCGCCGCGAATGGAGCCGACCAGCACCAGATCATGGGCATCTGGCATCGAAAGCCCGATGGACTTGGACGCATCCGCCAGCACGCCAAGCGCACCGATCGCGGGTGTCGGCAGAATCGCCTGAGCCTCGCCGGACGGGGAGCGCGTCTCGTTATAGAGCGAGACGTTGCCGCTCACGACCGGGAAGTCGAGTGCACGGCAAGCATCGCCCATGCCTTTGATGGCATCGGCGAACTGCGCCATGATTTCCGGCCGTTCCGGATTGCCGAAGTTCAGGTTGTCCGTCACGGCCAGCGGTGTTGCGCCCGTTGCCGTGATGTTACGCCATGCCTCGGCAACAGCCTGTGCACCACCCGTATTGGGATCAGCCTGACAGTAGCGCGGCGTGCAGTCCGTTGTCAGGGCAAGACCCAGACGCGTACCTTCGACACGCACGACAGCCGCATCGGCCGCACCCGGACGACGCGCCGTGTTGCCACCAACCGAGCCGTCATACTGGTTCCAGACCCAGGCGCGGGATGCCAGATCGGGACAACCGATCAGCGTCAGAAGCGCCTTTTCGATCCCTTCCGGGTCTGCCGGAGTCTCGATCCGTGCTGGTGTCGTCAGAGGCACGGTCGGGCGGTTATAGACCGGAGCTTCATCTGCCAGCGGGGCCAGCGGAATATCGGCTTCGATCTCGCCATTATGACGGATCGTGATGCGGCCCGTATCGGTCAACACACCGATGATGGCGAAATCCAGTTCCCACTTGGCAAAGATCGCACGGGCAACTTCGGTCCGTTCGGGCTTGAGAACCATGAGCATCCGCTCTTGGCTCTCGGACAACATCATCTCGTAAGCCGACATGTTCGGCTCGCGCTGCGGAACTGCGTCAAGGTTCAGCTCGATGCCAACGCCGCCCTTGCCCGCCATTTCAACGGCGGAAGATGTCAGACCGGCTGCACCCATGTCCTGAATGGCGACGATCGCATCGGTCGCCATCAGTTCAAGGCAGGCCTCGATCAGCAGCTTCTCGATGAACGGATCGCCAACCTGAACGGTCGGGCGCTTGGACGCTGCTTCCTCGTCGAACTCCGCCGAGGACATGGTCGCGCCATGAATACCGTCACGGCCCGTCTTGGAGCCGACGTACACGACCGGATTGCCTACGCCAGCCGCAGCCGACAGGAAGATCTTGTCCTGCTTGGCCACACCTACCGTCATGGCATTGACGAGCGGATTGCCGTCATACGCCTTGTGGAAGTTGACCTCGCCACCCACGGTCGGAACACCGACGCAGTTGCCGTAACCACCAACACCACGCACGACGCCATCGACGATGCGGCGCGTTCCTGCATGTTTTGGATCGCCGAAGCGCAGGGCGTTGAGGTTCGCAATTGGACGCGCGCCCATCGTGAACACGTCGCGCAGAATGCCGCCGACGCCCGTCGCCGCGCCCTGATAGGGCTCGATGAAAGACGGGTGGTTGTGGCTCTCCATCTTGAAGACGGCGGCCAGACCCTCGCCGATATCTACGACGCCTGCGTTCTCGCCCGGCCCATGGATGACCCACGGAGCCTTGGTGGGCAGCGTCTTGAGATGGATGCGGGACGATTTGTAGGAGCAGTGTTCGGACCACATGACGGAGAAAATTCCAAGCTCCGTAAAGCTCGGCGTCCGTCCCATGATCGTGACAAGTTTGGCGTATTCCTCGCCGGTCAGTCCGAAAGACTGGGCAAGCTGGGCATCAATCGTCACACTCATCCGACAAGAGCCTCCACAAGGCCTTTGAAAAGCGGCACGCCGTCGGTTGCGCCGATTTCGGGGTCAGTCAGGTTCTCCGGGTGCGGCATCAGGCCACAGACACGGCCATTTTCGCTCAGGATCCCGGCGATGGAGCGCGTGCTCCCGTTGGGGTTGGTGGCGCGGTCATCGTCCGAAACCACTCCATCCGCACCGCAGTAGCGGAACGCCACGCGGCCCTCGCCTTCAAGACGCTTCAGCGTCTCGGGCGAAGCCGTGTAGTTGCCGTCACCATGTGCGAGCGGCGCGCGGAACACATCCCCGCGCGTCCAGCCCTGCGTATAGGGCGACGACGCGTTCTCAACCTTCAGATGGCAATCCTGCGACAGGAAACGCAGGCCTGCATTGCGCAGCAGTGCGCCCGGCAGAAGATGGGATTCCGTCAGGATCTGAAAGCCATTGCAGACGCCCAGAACGTGACCGCCTTTGCCCGCGAACGCCTTGACGTCGCGCAAGATCGGCGAATGTGCGGCCATGGCACCGCTGCGCAGGTAATCCCCGAAGCTGAAACCGCCCGGCAGCACGACGAGATCCAGATCACCCAGCGAGGTCTCTCGGTGCCAGATTAGACGCGGTGTCTGCCCCGTGACCAGCTTCAGGGCATGAACCATGTCGCGCTCCCGGTTCGTGCCGGGAAATACGACGATACCTGCTTTCATTTCTGGTCCTCCGCCGGAGCGGAAGCTGCATGGCACGGATAAGTGTCATGCAGGGCGCGATAGACCGCTTTACCGGCAGGCTCCGCCAGCGCGTCGTTATGGGCATGCAGCCAGGCGACGACCAGACCGCGAACCTGCGGTGCAGTCTGCTGGGCGGGTACGCAGAATGCGACCGGAGCGGACTCGTCATGGGCAAAACTGTCATATTTCTTGGCCCAGGCTTCACCATCCATCAGGCCAGAAAGATAGGCGTCGCACATCCCGATGGAGGACTTGCTGGAGCACATCTGGCCCAGAGCCTTACCCGAAACCTTGGACACGCGCTGCGCGTGGGCCGGGACAGTGACAAGAGCGGGAGCGGCCGCGATGCCAGCCAGCAGAAAGATCGCGGAAAGACGGGTCATTCTGCCACCTCGACACTGAAATCTTCGATGACTTCGTTAGCCAGAAGCGCACGCGCCATGGCCTCGCCCTGTGCCAGCGCATCGGCGGCATTGTCGGTCGGAACCTCAAGCTCGACGACGCGGTTGACGCGAACTTCGCCGAGCCCCTTGAAGCCAAGGGTTTCCAGAGCATGGCCCACGGCCTTGCCCTGCGGGTCGAGAACGCCGTCTTTCAGGGAAACAAAAACGCGAATTTTCACTGAACTGCCTCCGGACCCTTGAGGTCACCATTCCCGGCCTCGGGCAGGATCCCGAGACGCTTTGCCACTTCCTGATACGCTTCCTCGACGCGACCCATGTCACGGCGGAAGCGATCCTTGTCCATTTTTTCGTTCGTCTTGGAATCCCACAGACGACAGTTATCCGGTGAAATCTCGTCTGCCAGAAGAATACGCATCTCCTCGCCTTCCCAGATCCGTCCGAATTCCAGTTTGAAATCCACCAGCGTGATACCCACGGCCGTGAACATGCCCATCAGGAAATCATTTGTCCTGAGCGCAAGCTGGTTCATGTCGTCCATGTCCTGCGGTGCGGCCCAGTTGAACGCTGCGATATGCTCTTCCGACACCATCGGGTCATTGAGCGCGTCGTTCTTGTAGTAATATTCGATGATCGTGCGCGGCAGGCGCGTCCCCTCGGGGATGCCAAGCCGCTTGGCCAGCGAGCCCGCCGCCACATTGCGTACCACAACTTCAAGCGGAATGATCTCCACTTCGCGGATGAGCTGCTCGCGCATGTTCAGCCGACGGATGAAGTGGGTTGGAATGTTGATCTCGTGAAGCTTGAGCATCAGGTATTCGCTGATGCGGTTGTTCAGGACACCCTTGCCGGTGATGATGCCGCTCTTCGCGCCGTTTCCGGCGGTGGCGTCATCCTTAAAGTACTGAACGAGTGTGCCGGGTTCTGGGCCTTCAAAAAGAACCTTGGCTTTGCCCTCATAGAGCTGGCGGCGGCGAGCCATGAGCAATCCTTAGCGTTGCGCCGTCCTGACAGAAGATGCGGACGGCTGGAGCAGCGACGAATTGTGGTTCCATAGCATTGCGGAACCGGAACTGCGAGTGTGCGGAACGCAGGAAATCGCAGGAAGTCTGCGTTCCGCATACCTCTCAGTCGAAGATACGGGCGAAGATGCGATCCACGGCACGAAGATGCTGTGCCGGGTCGAATGCCTGATCGAGAATCTCCTTGCTGACCCGACCGGCGACTTCCGGATCGGCTTCAAGGTTTTCACGGAAGGTCTTGAAGCACGGTTTGTTCAGCTTGGTCCATGTTTCCATGGCGTTGCGCTGTACGATCCGATAGGCGTCCTCGCGGGAAATTCCGGCGCGCGCCAGCGTGAGCAGCACCTCACCGGAATGGACGACGCCGCCGAGGCTTTCCATGTTCGCGATCATCTGTTCGGGATAGACGACCAGCTTTTCCATCATCCCGGCCAGACGCATCAGAGCAAAATCCAGGCCGATCGTCGCATCGGGGCAGATGTTGCGCTCGACGGCGGAGTGGCTGATGTCCCGCTCGTGCCACAATGCGACGTTTTCCAGAGCCGGCACGACATGCGAGCGGATCAGGCGCGCCAGGCCGGTCAGGTTCTCCGACAGGACAGGGTTGCGCTTGTGCGGCATTGCCGAACTGCCCTTCTGTCCCTTGTGGAAGAACTCTTCAGCTTCCCGAACTTCCGAACGCTGCAGATGACGGACCTCAACGGCCAGACGCTCAATGCCACTGGCAATCACGCCGAGGGTGCAGAAGAACGCGGCATGGCGGTCACGAGGAATGACCTGCGTGGACACGCTCTCGACAGCCAGACCCAGCTTGTCAGCGACGTATTCTTCGATTTCCGGGTCGATATGGGCATAGGTGCCGACAGCACCGGAAATCGCGCAGACCGCAATTTCCTTGCGGGCCTGAAGAAGGCGCTCGCGGTTGCGGGCGAATTCGGCGTAGTGTCCAGCAATTTTCAGGCCAAAGCTGGTCGGCTCGGCATGGATCGCGTGGCTGCGGCCGATCGTAACCGTGTTGCGGTGCTCGTAGGCGCGGGCCTTCAGGGCAGCGAGAACGCGGTCCAGATCTTCCAGCAGAAGATCGGCGGCCTGCGTCATCTGGACGGACAGGCAGGTATCCAGCACATCCGAAGACGTCATGCCCAGATGGACGAAGCGGCTGTCCGGGCCGACCTTTTCTGCAAGCCAGGTCAGGAACGCAATGACGTCATGGCGCGTTTCGGCCTCGATCTCGTCAATGCGGGCCAGATCCGCGTCGGAGAACGCCGCCATGGCGACATCACCCTTTTCGCGAATGATTTTGGCTGATTCGGCGGGAATGTCACCCCGTTGTGCCATGGCTTCGCAGGCAAGGGCTTCGATCTCGAACCAGATGCGAAAACGGTTGGCGGGAGACCAGATGGCAGTCATCTGCGGACGGCTATAACGGGGTACCATGGGAACTCCGGATGCTGGGTGGGGCTTTACGGAGGCTCCTTAGACCAAATACGAAGACATTGCACGGACCCCTTTTCGGAAGAATGACACTTTGGCTCCTGACTCTCTGCTTCACGCTCTCGTAGCCCTCGGCCAGATCACCCTGATCGACATCACCCTCGCCGGTGACAATGCGGTCGTCATCGGTATGGCCGTGCGTAATCTCGAGGGTCGGCAGCGCCGTCTCGCCATTTTGTTCGGAACGGGCTTTGCGGCCATCCTGCGTGTCGGCCTGGCCCTGCTGGCGACAACGCTCCTTGCCGTGGTTGGCCTGACGCTGGCAGGTGGCTTCCTGCTTCTATGGGTCTGCTGGAAAATGTATCGTGAGCTTCGTGGCGCCGAACATCACGAGGACGTCGAAGCCGCCCCACCGCGCCTCGGACAGGCCGTCCTGAGGATCGTGGTGGCCGATCTGTCCATGAGTCTCGATAACGTTCTGGCGGTGGCTGGTGCCGCTGTCGGACATCCGTGGATTCTTGTATCGGGGCTTGTGCTCTCGGTTCTGCTGATGGGGCTCGCTGCATCGATCGTCGCCAATCTTCTAGCCCGTTATCGCTGGATCGCATGGATCGGCCTACTGGTGGTTCTGGGTGTCGCAATCGAACTCGTCATCCGGGGTGGCGGAGAGGTTTGGACGCATGTTCTTCCGAAATAGCCGAATACTCTTTACTGGGCTTATGGCGCTTTGCGCCGCGCCATCTGCCCTCGCCGTGCCTCCGTCTTCTCTCGTTCGGGAGCGGTTGGCGGAATGGCTCCTTCTCGTCGGACCGGGCGGAGCTGTTTTTCCGGCACAGCGCTACGCTGATTTTCTGGCCCAGACGCCGCAGTGGCCGCAGCGGGGCCGGATCCTCTGGCGCTACCAGAACGCCCTGGCCCAGACGAGTGATCCGCAGATTTTGAACGCTCTTTGCCCGCGCTATCCTCTCACGCTCCCGGCGGCGTTCGAGGTCTGCGCTCTTCATCTTCCTGACGCGGCATCAACGGCCCGTCGTCTCTGGTTGTCAGGCAATGCCCTGACCGTCGGCGAAGAACAGACACTATTTCAGCGGTTCGGCCAGAACTTCGCCTCCACCGATCAGTGGGTTCGTTATGAGGCGCTGGAACTGCGGGGCCAGTTCTCCGCCGCGTCTCGTCAGATCGAGCGTCTTGCCCCGGAGCAACAGCTACTGGCTCGTGCCCGGCTGGCCGAACGTCAGGGTTTGCCTGACGCTGATTCCCTGTTCGCATTGCTCCCTGCTGACCTGCAATCTGATCCTGTCTTGATCCGTTATCGCCTCAGAGCGCTGCGCCGTGGGGACAGGCTGGACGAAGCGCTATCGTTGTGGGATGCGCAGGGCGCGTCGCTCCAGAAAGCCAACCCCTCGCATGACTGGTCGTCCGAACGCCTCAGTCTTGCTCGTGCCTTTTTGCTGGCTGGCCGTCCAAAAGAGGCTGCGGATCTCGCCGACGACACCAGCATGGCGCCCGATACGACGGATCGTCAGGAAGCCGAGCTGCTTAGTGGGATCATCGCCCTGAGGGAGTTTCAGGCTCCTGCTCGTGCGGAAAACTTCTTCAGACCACTTCAGGACGCCACTTCGCTCCAGATGCAGGCCCGTGGTTATTACTGGGCAGGCCGCGCACTACAGGCCGCAGACCGGCAGCAGGATGCCGAAGCCGCCTTTCGCAAAGCCGCTTCTTATCCCACCACCTTTCCTGGGCAGCTTGCGCTCGCGGCTTTGACACACGATGAAAATATTCTGGTTTCCGGAAAGTCCTCAGAGGCTTTTGACGGCGCCCTGCTGCAGGCGCTCCAGACCCTTCCCCCCCTTACTGCCGGAACCCTCATCCATACGGACCTGCTCGAAGCTGCAACGGATCTCGTGCAGGCAGGCGATTCCGATCATGCACGCGAGTTTCTCATGATGCTGAGTGTGCTCAATCCTTCGTCCAAGGGACAGAAAGCCGTTGCGGATGCTGCGTCCCGGCTTGATCTAGCCGCGCCGGAAGTCTTTGCATCGTATGCCTTGGCCCGCAAAGGGATTGCTCTTTACCCACAGGGCTTTCCCGATTCCTATCCGTCAAATTCGACTGTCCCTGACGGGCTGATTCCCGCCATTATTCGGCAGGAAAGCGGCTTTGACCCCGACGCTATAAGTAGCGCTCATGCGGTCGGCCTGTTGCAGCTTCTTCCCGCCGCAGCGAAGGACGTAGTACGTAAGGGGCATCTTGGTCACGTTAATGTCTCCCCCGCAGCCCTGACCGATCCCCAGACGAATCTCCGGATCGGCACGGCCTATGTTTCACAGCTTCTGGAGCGTTTCGGGAATGTGATTCCCTATGCTCTGGCGGCCTATAATGCCGGCCCGCACCGCGTTGATCTCTGGCTGAGGGCAGATCCTCCCGCCGAACCGCTCTCCGAAGATGGTGTTCTGGATTGGATCGAACGCCTGCCCTATCGCGAGACACGCCTCTATGTCGAAAATATCGAGGCCAGCATGATGATCTATCATGTCAGGAATACCCATGCCGGATAACGAACTCCGCACGTTTGCCGAACAGGTGCTTGAGCATCTCCGCAGAACCGGCCGCAGGCTGGTTACGGTGGAAAGCTGTACAGGCGGTCTGATTGCTGCTGCGCTTAGTGATATTCCTGGATCGTCAGACATGCTGGAGGGCGGCTTTGTTACCTATTCCAATGCCCTAAAAATGAGTGCTGTCAGTGTTTCCGAAGCCATTCTGGTGCAATACGGCGCCGTTAGCATCCAGACCGCCGAGGCGATGGCTAACGGTGGTCTTCTGAATGCCAAGAATGCGGACGTTGCCATCTCCGTGACAGGGATCGCCGGACCGGGTGGTGGTAGCGCACTCAAAGCGGTCGGAACCGTCTGCTTCGGGCTGGCCGTCCGAACGGGATTAACCACAAGCGTACAACGTCATTTTACAGGGGACCGCGCTGCCATCCGCGCCCAGTCCGTACACCATGCCCTGCAGATGGTTCTGGATGCCTGACACAAAAAAGCGGCTCCCGAATGAACGGAAGCCGCTTTCGCCTGACATTGCAGCGGACCTAAGGTCCGCCTGGAGCCTCAGTTGCCCTGCGTCGGAGCCGGAAGCGTGGAAGCTGTTGCCGGAGCCTGAAGACTCGGAGCCGTCGGAATTGCGGCGGTTGGTGCCGTCGCTGCAACCGGCGTCTGTGCCTGCTGCAGCGAACGGGCGTTGAGGGCATCTGTTGCGGACTCGCTGTCAATCTTCTGCGCCTGCGCAGCTTTGCCGTGGTGCTTGCTGTGATGGTGATGCTCGGCCATTGCGGGAGAAGCCACAGCGACCAGAGCGATGAGGGTAAATGCGCCAAAAGAAATCTTTTTCATTACGTAATCCTTTCCATATTACCATGACCGTGCTCGAGAGCAGTAACGACTCACGCATCAGATGGTTCTGGAAATACTATGAAATTTTATGTCCTTTGGGAAAGTCCGGGTGCTGGCGGGACCGCTTTCGTCGCTTGTGTGCCGTAAATGTCCCGTGCACGCTTGATGAAGGCAGAGACCATCAGGCGCACGCCCTCATTGAATACGACGCCCATCGCATTCTGTAGAAGACGCGAACGGAATTCAAAATCCACGAAGAAATCGACCAGACAGCCCCGTGGATCCGGCGTGAACGTCCAGACATTGTTCAGGTAGCGGAAAGGCCCCTTCTCGTAGCGCACCCGGATACGTGACGACCGCTCCAGTGTCACGCGGCTGGTGAAGGTTTCGCGGAACGGGCCGAACCCGATCGTCAGATCCGCAACAAGTTCCTGTTCCGTCTGGGTTCGGATGCTTGCCTTCACACACCAAGGAAGGAACTGCGGATATTTCTCCACATCTGCCACAAGATCGAAAAGCTGATCTGGCGTGTAAGCGATCAACCGTTGCTCGGCATGTGTCGGCATCAGAGACTTTCTTTCAGACGGCTGTTCCGCGCAGCCTGAAGCTTCGCGAAATCACTATCCGCATGGTAGGAGGACCGGGTCAGTGGACTGGCGCTGACCTGAAGAAATCCTTTTGAACGGGCAGCAGCAGCATAGCCGTCAAACTCGTCGGGGGTAACAAACTTTTCCACCGCCGCGTGTTTCGCGGACGGCTGGAGATATTGTCCAAGCGTCAGGAAATCGACGTCCGCAATTCGGAAATCATCCATCACCTGGGCTACTTCCATCCGTTCTTCGCCAAGCCCAAGCATCAGGCCGGACTTGGTAAAAATGGAAGGATCGAGTTTCTTTACTCCGTCCAGGATGCGGACTGACTGATAGTAACGAGCGCCGGGTCTGATGGTGGGGTAAAGGCGCGGCACGGTCTCGATATTGTGATTGAAAACGTCCGGTCGAGCCGCGACCACGACCTCCAGGGCGCCATCCTTGCGCAGAAAATCAGGCGTCAAAATCTCGATCGTGGTCTGTGGAGAAGCCTCACGGATTGCATGGATGACCCGTGCGAAATGCGTCGCTCCCCCATCTTCCAGATCGTCACGGTCTACCGAAGTGATGACGACATGCTTGAGTCCAAGCTTCGCCACCGCTTCCCCGACCCGCCGTGGCTCGTCCTCATCGAGATGCTTAGGCATCCCGGTCGTGACGTTGCAAAACGCACAGGCCCGGGTGCAGATCTCGCCCATGATCATCATCGTGGCATGACGCTGAGACCAGCATTCCCCGATATTGGGGCAGGCCGCCTCCTCGCAGACCGTCACGAGGCCCGCATCCCGCATGAGCGCGCGGGTCTCGTGATACACGGGATGGTTCGGAGCCTTGACCCGGATCCAGGACGGCTTGCGTTGGATAGGGTTGTCAGGCCGGTGCGCCTTTTCCGGATGACGGAGGGCAGGCGCCGAACGGTGATCGATGGTGATACGCTGGGACATGATACTCAGATATGCAGCGGGCCGTCGAAGGCCGCCAGAGTTGCCTCGTGCATAGTTTCGGAAATGGTCGGATGCGGGAAAACCGTCTCGACCAATTCCGCTTCCGTCAGTTCACCTGTGCGGGTGATGACGTAGCCTTGAATCATTTCCGTGACTTCGGAACCAATCATGTGCGCGCCAAGAAGCTCGCCGGTCGTGGCATCGAACACGGTCTTGACCATACCGTCTGTCTCGCCCATCGCAACAGCCTTACCATTGGCGATAAACGGGAAGCGCCCGACCTTGACCTTGTGGCCGGCAGCAATGGCCTTCTCTTCGCTGAGCCCGACAGAGGCGATCTGCGGACGCGAATAGGTACAACCGGGGATATTCAAGGGATGGAGCGGTTGCGGCGAACGGCCTGCAATCTTCTCCACGCACAGAATGCCCTCATGGCTCGCCTTGTGGGCCAGCCATGGAGCCCCCGCGACGTCGCCGATCGCATAGATGCCTGGTTCGCCGGTGCGGCAGAAACCGTCCGTCACGATGTGGGTCCGTTCGACCTGCACTTTAGTGCCTTCGAGTCCTAGATCCTCGACATTACCGACGATGCCGACGGCGCAGATCACGCGATCGACCGTAAGCTCGACCTTACCCGCCGGACTTTCGATCGTCGTGGAGACTTCGTTTTCACCTTTGTTCAGCGGTCCTACTTTCGCGCTGGTGATGATCTGCACCCCCTGTTTCTCGAAGGCCTTGCGAGCAGCGGCGCTGATTTCCGGATCTTCGGCAATCAGGATCCGGTCCGCCACTTCGGCAATCGTGACCTCACTGCCCATGTTCCGGTAGAAGGACGCGAACTCGATGCCGATGGCACCTGAGCCGATGACGAGGAGGCGTTTGGGCAGTTCCTTCGGTGTCATAGCCTCGCGTGCGCCCCAGATCAGGGTGCCGTCTGTTTCAAGCCCCGGAAGCTGACGACCGCGCGCACCCGTTGCAAGGATGACATGCGGCGCCTTGATGGTCGCAACCGCAGCACCATCCTTGGTGATGGCGACCTGATGCGCCTCGCCCGAACGACCGGACAGTTTTGCATGACCGTCAAACGTCGTGACTTTGGCCTTCTTCAGCAGATGCGCAATGCCAGCACCCATCCGGCGTGCGATGCTGCGCGAACGCCCAACGATTTTGGACAGATCAAACGAGATATTGTCGGCGGAAAGCCCGAACGTCCCCAGTTCGTGAAGTAGGTGGTGAATTTCCGAAGACCGCAGAAGCGCCTTGGTCGGAATGCAGCCCCAGTTGAGGCACACTCCGCCGAAATGCGTGCTTTCCACAAGCGCCACGCTCATGCCGAGCTGGCTGGCGCGAAGTGCCGCCACATAGCCGCCGGGGCCGCCGCCAACAACAATCAGATCGAATGTATCGGACATGGTTCAGACCACCAGAATGTAAGGGTTCTGCACGATATCGCGCAGTGCATTAAGCCATTCGGCACCAAGCGCGCCATCGACGGCGCGGTGATCGACCGAAAGCGTCGCCGTCATCACGGTTGCAACAGCAATTTCTGATCCACGCACCACGGCCCGCTTTTCACCGGATGCAATTGCCAGAATACCGGCCTGAGGCGGATTAATGATCGCTGCGAATTCGCGCACGCCGAACATGCCCATGTTGGAAATGGAGAACGTCCCGCCCTGGAATTCCTCCGGCTTGAGTTTTCCAGAACGGGCACGCTTGGCCAGATCTTTGGCCTCGACGCTGATCTGGCGCAGGGACTTGTGATCAGCGTTGCGGATGATCGGCGTGATCAGGCCGTCTGGCACCGACACGGCCATCGAGATGTCCACATTTTCGAAATGCAGCGTCTCGACATCCGTGAACTGCACGTTCACACCCGGTACTTTCTTCAGCGCCAGCGCAACGGCCTTGATCATCATGTCGTTGACGGAAATCTTGAAGCTGTTTTCTTGCGCAGTGGCATTCAGCTTCGATCGCAATTCCAGCAGTGCATCCAACTCGATATCGACCGAGACATAGAAATGCGGAACCTGCGTCTTGGACGCCGTCAGACGCCGCGCAATGACTTTACGCATCGTGGAATTCGGAACGCGACGCACCGTATCTTCCAAAGCAGCAAGAAGAGTTGCTGCCGGAACTACTTTCGGCTCAGTCTTTGGAGCCGTCACGCCCTTTTCTACATCTCGCTTGAGAATACGGCCATTCGGGCCGCTTCCCGTCAGCTCATCGAGGGCAATGCCTCGCTCACGCGCCATGCGGCGCGCCAGCGGAGAGACGAAAATCCGCTCACCCTTCTCTTCTGCCGAAGCTTTCGCAGGCGCGGCTCTCATCGTTGCCGCTGAGGCGACCTCAGCTTTCGGGGTCACTGGCGCCTGCATGGAAGAGGCGTTCGGCACAGCTTCGCCCTCTTCCACAAGAACTGCGATCGGCGTGTTGACGGGAATGCCCTCGACACCTTCCTTGATCAGGATGCGCCCAAGAATGCCCTCGTCCACGGCTTCCACTTCCATGGTCGCCTTGTCGGTTTCGATTTCGGCAATCACGTCGCCAGCGGAAACGGTATCGCCCTCGGCTTTGAGCCAGCGGGCCAGTTTGCCTTCGGTCATAGTCGGCGACAGCGCCGGCATCAGAATATCGGTAGCCATCGTTGTCAGTCCCGCAGCTGCTTGCGAACGGCGTCCACAACCCATTCAGGTTTGGGAAGCGCCAGTTTTTCGAGATTGGCCGCATACGGCATTGGCAGGTCGAGCCCGCAGACACGCGCTGGCGGAGCATCGAGCCAGTCAAAAGCCTGCTCGACGGCCACGGTGCAGATTTCCGCCCCGATGCCTGCCACCGGCCAGCCTTCTTCGATGGACACAATCCGGTTTGTCTTTTTCACGCTGCGCACGATCGTCTCGGTATCCAGAGGACGGATCGAGCGCAGGTTGATGACTTCGGCCGAAATGCCTTCTTCTGCCAGAATGGCTGCGGCTTCCAGCGCTACGCCGACCATGATGGAGAAGGCCACGAGCGTTACGTCCGTTCCTTCCCGTTCGATCTTCGCGCGACCGATCGGCAGGATGAAGTCTTCATCCACGGGGCACGGAAACTTCTGGCCGTACAGGATCTCATTTTCCAGCACGATGACCGGGTTCGGATCGCGAATAGCGGCCCGCAGCAATCCTTTCGCATCCGCAGACGACCAGGGAGCGACCACCTTCAGGCCCGGAATATGGGCAAACCAGCTTGCGAAACACTGCGAGTGCTGTGCGCCGACACGCGCCGCTGCACCATTCGGGCCACGGAACACGATAGGGCAGCCCATCTGACCACCGGACATATACAACGTCTTGGCAGCAGAATTGATAATATGATCAACGGCTTGAAGCGAGAAGTTCATGGTCATAAACTCGACGATCGGCTTCAATCCCGTCAGCGCCGCACCAACGGCCATACCCGTGAAACCATGTTCCGTGATCGGCGTATCGATGACGCGCTTCTCGCCGAACTCATCTAGCAGGCCCTGACTGACCTTGTAAGCACCCTGATACTGCGCCACTTCCTCACCGATCAGGAACACGTCCTCATCGCGACGAAGCTCTTCCGCCATCGCATCCCGTAGGGCCTGACGGACGGTGATTTCGCTGGTCTCGCCCCAGTCCCGATCATTCTCGGCCTGTGCTACTTCCGGTGCTTCCACGATCCCCGGATCAGCCGGTGTTTCAATCGCGACAGAAGCGCCTGCAGCCGGATCAGCAGAACGGGTTACAGTGTCCGCAGCGGAAGCGTCCTCGCCTTCCGCAAGAAGCACTGCAATCGGCGTGTTAACCGCGATATTCTGTGTACCTTCGGTAACCAGCGTCTTGCTGATCACACCGTCGTCCACGGCTTCCACTTCCATGGTCGCCTTGTCAGTCTCGATCTCGGCAATCACGTCTCCGGCGGAAACGGCCTCACCTGCTGTTTTGACCCAGCGGGCAAGCGTCCCCTCGGTCATGGTCGGCGAGAGAGCCGGCATCAGAATTAGAGATGCCATGGATCAGGCCTCCACCAGAATATCAGTCCAGAGTTCGGAATGGTCCGGCTCGGGGCTCGTCTGTGCAAATTCGGCCGCGTCAGCGACGATGGCTTTCACGTCTGTCTCAATGTCCTTGAATACGCTCTCTTCGATCCCGCTGCGCAGCATCTCGGCCTTCAGGGTCTCGATCGGATCGCGCGTGCGGCGCATTTCTTCGACTTCTGCGCGCTGGCGATACTTCGCAGGATCGGACATGGAGTGCCCACGATAGCGATAGGTTTCCATTTCCAGAAGGAACGGCCCCTTGCCCGCACGGCAATATTCTATGGCCTCCTGCGCGGCTTCATGCACAGCGAAGATATCCATGCCATCTACCTTGCGGCTGGCAATGCCCCAGGGCTCGCCGTTGCGGGACAGATCCTTGGAGGCCGAAGCGCGCTCGATGGATGTGCCCATACCGTAGCGGTTGTTTTCGATCACATAGATGCAGGGCAGCTTGTGCAGTGCGGCGAGATTGAAGCTCTCATAAACCTGCCCCTGTGCAGAGGCTCCTTCGCCGAAATACACGATCGAGACTTCATCCGTACCGCGATACTTGTTCGCAAACGCCAGCCCCGTGCCGAGGGCCACCTGTGCCCCGACAATGCCATGACCGCCGTAGAACTCTTTTTCACGGGAGAACATGTGCATGGAGCCCCCCTTGCCGCGGGAATACCCACCGGACCGCCCCGTCAGTTCCGCCATAACACCGCGCGGCGTCATGCCTGCTACGAGCATCTGCCCGTGATCGCGATAGGACGTGATGGACTTGTCGCCCTGCTTCATGTTGAGGCCGATCCCAACCACAACGGCTTCCTGCCCGATATAGAGATGGCAGAAGCCGCCGATCAGGCCCATGCCGTAAAGCTGGCCAGCCTTTTCCTCAAATCGCCGAACAAGAAGCATGTCCCTGTAAGCGCGCTTCATGGTCTCCGGCGAAAGGGCCGGACCGTTGCTCCGGCCTGAAGCGGACGGTGTCTCGTCCATGACGGTCTCCTGATGAAAATGCACAAAATCCCGCATGCTTTAGCGGCAGAATCTACCAAAAGCCAGACCACGTCCCGCTTTCGCGGAACGCACCGATCTGGGGGTATGCCGTGAAAAAACGGCCCTGACCGCCCTTAAAGGCGGCCGAAGATCAAATAAAACCGAGCAATCGACGTGCTGCAACGCCCGGATCGGGCTCACGCAACAGGCTCTCACCGACCAGTACGGCGCTCGCACCTACTGCTCCGACTTTCATCATATCGTCCTGCGTCCGGATGCCACTTTCCGAGACGACCAGACGGTCCGGCGGCACCATCGGCGCCAGATCGATCGTCGTCTGGATATCGGTCTTCAGGGTGCGAAGGTTACGGTTGTTGATTCCAATCAGGAATGTATCGAGTGCCAGCGCCCGGTTCAGTTCGGCTTCGTCATGGACCTCCAGAAGGACATCCATGTCCAGCCCGCGCGCAATTGCGATTAGTTCGGCCGCCTGCGTTTCCGTCAGCACCGCCATGATCAGCAGAATGCAGTCCGCCCCGATTAGGCGGCTTTCATGGACTTGCCAGGGGTCCAGAATAAAATCCTTGCGCAGGATCGGCAGACTGCATGCCTCACGCACGGCCCGGATATCATCCGTGTTGCCGTGAAAGCACGAGCCTTCCGTCAGAACCGAAAGACAGGTGGCGCCGGCAGCCTGATATTCCTGCGCTATCTCCACCGGATTGTAGTCCGGACGCAGAATACCGGCGGATGGAGACGCCTTCTTGATCTCGGCAATCAGTCCGACCTGACGATCAGCCGTGAGATGCTGGAGCGCTTGACCAAAGCCCCGTGTCGGGACCGTTACTTCCCGGGCGCGCGCTGTGATCTCCTTGAGGGACATGATTTGCGAGCGCTGCTCGATATCCACGCGGGTGCGGGCGCAGATCCGGGCCAGAACGTCACTGCGGTCAGCCGCAGTTTCCGCTTCGGGATCCTTGATGGGCGGGGTCGTCGTTTCCGGAATTTCCGGGTCCGGGAACTGTTCCGTTCCCTCAGGCGAATATGTCATCGCCGGTCGATGGTACATGAATGTCATGATCGTCCTGCGTTTTGGGGGGCAATGGAATGAGCTGACATGCGCGCAACCTCGAGCGCGGCACGTGCAAGCCCCCGGTCAATGGAGTCTGCCGCCATTCCTACATTGCGACGGAAGGCCGGAACGTCAATCGCTCCGGCCTTCACGATATCGCCGCGACCTGCCACGTGCAGGGCCGCAGCGGCGTTGAGAAGAACCGTATCCCGGTAAGCGCCATTCGCGCCATCCAGCAGGGCGAGCAATGCGGCAGCATTGGTCTGCGCGTCCCCGCCCCGGATGGTTGAAATCGGCGCGACAGCCAGTCCGGCCATGTCCGGTTCGATCCCGAATGAAAAAAAAGCGTCGTCCTGCCAGACCGAAACCTGGGAGGGGCCAGCAAGCGTAAGCTCGTCGCTTCCACCCTCGTCGGTCGAGCCATGGACGGCCCAGACCGACAGACTGCCCAGTGCGCCAAGCGCCCGCGCCACGGGCTCGCACCAGCGCCTGTCAAACACGCCGATCAGCTGATGGCGGACTTGAGCGGGGTTGCACAGCGGGCCGAGCAGATTGAACAAGGTGCGGAAACCCAGCGTCTTACGGACAGGAGCCGCATGCCGCATCGCACGATGATGCTGGGGGGCTGCCAGAAAGACTAGTCCATCTTCGCGCAGCCGACGGCCCTGAAGCTCCAGATTGTCGGTCGGGGGAATGCCCAGAACCTCGAGAACATCCGTCGCACCCGTAGCAGATGAGAGTGCGCGGTTACCATGCTTGGCTACGGGGACGCCAAGTCCCGCCAGTACGAAGGCTACGGCTGTGGACACATTCAGTGTCTTCAGGCCGTCGCCGCCTGTTCCGCATACATCAATAGTGCCGGCTGGAGCATCCGGCAGAACCGTCATGTGATGACGGACCGCCCGAACGGCCCCAGTCAGTTCAGCAAAGGTTTCGCCGCGCAGTTTCAGCGCAGTCAGGAAAGCGGCAAGCTGAACCGGATCGACCTCGCCAGCCATGATGGCGTGAAAAGCAGTTTCTGCCTCATGACTGTCGAGCTGTCGTCCCGAGACCGCCTGATGCAGAAGGGACGTAAAATCTGCACTCACTGTCATGCGGCCTGCGTGGCATGGACCGGAATACCGGCAATCGTCAGGAAATTGGCCAGCAGTTCCCGGCCTGCAACGGAAGCAATACTCTCGGGATGGAACTGTACGCCGTGCACAGGATAGTCACGGTGGCGCACGCCCATGATGACGCCGTCTTCCGTCCGGGCATTGACTACGAGCGTTTCGGGAATGCTGTCGGGGGCAAGAGTCAGGCTGTGATAGCGCACCACATCTACTGGCTCTGGCAGCCCGGCAAAGACGCCTGTTCCGTCATGATGAACTGCGCTGATCTTGCCATGCATAGGCATGGGCGCGCGTACAACTTCTGCCCCGAAGACCTGCCCAATGGCTTGGTGGCCGAGGCATACGCCGAAAACCGGCACCTTGCCCGCAGCTGCACGGATCAGGTCACAGCAGACCCCGGCTTCGGTCGGAGCACCCGGACCTGGCGAGATCACGACTGCAGACGGATTGAGCGCCAGGGCTTCCTCGACACTCAGCGCGTCATTGCGCCGCACGTCACACTCAACCCCAAGCGCACCCAGATGGTGGACGATGTTGAATGTGAAGCTGTCGTAATTGTCGATGAGAAGGATCATGGCAATAGAATGACCGCCGTGTCTGTTTTCGTCAAATACATCGCGTTTCGAGGCCCCGTCAGGCTTTTGCGGCAGTTGCGACGGCGATTTCCGCCGCGCGAAACAGTGCGCGGGCCTTCGCCTGCGTCTCGCGGAACTCGGCGTTCGGATCGCTGTCGGCCACGACACCGCAGCCGGCCTGCACATACATGTTGCCGCCCTTGAGAACGGCCATGCGCAGCCCGATGCAGGTATCCATTTCCCCATCTGCCCCGAAATATCCGACGCAGCCCGAATAGGGCCCACGCCGCGTCGGTTCCAGCTCGTCAATGATTTCCATGGCGCGGATCTTGGGGGCCCCTGTCAGCGTTCCGGCCGGGAAAGCTGCGACAAGTGCATCCATCGCCGTTTTGCCGTCCTTGATGCGGCCGGTAACGGTCGAGGAAATATGCATGACGTGGCTGTAGCGCTCGACGACAAATTTTTCCGGAACCTCGACGGTTCCAAGCTCTGAGACGCGTCCGACATCGTTTCGGCCCAGGTCAATCAGCATCAGATGCTCGGCCAGTTCCTTGCGGTCGGCCAGTAGCTCCTCTTCCAGGGCCAGATCCTCTTCGCGATCCGCTCCGCGCGGACGTGTGCCCGCCAGCGGACGTACTGTGACCTCGCCGGCGCGCAACCGCACGAGAATTTCAGGCGAGGACCCGACCAGAGCGTAGTCCTCAAGCTCCATTACGAACAGGAAGGGAGCCGGATTGACACGGCGCAGGCTGCGATAGAGCGAGAGCGGCGACAGTGGGAATGGTGTTGTGAAGCGTTGGCTCGGCACGATCTGGAAGGCATCGCCCGCAGCGATATAGTCCTGTGCCTTGCGGACGTGATCCTCGAACTGCTGTTGCGTCATGTTCGATGTCGGTGGTGCCAGTTCCGTGTCGGGCGGCAGCGTCTCGCGCTCGTCTCCCAGTGGGGCGGCCAGAGCGGCCCGTGCCTGATCGAGAAGTGCCTTCGCCTTCGCATCCGTTGTCTCGCCGCGCACTGGCACGGCCAGCGTAAGCTCGTCCCGCACGGAATCGAAGACTGCGAAAAGGCGCGGACGGATCATGATCCCTTCCGGCAGTCCCAGATCGTTGAGTGGGGCGTTCGGCAGGCGCTCCATCTGGCGCACCATGTCATAACCCAGTACGCCGAACACGCCGCCGATCATTGGCGGCATTCCGGCCGGAAGCTCCATCTGGCTCTCATCCACGATGGTCTTCAGTGTCTCGAGCGGCACGCCGTCAATGGGCCTGCCATCCAGTGTCACTTTTCCGTCCCGGCATTTCCAGACCAGATCTGGCAGAAGCGCGATGACGGAATAACGCCCGCGGGCTGCACCGCCTTCGACACTCTCGAACAGCAGTCGGTACGGATCGTCCGACAGTTTTGAAAGGCGCAGAAAGGCCGAGACGGGCGTCAGGAGATCGGCAGCTTCGATGCTGTAGACAAAGCCCATCAGTGTGCCCCGTTATCGGCTGCCGGAGCACTTGCCGGCGTGGCGGCCGTTACGACCTGATTATAAAGCGCCATATTGATATGTGAGGGCGGAACCTCTTTTTCCATGGCGGCGTTCAGCGCCATCGGGATGTCGGAACGCATGGACTGCAGATATTCGTCGGAAAGCTGCTTACCCAGGCTCTTCAACTCCTCTGCCGAGGCCGGCTTGTCCGCCGTCACGTTGACCAGCCAAAAGGCATCCGGTGATTCGAACATGCCGCTCGTTCCCGGCTTGAGTCCGAAGACGCCGCGCAGGACATTCTGCGGAAGGCTCTGGTCTGGATGAACCCGGGACACGGCAACGTCCTGGCGCAGGGCTGAGGCTTCGGTCTGCCCCTCAACGGCCTTGCGCAGCGTTCCAGCCTTGGCGCTATTGAACAGTGTGGTCGCACGCAGATCTGCAGCATGGCGCTTCTGATCCGCCGTCCAGGCTTGCACGACCTGATCGCGTACGCTGTCGAACGGTTTGAGTGTGCCCGGATGCACTTCATCGACGAGCAGGGAGAATGCCGTGCCGTTCGGACCATTGATGACGGTCGGCTGGGTATCCTTGGACTGGGTGAAGATCTGGTGGATGATCGCCTGGCGCAGGGCTGCGTCGCCCGGGATGGGTGCCGGCAGACCGTCCTGCGTCAGGCCGTTTGAATCCAGTGTGCCGGATGCGGGCACGGCCCCGAGGTCGCTTGGGATCTGTTCCAGCGTCGAAGATCCGGCAACTGCATCCTGAAACTGCTTCTGACGGGCCTGAAGCGCTTCCCCGGCTTCCTGGTGCTGGACCTGCGTTTTCAAACCTTCCTTAGCTTGTTCGAAAGTCGTTTTGTGCGGCGCGGTAATGGCCGTGATGTTAAAGACGACCCAGCCCATGCCGGTCTTTTCCGGGCCGGAGATGCGGTCGGACGCTGCTGCGAATGCCGCCTTGGCGAGTTCGGGGTTTGGGATGTCGCTCTGGCGTACGGACGGCAGGGATACTGCAGCAGCTTCAGGGAATTTCTTCTGGATATCGTTCCAGGACGTTCCGCTCTTCCAAGCAGCGGCAGCAGCATCGGCCTTTGCCTGATCGGTGAAGGTCAGGACCTGAATTGTCCGCGTCTCGGGCATATCGAAGGTGCGGGCCTGAAAATCATAGAGACGGTGCAGGACGTCGTCGGGAACCTCGATCGTCTTCGCTACGCTGTCCGGCGTCATGACGACCATCTTTGCATGACGGTATTCCGTCGTGCGGAACATCTGCGGGTGGTTGTCATAGAAACGATGAAGCTGGTCATCGGTCGGCGCGGCAGCAATGACACTGCTTGCAAACGGGATCCGGACAAGATCGAACACGCGCTGGCTCGCATCGAAGGACAGCATCCGGTCCGTCAGGGAAGACGGCGCGACAACAGACTGCCCCATGCCCTGCAGAAGGCCGCGTGAAGCGATATCCTCGCGGATGGCCTGGAGCAGCTTGCCCTCGGACAGGCCGATCCGGGTCAGACGGTCATTGAAGACGCTCCGGTCGAACTGTCCGGCGGCGTTGTGGAACGCTGGAATGGCAAAGACTTCCTGCCGAACCAGATCATCGGGAACCATCATGCCCGCACGGGCGGCAGCAAGCTGGGTCTCGTTTTGGATCACAAGGTTTTGAAGCGCCTGCCTTGCGATCTGCTCGACCTCGCCTTTGGGAAGCTTGGACGGGTCGGCAAGTCCGATCCGTCTGGCGACTTCGGGAAGCTGCGCCGAGAGCGCGCGACTGAAATCATCCGGCGTGATGCTCCGATCGCCGACGCGCACGACTTCGTTCGAGCTTGCCGTGCCCATGTTGGAATACACATCTCCCACGCCCCAGCCGATGAAGGCCAGAAAGATCAGCAGCGCGGCGGCACGGCCGGCCCAGGAGTCAACAAAGAGGTGGCGGAGCGTGGTAATCATAGGGTCAGGGCAGATCCGGATGACGGGATGGTGCGGACACAAAAGGCCCGCTAGACTTGCCGCACCATAATGTCGTGAGAACGGCTTGACCAGAAGCAGACCGGAACGAGTGCTGACTTGCGGCATTCATTCGGTTGCAGACATTGAGCGCATACCGGTAACGCCCTCATTCTTCAGGGCGTCATCATCAAGGAGGAAGAGTGCCCCCATCACCTAGGCTTGTCGTTGGAAACTGGAAGATGCATGGGTTGCGGGAGCAGTCCGGCCGTCTTGCCCGTGCCGTCGCCGAGGGCGCGCAGTCTCTCCCCGATGACGTGCGGCTCGTTTTGTGCCCACCCTTCACCCAGCTTGCCAGCGTGCATGGCATCATCAATGCTGAAGGGCCGGCGACGCCGCTGCATCTTGGTGCGCAGGACTGTCATACGACGTCTTCGGGGCCCCATACCGGGGATATTTCGGCTGAAATGCTGGCCGACCTTGGTATCCGCTACGTCATTCTCGGCCATTCCGAGCGTCGACAAGCCCATGGCGAAACTGATTTCCTGATTCGCCAGAAGGTTGAAGCTGCCGAAGCTGCGGGCCTCATTCCCATCGTCTGTATCGGTGAGACGATGCAGGAGCGTCTTGAAGGCCGGACGACCACCGTTCTGGCCACGCAGGTCGAGGGATCGTTGACCGACGGCTTTACAGGTATCCTGGCTTACGAGCCTGTCTGGGCTATCGGAAGTGGCACGATCCCGCCTATCGACGAGCTTGAGAGAACCCTCTCTCTCCTGCATGGACTGTTGCAGTCCCGTCTCAAGACGGATGACATTCGCGTGCCGATCCTGTATGGCGGCTCCGTCACACCGGCTCAGGCGCCGACTATTTTTTCCATCGGGTCGCTTGGCGGGGTGCTGGTTGGCAGTGCCAGTCTGGAAGCAGAGAGCTTCCTGCGCATCGCTGAAGCAGCATCTTTCCGCCTGACGTCCCAATCATTGTCCGGACCCTATCGTTCATGACCACTCTTTTGCTTGCTCTCAACCTGCTGGTCACACTGGCGCTGATCGGAGTGATCCTGATCCAGCGTAGCGAAGGCGGTGGCCTCGGCATTGGCAGCGGCCAGGGCATGGGCTCCTTCATGAGCGGCCGCGGGACGGCAACGCTGCTGACGCGTGCCACGTCCGTTCTCGCTGGCATCTTCATGCTGTTGTGCCTGGTGCTGGCCGTCATGAACCGTGGCGCTTCTTCCGGCGTTGGCTCGCATGACATTCTGGCCGAGCCGCCTGCCGCAACCCAGACGACCACCACCACAACCCCGGCTGCACCTGCTCACTGACCGAGCCTAAAGATCCCCGTTCAAACTTTTTAACGGGGATCTTTTCAACAGACGCGTCTCTTCGCTTCCCCTGCCCCATGTCGGCAGTGTATGAAGACCGCCCATGACGCGTTTCGTATTCATCACCGGCGGTGTGGTATCTTCTCTCGGCAAGGGCATCGCTTCAGCGGCCCTAGCTGCTCTCCTCCAGGCGCGCGGATACAAGGTCCGTATGCGCAAACTGGACCCCTATCTCAACGTGGATCCGGGCACCATGAGCCCGTACCAGCATGGTGAGGTGTTCATTACCGATGACGGGGCCGAAACCGACCTCGACCTCGGTCACTATGAACGCTTTACGGGCGTCCATGCGTCACGTGCTGACAACACCACGACGGGACGGATCTATTCGGATGTGATCGCCCGCGAACGCCGTGGCGACTATCTGGGTGGGACCGTGCAGGTCATTCCGCACATCACGGACGCCATCAAGGACGTCGTGGTCACAGGCACCGACGACTATGATTTCGTCCTTGTGGAAATCGGCGGTACGGTCGGCGACATCGAGAGCCTGCCTTTTCTCGAGGCCATCCGTCAGTTACGCAATGATCTCGGCCATGCCCAGACCATGTGCGTGCACTTGACCCTCCTGCCCTACATTCCGGCAGCTGGCGAACTCAAGACGAAGCCGACGCAGCATTCCGTCAAGGAATTGCAGAATGTCGGCATCCAGCCGCAGATGCTCCTGTGCCGCTCGGATCGTCCGATTCCGGACAACGAGCGTCGCAAGATCGCCAATTTCTGTAACGTCCGCTCGGAAGCTGTCATTGCAGCGCTCGATGTGGACACGATCTATGCCTGCCCCATTTCCTATCACAATGAGGGAATGGACCAGGAAGTCTTGCGCTATTTTGGCCTGCCCTATGACAGCAAGCCGGACCTCTCGCGCTGGGAAAAGATCGTCCACGCGATTCGTGAGCCCGAAGGCGAAGTCCGCGTAGCCATCGTCGGCAAGTACACGGCTCTGCTCGACAGCTACAAGTCGCTGGCCGAAGCCCTACTGCATGGTGGCATCGCCAACCATGTTAAGGTGAAGCTCGACTGGATCGAATCGGAAGAGTTCGAGAAGAACGGCAACATTGCCGAGCGTTTGAAGGATGCAGATGCTATCCTCGTGCCAGGCGGATTTGGTGAGCGTGGCGCGGAAGGCAAGATCCAGGCTGTCCGCTATGCTCGTGAGCACAACATTCCCTTCCTTGGCATCTGCTTCGGCATGCAGATGGCAGTGATCGAATGTGCCCGTTCGTTGGCTGGTTTGCCCAAGGCCTCCTCGACTGAGTTCGGTCCGACGGACGAACCTCTGGTCGGCCTGATGACTGAATGGGCGCGTGGCAGCGAGCTGCTTCGTCGCCGCGAAGGTGGCGATCTGGGTGGTACGATGCGTCTGGGTGCTTATCCGGCCAAGCTGGTTCCGGGCTCCCGCGTGGCAGAAATCTACGGCCGTACGGAAATCCGCGAGCGCCATCGTCATCGCTGGGAAGTCAACGCCCACTACAAGGATCGCCTTGAAAAGACGGGCCTGCGGTTCTCCGGCCTCTCTCCTGACGGTGTGCTGCCGGAAGTTGTTGAGTATCCGGATCACGCTTGGTTCGTAGCAGTGCAGTACCATCCGGAACTGCTCTCCAAGCCTTTCGACCCGCATCCGCTGTTCGCAGGCTTCATTGCCGCGGCTGTCAAGGAGGCTCACTGCAAGTGAGCTTCCGGATCGGAGACCTTACGGTCGGCCAGGATCAGCCGTTCACGCTGATTGCTGGCCCTTGCCAGATCGAATCCCGCGAGCACGCAACAGAAATGGCCGATGCTATTTCCAGCCTGTGTCGTGAGCTGGGAATCAGTCTGATCTACAAAAGCAGCTTCGATAAGGCGAACCGCAGTTCGGTCAACGCCGCGCGTGGCGTAGGTATGGATGCGGGTCTAGACATTCTCGCCAGCATCCGGGAACGATTCGGCGTCCCCGTCCTGACGGACGTCCATACTGCCGAGCAGTGTGAGTCTGCTGCCCAGGCCGTTGATGTTCTTCAGATCCCAGCTTTCCTGTGCCGCCAGACTGACCTGCTGCTGGCTGCGGGCAAAACTGGTCGCGCCATCAACATCAAGAAGGGCCAGTTTCTCGCACCTTGGGACATGGCAAATGTTGCCGCGAAGATCGCGTCTACAGGCAATGAGCGCATCATGCTCTGCGACCGCGGCACGAGCTTCGGTTACAACACGCTGGTGAGCGATATGCGTGGTCTGCCGATCATGGCGCAGACGGGTTATCCCGTCGTATTTGATGCCACTCACTCCGTGCAGCAGCCGGGTGGCCTTGGGGCTTCAACTGGCGGTCAGCGGGAGTTTGTTGAGCCTCTGGCACGTGCTGCTCTGTCGATCGGCGTGGCTGCCGTTTTTATCGAGACACATCAAGACCCGGATCACGCGCCGAGCGATGGTCCGACCATGGTGCCGCTTAGTGAAATGCGTGAACTTCTGACGCGCCTGAAGGCCTTCGACGCGCTCACGAAGTCTTTTCTGTCCTAGGTTTAGGACGGCGCCAGAGCTGCTAGAAACAGGCTCAGCACCGCAATAGCTGTGAGTCCTGTGCGAAGCGGCAGATAGCCTGGGGGAAGAGCGCCTTTTCTCCAGGCTTCCCGTTCCACCAGGAATGTCCCGACAAAACCGATGATTTCCAGCCCAAAGCCGGCGCGGATATCCCCCAGAACGCCAACGCATAGTGACAGCCATGCCCACAGCGCAGGGCAGACACCCAGTACGAGGCGCTGACGGTCCCGCTGCGATGTGCCGCCAACGGTGATGATGTCCGGACGTTCCATGGCCAAGCCCCAGTGCACGGCCCCCAAAAATGACAGAACGCAGGACCCGTACGCCAGAAGAATGATTTTCAGATGAGGTAGTGGCGTGAAGATCCCGGCCAGGAAGATCCACCCTCCGAGCGTCATGAAGGGGATCAGTCCGGCAATGCCGAGCACGAAAACGGGAAAAGGAAGACGCATGTCGTCGTTGACCTCACGGCGTGATTTTGAGACTTGAAATAGCTGTTTCATTCCGAACGGTCACGAGCCAACCCGGTTCACGCATCTCCAGGAGAGCTTCCATTGAGCGCCATCGTTGATATTACCTCCCGCGAAATCCTGGACAGCCGCGGCAATCCCACCGTCGAGGTCGAGGTCGAGCTGTCCTCCGGTGCCCGCGGCCGCGCTGCTGTCCCGTCTGGTGCCTCTACAGGTGCCCATGAAGCCGTGGAACTGCGCGATGGTGATAAGTCCCGCTACGGCGGCAAGGGTGTCCTGAAGGCCTGCAGCCATGTTGAAAATGACATCCTTGAAGTGCTCCAGGGCGCCGAATCGGAAGATCAGATCGCCATCGACAATGCGATGATCGATCTGGACGGGACCCCCAACAAATCCCGTCTGGGTGCAAATGCCATCCTGGGCGTCTCCCTCGCCGTCGCCAAGGCAACGGCCGAGGAACTGGAACTGCCGCTGTACCGCTATGTCGGTGGTGCCTATGCCCATCTTCTGCCTGTGCCGATGATGAACATCGTCAATGGCGGCGAGCATGCCGACAATCCGATCGATATCCAGGAATTCATGATTCAGCCGGTCGGTGCTCCGACGGTAGCGGATGCCATCCGTATGGGCTCGGAAATTTTTGCGCGCCTGAAGAAAGGCTTGTCCGAAGCCGGGTACAACACCAATGTCGGCGATGAGGGCGGTTTTGCACCGAATCTGAAGTCTGCTGATGAAGCTCTTGGATTTATTGCAAAATCTGTTGAGGCTGCGGGCTACAAGCTCGGTGAAGACGTAACTTTCGCGCTCGATTGTGCTGCTACTGAATTTTATGCTGATGGCCGCTACAACTTGAAGGGTGAAGGCAAGGAATTCGATGCGTCGGGCATGATTTCCTATCTTGAAGATCTGGCCAACCGTTACCCGATCGTCTCCATTGAGGACGGTCTGGCGGAGGATGACTGGGAAGGCTGGGCAGAGCTTACGACCCGTCTGGGCAAGAAGCTTCAGCTTGTGGGAGACGATCTGTTCGTGACCAACCCGGAGCGTTTGCGCCGTGGCATCAAGGCCGGCACGGGTAACGCGCTGCTCGTGAAGGTCAATCAGATCGGTACGCTGACCGAGACGCTTGAAGCTGTCGAAACCGCTCATAAGGCCGGTTATGCCTGCGTCATGAGCCATCGTTCCGGTGAGACGGAAGATTCCGTAATTGCCGACCTCGCCGTCGCCACGAACTGTGGACAGATCAAGACGGGCTCCCTCTCCCGCTCTGACCGCACGGCAAAGTACAATCAGCTGATCCGGATCGAGCAGCAGCTCGGTAGCGCCGCACGCTATGCCGGACGTAGTATTCTCAAGAACTTCTGAGATTGCACGACGGCCTCATCTCCTTCGGGAATGGGGCCGTTTTTCAGATCCAGACGTGAAAGATCTCTGCTTCATTCATTGTCTGATCATGATTGACTGATATAAGCTGAAGCAGTCCTTCAGAACGGAGTATTCACGACGTGACACTGATCCGGCTCATCAAGCGTGGTGTCCGCGCCGTTGCTCCCCCAGCTTTCTTCCTGTCCCTGACGGCCTATTTCGGGTGGAACGCCCTTCACGGCGCTCATGGTATTCATGCCTACCAGGAGCAGTTGCAGCTTCAGAAGGATGCTCTTCAGGCTCGGCAGGATGCCGACGACGAACAGAGTGTCTGGCGCCGGCGTGTCGTCGCGCTAAAGGAAAAGGCGCTTGACGCTGATATGCTGGATGAGCGGGCACGTGCCACGATGAATCTAACCCGCAGCGGTGATTTGGTTGTTCCCTACGGTCCTCACGACAAGCTATTCTGAGCAGTTGTCAGGAAACCTAGTTCAGTAGATACAAAAAAAGCGGCCTTAAGGCCGCTTTTTTCATAAAGGCTGTCGAAACAGCCTTACTTGATCTTGGCTTCGCGGAACACGACGTGCTTGCGTGCAACCGGGTCGTACTTACGCACTTCCATTTTCCCCGTAGCGGAACGGGCATTCTTCTTCGTGACGTAGAAGTAGCCGGTTTCGGCGGACGAAACGAGCCGGATCTGAATAACGTTGCTCTTTCCCATGATACCCTCGGGCTTTCGCCATACTGATGCCGCTCGAAGGTGTCGATGCAGCATGTTGATCTCTAGATTGGGCGCACCATGCTGATTTGTGGTCCGCAGGTCAAGGCCCTGACGTACAATTTCGGGGTTTTCCTGCGCTTTCAAAGACTTTCAGACCGAGAGAATCTTATCAGGCCACCGTGCAAGCCTCTCTCTTTCGCTTGTGAGGCAACAGACAGGAACCTATAAGGAACAAATGTGGGATGACTTTCATTCTACACCTTGTTTTCCGACCTGCCTCCGCCGAGGCGCATGGGAGCGCCTGCATGCTGACCCGCAAGCAACACCAGCTTTTGCTATATATCGACGACCACCTTCGCAGGACGGGATATTCTCCTTCTTTTGACGAAATGAAGGATGCTCTTGAGCTTCGCTCAAAGTCTGGCATCCATAGGCTGATTTCTGCTCTGGAAGAGCGCGGCTTTCTGCGTCGTCACCATCATCGCGCCCGAGCGCTCGAAGTGTTGCGTTTGCCAAACATGGGAACCGAGGTTACTGCCGCTACGGGTACCGCGTTCCTCCCTGCCGTCCTTAACCAGGGGCAGAAGGGCCTTGAAGGTGCATTCTCAGAAGCCAGCGTCGCCAATGACCGCCAGACTGTCAGCATCCCACTCTATGGACGTATTGCAGCTGGTCTTCCGATCGAGGCCATGCAGGATGATAGCGATCGGATTGACGTTCCGGTCTCGCTTCTTGGCACCGGCGAGCATTATGCCCTGACGGTTGCGGGTGATTCGATGATCGAAGCGGGCATTCTGGATGGCGATATCGCCATCATACGGCGACGCGAGACTGCGGAAAATGGACAGATCATTGTCGCCCTGATCGACGAGCAGGAAGTGACGCTCAAAAAGCTGCGTCGTCGCGGATCGATGATTGCGCTGGAAGCGGCCAACAGGGACTATGAAACCCGCATCTTCCCGGCGGAACGGGTCCATATCCAGGGTCGTCTGATCGCGCTTTTCCGGCAGTACTGAAACTGAGCAACTGTTGACGGCTTCAGAAGCCATCAGAATTCCTGTTATTGCGACGCAGCGGGTGTGCCTCGTACGACTTTCACGCTGCCATCCGGCGCAATCAGTGTGCTTGTGCCGTCGCCATTCGGAATGACGATGGTCTTGCTTGGATTCTTGTTCAGGAAACGGGTAGCGCTATCGGGGACCGAGGATGGGAGTGTTGGAATTACATGGCTGCGGTCCCGGCTCACGCCCTGATGGGTATCGGCGCTTTCGCCGACAGACATGCTTTGCCCCTGCATGAGCTGCTGTCCGGAAGCCCCCAGAGCCCCCTTGCTGCCAATGCCTCCCATAAAGTTCTCGTCGAGAGCTGCGCCACCGAAATAGGTTGCAGGGTCTCCGAGGGCATGACTGAACGTGCTGTCGGGGTTTTCGACGTCCTTGAGAGTTGGAAGAGGCTGTGGGGCACCAGGCCAGATATTGCCGCCTTCAGGAAAGATCGGGGTTTCGGCGTATTTTTCACCACGGGCACGGTGAATATTTTCACTGTCACCGTGTGGACCATTGGGATTATCGAGTGCCGTCCACACCATGGTGTCACGGATATACTTGCCCATGCCTGAACAGCCGCTCAGAGCGAGAGGTAGTGCCAGCAGAGCGGCCTTCCGCATTTCTTACTCCCACAAGGTCAATGAATGACCCTTAGCGGTCCTTGTGACGGAGCGCCAGATGAAGACAGTCAAAGACATCCATAATTCCACAGAGACTAGTGTCAGAAACTGATCTTGGATGACTTGCGGGATTGTCCCGCCATGATACGGGCGAGCCCGGCAGTCAAATAACCCCAGCCGCTGATGACGGTCGGAATGACCGAGAACCAGAGAAGAATTCCACCGATCAGGCTGGCGGGAAGGAAGGAGAGACCCAGCATTCCTGCTGCCCCATCTCCACCGATCAGAAACCCGATCGCCACCATCTGAATTCCGGTTTTCCATTTCGCCAAGCGGGTGGAGGGCAGCGTTTCTCGCTGTGATGCCATGTATTCCCGAAGGCCACTGACCAGAATTTCCCGGACCATGATGATGATCCCGGCATAAAGTGAGAAAACCGGGAGGTGCGTCAGCCCGGCGAGAGCCAGAAGAAGCGACCCCACCAGCAGCTTGTCTGCAATCGGATCCATCATCCGGCCCAACTCCGAAAGCTGGTGCCAACGGCGTGCGAGTGCCCCGTCCAAATAGTCCGTGATGCACGCTGCAGTGTAGACCGCGCATGCAATTACGTTTGCAGTCGGCGAATGCACGGAGAGCAGCACGACCAGTACAGGAATGGACGCGATACGCAGCAGTGTCAGGATGTTTGGCAGATCTGTCAGCATCGCAGTCAGTCTAGAACAGTTTTCGTCTTTCCGGTATGCGCCAATGTGGCCGTAAAAGATGTATTTTTCGTGTAAATTCCGACGTGCGGCTTAATGGCTGCGATTATCGGTCGATGTCTTCTGCACCCATTCCGGATGAAAATGCCCGTAAATGGCGGTTGCCGTACTCGAGCTGATCCCCGGCGCATTCTCAAGTTCGTCAAGGCTCGCTTGTCTGACGGATTTCGCTGAGCCGAAATGGTTGAGCAGGGCTTTTTTTCGCGCCGCCCCGATTCCCGGAACGTGATCCAGCTCCGAACTGCGCAGTCCTTTAGAGCGCCCTGCCCGGTGGGTCGTGATAGCGAATCTGTGCGCCTCATCACGCAGCCGCTGCAGGTAATACAGGACCGGATCTCGCGGCGGGAGCTGGAATGGCGGTTTCGATTCCATGAAGAACCACTCCCGCCCTGCGTCACGATCCGGTCCTTTGGCGATGGCAACAATCGGGATCCCTGTCACGCCCAGATCCGCCAAAACGGTCCGTACTGCGTTGAACTGCCCGAGCCCTCCATCAATCAGCAGCAGATCGGGCCAATCTTCCGGTCGCTCCCCGTTTTCAGGGCGATGTCCGAACCGCCGTTCCATGACTTCCCGCATCATGCCGAAATCATCGCCTGGCGTGACAGGTCCCTTGATGGCGTATTTGCGATAGGCGCGCTTGTTGAACCCTTCCGGACCGCCCACGACCATCACGCCATAAGGGGCCTGTCCCATAATGTGCGAGTTGTCATAGGTCTCAATCCGCTGGGGAATTTCCGGCAGGCCAAACACTTCCGCAACACCCTCGAGCAGTCTGCGCTGTCCGGTATTCTCCGCCAGCTTCCGCTCCAATGCCTCACGCGCATTCAGTGCGGCATGCTCGACAACGTCTTTCTTTTCGCCCCGCTGTGGTCTCAGGATCTCGACCTTCTGTCCGCGGCGTATGCTAAGGGCTTCCTCGACGAGATTCAGCTCTGGCAGTTCGCAGTTCACAAGAATGGAAGGCGGTGGCGGTTTGTTATCATAGAATTGGATCATGAAGGCGGACAGCACGTCTGCAGCGGTCTCTTCTTCCGAGTGTGTCGGGTAGAACGCCCGGTTGCCGTTATTGCGGTTGCCGCGAATGAAGAAAACCTGGATGCAGCTCTGACCAGCTTCCTGCCAGATGGTCATGATGTCCGCATTGTTGATTGAGGTCGGGTTGATTGTGCTCGAGCCCTGAATACTGGAAAAACCCCGGATCCTGTCCCGAATGGATGCGGCCCGCTCGTAGTTCATTTCCTGCGAGGCCTGCTCCATCTCGGCAACTAGGCGCTGCTGCAGTTCCGTGCTGTGTCCGGAAAGGAACTGGCGTGCCTCGCTGACCAATTCGGCGTAATCTTCTTTGGAAATCCGGTCCACACAGGGCGCTGAGCAGCGCTTGATCTGGTACAGTAGACAGGGGCGCGTTCTGCTGTTCAGAACCGCATCCGAACAGGAGCGCAGCAGAAAGCTGCGCTGCACCAGATTAAGCGTCTGATTGACCGCCCAGGCATTCGCGAACGGGCCCCAGTAGGTCGCACCCTTAACCGGTTTGCCACGCTGTTTGGTGATCTGGGGAAACTCATGGCTCTCGGTCAGCATCAGCCACGGATAGCTCTTGTCGTCGCGCAGCAGGATGTTGAAGCGGGGCTTCATACGCTTGATGTAGTTAGCTTCCAGAAGCAGCGCGTCGGCTTCCGTCCTTGTGATGACGATTTCCATCGACACCGTCATCGACACCATCCGCCGCAGCCGCTCCGGCAACTGGTTGATGCGGGTATAGGACGACACGCGCTTCTTTAGGCTCAGCGCCTTGCCGACATACAGAACCTCTCCCTTCTCGCTCAGCATGCGATACACGCCAGGGCTGTAAGGAATGGTCTTCAATGCCTCACGGATGGCCTCCACGCCCTGCTTTTTCTCTGCAGGAATAAGGGGGGCGTCCTGATCGGCAGGATAGTCGGAATGGTGCGGAGGAAGGTCGGTCATTCAGCTTCTTCAGTCATCCACTGAACCTGTGGAAAAGTCTGTGGGCTGCTCCGTGACAGAATCATGAAAACCCCGGTTTGCTGGAGATGCCATCAGATTGCCCAATTTTTAATCATATTTTGTAAGTCATTGAAAATACTTGTATCTTGCTTCCCAATATATCCCGCCAGCGTCGATCTGTGGGACAGAAAGGTGCGGGAAGCTCCCGATGGGCATCTCTTCCGATCGTGGTGGACGAACCGACTCCCTATTTAGCCGTCCATGATCATGTTCTGTTCTGCTGGGCGACCCCGAAAGCGTGTGAAGACTCCGCTCTCAGGCTTTCTCTGCAGCCTGTTCGGCCGTCTCCAGAAGACGCAGCATGTTACCACCCCAGATGGCAGAAATATCCGCGTCGCTGAATCCTGCCGTCTGAAGGGCCCAGGTCACGTTTGCAGTTTCGGTTGCGTCCTTCCAGCCTGGAATACCGCCACCGCCATCGAAATCGGACGAGATACCCACATGCTCAACTCCGATACGATCCGCGATGTACGAGACATGCCGCACCAGATCGTCAACAGTGCCTCCGCCGCCCTTTTTCAGGAAAGAGCCCATAGCAGTCACTTGAATCAGGCCACCCGTTTCCTTTAGGCGATCAAGCTGCTCGTCATCCAGGTTGCGCGGATGATCGCACAGGGCGCGGGCGCAGGAGTGGCTGGCGAAAATAGGCGTGGTGGAGACTTCAGTGGCCTGCATCATGGTCGACTTCGCCGCATGGGACACATCGACCAGAACGCCTGTGCGGTTCATATGTGCAATCGCCTCACGTCCCAGACCGGACAGGCCGTCATGAAGTGTATCGCTATCCGCTAGATCCTTGCGGGGAATGGCCGCATCCGCGAGCGCATTATGCCCGTTATGGGTAAGTGTCATGTAACGGACGCCATAGCGACGGGCGAGCTCGGCAATACGCTCCGGACGACCGCCCAGACCATGCCCGTTCTCGATCGCCGGAATGATGGCGAGGTCGTCTGCCTTGTGGGCGGCCCGCACATCCGCAGCTGTGCGGCAGATACGTGCGCCCTGATCGCCCTGCCGTCCTTCAAGTCCAGCAATCACGTCCAGCATGCCCTGAACCCGCTCCCAGCCGTCAGCATGCCCGGCTTCGTCACGGGGGCCCTGTGGAATATAGGCGGCCAAGCATACGGCCCGCAGACCGCCTTTGCGAGTTTTCGGGACATTCACCTGCCTTGGCGTTTCTTCTGCCCAGGCATCCTGCTGGTCCGGCCAGGGAATATCGATATGGGAATCAAGCGTCAGGAGCGTGTCGTGCAGATCGGTCATGGTTCGTTCTAGATCGGACGGGAACGTCTTGTGTGCAAGAGGGTGCTTGTCAAAACGATCGATCCGGTCGATCCAGTTTGAATGCGTCTCATCACCTGGAACATCAATTCCCTTCGACTCAGACTGCCTCTGCTGAAGCAGATCGTCGAACAGGAAAACCCGGATATCGTTTGCCTGCAGGAAACGAAAGTCCCGGATCCTCTCTTCCCTGCTCAGGCTTTGGCCGAAATGGGGCTCTCTCATCAGATCTACAAAGGCATGAAGGGCTATAACGGTGTGGCGATCCTGTCGCGACACGAACTACAGAGCGTAGACGGCACACCTGACTGGTGCACTCGCTCCGACTGCCGACATGTCGCAGCCAGCATTACCACACCGGCCGGCCCGATCCTGCTGCACGATTTCTATGTACCGGCTGGGGGAGACATCCCGGATCCCGAAGAAAACGAAAAATTCGCTCACAAGCTGGCCTTCGTGGACGAGGTAATCAGTTGGTTCAGCACCACACCACCTGCACGCAGTATTCTGGTTGGCGATCTTAATATTGCGCCGTTGGAACACGATGTTTGGAGCCACAAACAGCTCCTGAAGATCGTCAGCCACACGCCTCCCGAGATTGAACGTCTCAAGGCGTGGATGGCAACGGGGTTTCAGGATGCTATGCGGACGATCACGCCAGAGCCCGAAAAGCTCTATACATGGTGGTCATACCGTAACAAAGACTGGAAGAAGTCCAACCGCGGACGACGGCTTGATCATGTTTGGATGACGCCCGATCTGATGCCGGGCCTTCGTAATGTCCGGGTCCTTCAGGACGTGCGGGACTGGGACAGTCCCTCCGATCACGTCCCGGTCGTGCTGGATTTCGATCCGGCCTGACCCGTTACCCAGCCTGTCAGCCTTCAGGCTGACAGGCTGTCGGAGCTGATGACACCACGGCCTTCCGGATCGAGACGATACCCGCCCCCTTCCGTAATCAGCAGTGACGTGCGAGCCGGATCGGGTTCGATCTTCTGGCGAAGGCGGTAGATATGTGTCTCAAGCGTGTGGGTGGTGACGGCTGCGTTGTAGCCCCATACCTCGTTCAGGAGAACCTGACGGGCCACCGGACGTTGACCTGCGCGGTAAAGATATTTCAGGATCGCTGCTTCCTTCTCCGTCAGACGGATCCTGCGGTTGCGGGCAGTTTCGACCAGCAGCTTGGCGGACGGACGGAAGGCATACGGACCGATCTCGAAGACGGCGTCCTCGCTGTTCTCGAAAATCCGCAGCTGGGCACGCAGGCGGGCGAGAAGTTCACCGATCCGGAAAGGCTTGGCAACGTAATCGTTGGCTCCTGCATCCAGACCGCGAACGACGTCGTGTTCGTCATCGGAGCCAGTCAGGATAATGATCGGCATGCGGACGCCTTCGCGTCGCAGCTCAGCGCAGAAATCGCGTCCATCACCATCGGGGAGAGTGATATCCAGCAGCATGGCGTCATAACGGGCACCAGGCTTGGCGAGAAGTTCGCGCGCCGCAGCAACGGAGGTCGCCTCAACGGCTTCCAGTTCGCCACCGTGCTGAAGCTGCTCTGCGAGAAGACGACGCAGCGTATCATCATCGTCAACAACCAGAATGGGGCGTGGACCTGCCATAATAACCTGTCTCGTTCTATCACGACGGAAGAAAAGTCACATCCGCAGAGGTCGGCGTTCGTAACTCGTGCATCTGGACTTGCCGTTCCCGTTACGGGGTGAAGAAAGCAGCATGCTCTCGGGGCAGACTATGGCAAGTACAGTCGCAAAAGGAAACAGCATTATGGCTAAAGCTATTTTGAAAACCGCTGGAGACCGCGCTTTTATTCACTTCCAGGGTAAAATCATTCCGGTTTTGACGGGGCGGCGCGGTCTATCTCTTGACAAGGTCGAAGGCGATCTGTGCACCCCCGTGGGGGAACTGCCGATCCGACGTGTCCTCTATCGTGCAGACCGGATATCCAGCCCCGTTTGCGGTGTAGAGCTGCCTGTTGAACCAATCGCTCCCAATGACGGCTGGTGTGATGATCCGGCCCATCCCGACTACAACCGCGCCGTCTCCCTGCCCCACCCAGCTTCTTGCGAGACACTGTGGCGCGAGGACCATGTTTACGATCTCTGTATTGTGATGGGCTGGAACGATGCGCCAGCCGAGTCGGGGCGAGGCTCGGCTATTTTTCTGCACCTTCCGCCCGTCAGTGGTTACACGGAAGGTTGCATTGCCCTAGAGGAAAAGGAACTCCGCGCCCTTCTGCGGGACGGTCTTTCCCACATTACCGTGGAAAACCCGTCCTGAGATGATCTTATTCTGCTGCTGGCGGAACCATAGAGACCATGTAATCTCTCGGTTGAGGCACGGCTTTGTCATTGTCCTCGGCCGACCGGATCAGGATGTTTCCGTCACGCCGTACTACAAGAATGTCGAGCCTGTTCTCGTCCGTTCCGAAAGTCGGCGCGCTTTCTTCCGTGGCTTCCACTGCCACGAACCGCCACCCCTGTTCGAACAGCGTATCGAACAGGGTGTAATTCCAGGCGGGATCCCCCAGAACTTTGCCTCGCGCATCGCGTGACAGGCCGTGATAGAAATCCAGCCGCGCCACGCCGGGGCTGATCTGATAGACGCGCTGCCGCCCCATGGTCGGTGCCAGATGTCCACACACCATTCCGTTATAGATGCCATCACCCGTCGTCGCGATCAGATAATCAGCAGGGCGTTCTTCAAAGGATTCCTGTCCGTGCTGAGACAGGAGTTCCGCCCGTAGGACGGGAATATCCCTGCGTGTTGCCGGCATGAGTGCACTGGAGCGGTTGTCTACCAGAAGTACGGGCACGCCGGCCCTGCGCAGGCAGGACGCAAAATTGATGGACCACGGACTTGCTCCCAGAATTGCAATCGCCGGATCGTTGGATAGCGTGAGCTTCAGAAGCCGCGCGATCGGTCTGAGCGAAAATCCATGCAAGATCATCGTGACCGCAATCACGGCGAACACCGCTGGCATGATGAGATCCGCGGACTGATATCCAGCTTCCTTGAGGCTGATTCCGGCCTCACCGGCTACAGCCGCCGCCACGATACCGCGCGGCGCGATCCAGCCAACGAACAACTTTTCCTTCCAGGGCATGCTTGTTCCCAGTGTGGACAGGAAAATACCCATTGGCCGCACAACAAACAGAACCACGACCGTCAGTGCGAAAATCGGAATGGAAAGCCGCGCCAGAACAGTGCGGTGAAGATCGGCCGTTAGCATGATGAACAGCACTGACACGACCAGAACCACGAGCGATTCTTTCATGCGTCGCAGTTCCGTGACACCAGGGATCTGAAGATTCGCCAGCGCCATACCAAAGATCGTGACGGCCATCAGTCCTGCGCCACCCATCTCGAGATTGCACAGCGAAAAGATCACCAGCGCTATCGAGATCAGCATTGGGGTCTTGAGGATTTCCGGCATCAAATCTCGTGTAAAGAGATAGCGGATCAGATAGGCCGGCAGGATTCCTGCCGATAGTGAGACGGCAATTGCTCCCAGAAGGTCCGGCAGCGTATGCGTAAAGAACACGTCCGCATGAACGTCCACATGCAGCATCATGAGCTGAAGGACGACAGCTGCCAGAATCGCGCCCAGAGGATCGTTGACGATGGCTTCCCAGCGTAGGAATGCGGCCACGCGCGGCTGAAGCTTGGCGCTGCGTAGCAGCGGCAGAACCACCGTCGGTCCCGTCACGACGACGATTGCCCCGAACAGCATGGATGTACCCCACTCCAGATGCGCGACATAACGCGCCGCCAGGGAGCCCAGAACCCAGTTGATCGGGAGTGCAAGCATTGTCAGGCGTGCAACGCCCTCACCGGCTTCGCGCAACTGGCGGAAATCCAGCGCCATGCCGCCTTCGAACACTACGAGCGCCACGAGTAGCGATACCAGAGGCCGGAACATCCACCCCATCGTCTCCGATGGATGAAGAATACCCAGTCCAGGTCCGAAGATCAGGCCCAGCAAAAACAGAAGGACAATAGCCGGAAGGCGGAATCGCCACGCGACCCACTGGGCCAGCATCCCTGCTCCGAAAGTCGAGGCAATGCCGATAAGAATGTCATATTGCATGGATGTTCGGGACGGGCTCCGCGTTATGGATACGAAGCGGTATCATATCCCGGATCGGTCAATGCACCTAAAATATGGAATAGTGCTCTGTTATGACGCTCCTGCCCGATACGAACCTCCTGATCCGTCCCGCCCATTCGATGGACCGTGAAGAAATTTGGTGTCTTCTGTCCCCCGTCTTGCGCAAGGCAGAAACCTACGCGTTGCCCCGTCACTGGGGACGGCAGCAGGCGCTGGCGTACTGGATGGATGTGGAGCATCGCGTCTACGTCGCGCAGACCCGTGACCATGAGATCGTCGGGACATTCTATCTTCAGGCCAACCACAAAGGCGGTGGCGCGCATATCGCCAATGCCGGTTTCGTTGCCCGGTCTGGCTTTGGCGCTGGTCGCTTCATGGCCGAACATGCCTTGGCACAAGCCATGAAACTAGGCTTTCGTGCCATGCAATTCAATTTCGTTGTCAGCACAAACCTACGTGCCATAGCCTTATGGAAATCATTGGGATTCCGGGTGATCGGCACGCTCCCCGGAGCATTCGATCACCCATCCCAAGGTTATGTGGACGCGTTGGTTATGTGGAAGGATCTTCCGCCACTGGCATTGTAGGCGCAGATTCAGCCGTCTCGGTCGGTTCTTTAGGTTTCACTTCCGTCATGACCCGCTCCAGCACACAGGCAAAGAACCCGTCCGTTCCGTCCCGCAACGGCGTCAGGGAAAACTGCGCCTTGTTCCGTAGTTCGGTAGGCAGGAGTTCAGGCATCTGCTCTTTCGACAAGCGCATAAAATCCGTGCGACGCTTGAGGAAAGAATCGATCTGCTGCCCGTTCTCACATGCCAGAAGCGAACAGGTCGCATAGATCATCCGCCCACCCGGCTTCACCAAAGATGCTGCACGATCAAGGATTTGCGCCTGTTTGATAACAAGCTCTTGAATGTCTTCAGGCGTCAGGCGCAGGCGTGCATCCGGGTTCCGACGCCAGGTTCCGGTTCCCGAGCATGGTGCGTCGACCAGCACCCGGTCGAAGCTACCAGCCCGACGCTTGGCCCATTTGTCTCCCGACACCAGAAGGTGCCGCTCGACGTTATGAACGCCTGCCCGACGCAGCCGCTTGACCGCTCCGTCTAGGCGCTTCTCATGCACATCACATGCTACGATATGCCCGCGATTTTCCATGGTCATCGCCAGTGCCAGCGTTTTGCCACCCGCACCTGCACAGTAATCCAGAACCCGGTGTTCGCCGTGCGCATCCGCGGCTGCCACCACAAGCTGGCTACCCTCGTCCTGGATTTCGACCAGCCCATCCTTAAACGCTTGCGTCGCCGTTACGGGCTGGCGTCCATCAAGCCGCAGTCCCCAGGGCGAGAGCTTCGTCGGTTCTGGTTGAAGCGATTCGCGGCGAAGCTCGCGGATGGCCGCCTCACGGCTTCCTTTTAGCAGATTGACACGCAGATCGAGTGTCGGCGTTCCGAGCATGGCTTCCATCTCGTCTGGAAGGCGGTTGCCGAACGTCTCGCGTAGTGCGCTGTCCAGCCAGTCCGGATATTCAAGGCGTACGGCAATGGGCTGCTTTTGGGTGGAAAGTTCTTTTCCTTCCAGCCCCTTGAGCGCCATATCTTCACGTGACGTCAGAGGCTTCTGCGCATAGCGCTCGCCACTGAACAGTTTGCGGACGTTATCCATCGTTTCCCCACCGAGGAGAAGCGATGCCGAGCACAGCAGGCGTGGAGAAATGTCGCCGGAAATATCCTTAAGATGCCATTGCAGCCGTCGCCAACCCCGCAGGACATCCCAGACGATCGTGGAGATGGCCCGACGGTCTCCGCCACCAATATAACGGCGTTCGCGGAAAAAAGCGTTGGCTGTGGCGTCGGCGGGACGGCGGGGCGCGTTCTGGATCGCACAGAGCAGATCGATGGCGCCTGAAAGACGGGCTGCGGGGGTCATAGCGCCCCCGTAGCCCGTTTAGCCCCTCAATGCGAGAGGCTTTGATGCAGGAACGCTCAGTCCCGGCGGTAGTTCGGAGCCTCACGGGTGATCGTCACATCATGGACGTGGCTTTCACGGAGGCCAGCATTCGTGATGCGACGGAACATGGTACGGACCTGAAGATCGGCAATGGTGGCCGATCCGGTGTAGCCCATTCCTGCCTTCAGACCACCGACAAGCTGGTGGATGACCGCGGACATGCCCCCCTTGTATGGAACCTGACCTTCAATGCCTTCCGGGACCAGCTTGAGCGTATCGCGGACTTCAGCCTGGAAGTAACGATCTGCGGAGCCGCGGGCCATGGCGCCGAGCGATCCCATGCCGCGATAAGCCTTGTAGGAGCGGCCCTGATACAGAAATGTTTCGCCCGGGCTCTCGTCGGTACCCGCCAGAAGCGAGCCGACCATGACCACATCCGCACCGGCGCCGAGCGCCTTGACGATATCGCCCGAGGTCCGAACGCCACCATCTGCAATGGCCGGAATGTCCAGCTCGTGGCAGGCGGCAGCCGTTTCCATGACGGCGGAGAATTGCGGCACACCCACGCCAGCCACGACGCGCGTGGTGCAGATGGATCCTGGTCCGATGCCGATCTTCACGCAGTCGGCACCGGCTGTAATCAGTGCACGCGCGGCCTGCGGCGTTGCAACGTTGCCTGCGATGACCTGCAGGTCCCCGTGACGGCTTTTGAGTGTCTCAACTGCGGTCAGAACACCATGGGAGTGTCCGTGGGCCGTATCCACGACGATGACATCCACTCCGGCTTCAGCAAGAGCTGCAGCGCGACGGAAGCCGTCTTCTCCGACGCCTACGGCCGCAGCGCAGCGCAGATGGCCTTGGGAATCCTTGATGGCCAGCGGATGCGCGATGGCCTTGTCCATGTCCTTGACAGTGATTAGCCCGATGCAACGCTTCGCTTCGTCCACCACCAGGAGTTTTTCGATCCGGTGACGATGTAGGAGCGTGCGCGCTTCATCAGGTGCAGCCCCGTTGAGGACCGTTACGAGGTTTTCGTGCGTCATCAGGTCGCGAACGCGCGTGTTCGGATCGGTCGTGAAGCGCATGTCACGGTTGGTCAGGATGCCGACGAGAACACCGCTGCCATCTTCAATGACAGGAAGGCCAGAGACGCCATGCCGCGCCATGATGGCCTGAACCTCGGCCAGCGTCTGGTCCGGGCCAACCGTGACAGGATTGACGACCATGCCTGATTCGAAGCGCTTGACGCGGCGGACCTGCTCGGCCTGCTCTTCAATGGACAGGTTTTTGTGAATGACGCCCATGCCGCCCTGCTGCGCCATCGCGATAGCCATGCCGTCCTCGGTCACGGTGTCCATGGCGGACGACATCAGCGGGATGTTTAGTTCGATGGAGCGCGTCAGGCGGGTTCGTGTGGAGGTCTGTGCCGGCAGGACCGATGATTCAGCCGGCTCGACGAGAACGTCGTCAAAAGCCAGAGCATCGCGGATGCGCTCATTAAAATTGGTTGTGCCGGAAGATGATGTCATGCCCGCTTGCCCCCGTTACGTCATGCGTCGTGACGACGCGATATGTGTGAACCGGAGACCAAGAGGCCGCCCGGCCGTTGGCGGGTCCTCATAGAGTAATTTACCCCTTGAGGGGAAGTCTCTTTTTTACGGTATTTTCTGAGGATTTTTTGGCTGGGAGACCTGGATTCGAACCAGGGCTGACCGGGTCAGAGCCGGTAGTTCTACCGCTAAACTATCTCCCAAGCGGTGAGAGGGTGTTTATCAATCGCCCCGGGGTGGCGCAAGGGGGCGATTGATATTTTTTTCAGAAAAACTGATATTTTTCTTGCGACTAGGGTCCTGCGCACCCCATGCTGCTTTTCCAAGGTCCCAGATCAAGGGCAAGCGGGAGCCGAAACACATGATGAGGTATAGAACGGATTACAACCTGTCAGGCCCTGTGCCTGTGCATGCGTCTGCCAGACGTACGGGTCCGTTCTTTGGTGCCATCGATCTCGGTACCAACAACTGCCGCCTCATGATTGCAGCGGGTACGCCCAACGGTTTTCGTGTAGTGGATAGCTTCAATCGCTCAGTCCGTCTGGGCGAAGGCCTGCGCGCTAGTGGCCGTCTTGCTGAAGAGTCCATGAAGCGTGCGCTTGATGCACTCCGTATTTGTGCAGAACGCATGAAGCAGTGGCCCCTCGTCCATGTCCGCGCCGTTGCGACCGAAGCTTGTCGTCAGGCTGCCAATGGTCGCGAGTTTCTGGCGCGCGTACAGCATGAGACAGGTCTGACGATTGATATCATCACGGCTCGTGAAGAAGCGGAGTTGGCGCTTGAAAGCTGCTCCCCCCTCTTCCGGCAGCCGGAGCACAAGCCGGTTCAGGCAGATCGTGGGGTCCTTTTCGATATCGGAGGTGGCTCTACCGAGGTCGCCTGGGTCCGGATCGATCCGGAGCGTCAGACCCAGACCTTGATAGGCACAACAAGTGTCCCCGTCGGCGTAATTACTCTTCAGGAAATGTTCGGTGAAGGACATGGCCCCTCTTATGAGACGATGGTCAGTCATGTTCAGGGCTATCTGAAAAGTTTCGAGACCGTTCACCGTATTCGGCGTGAGGTAACGCTCGGCAAAACACGGCTGATTGGCACCTCCGGAACCGTGACGACGCTAGCCGGAGTGGCGCTCTCCCTACCCCGTTATAACCGCGCGGCTATTGATGGCCTGACACTGCCTGGCCCAAGCATGGTTGATGCCATCGGCAACCTGCGCCGTCTGGATCGTGACGAACTGGCAGAGCATCCTTGCGTGGGGGCTGAACGCATGAAATTCGTTCTGCCGGGCTGTGCAATTTTCGAAGCGATCCATCGTCTATGGCCGGTTGAGGACGTAACGATTGCGGACCGGGGGTTGCGCGACGGGATGTTGCTGCGTATGGCCCGCGATCATGGTCAGCGTTCCGGCAAGGGGCGCAGTACGACCAGTCGCCATGCCACGCCTCGGTCACGGGGCCCATTCGGGACATACGCAACGATATGAAGCCGCCAAGATCCCGCTCCGGTTCCAGTAAGGACACGGGACCGAAGCGTATTCCGGGAAAGGCCCTGAAAAGCGCCTCCAACCCCGGTGAAAACGACGCAACGCTTGATTCTGCAACCGCCCGCACGGCCCGCAACAAGACCGTGTCGTTACGCACGGCCCGTGGACGCACCACGGCCCAGCAGCGCTGGCTCAATCGTCAGCTGAACGATCCCTATGTGGCGGCCGCCCGCAAGCAGGGCTGGCGTTCGCGTGCTGCTTTCAAGCTGATCGAAATCGACGACCGATTCAAATTGATCGGGGAAGGTACGCGGATCATCGATCTGGGTGCTGCTCCTGGTGGCTGGACTCAGGTCGCGGTTAAGCGTGGGGCTAAGCATGTTGTGGGGCTGGATCTGCTTCCGGTCGATCCTGTTGCGGGTGCGGAAGTCATCGAGGGGGACTTTACGGATCCCGAGATGCCGGATCGCCTGAAGGATATGCTGGGTGGTCCGGCCGATCTCGTCATGTCCGATATGGCGCCGAATACGACGGGTCATGCCGCAACCGACCACATGCGGATCATGGGGCTCGCGGAAGGAGCGCTTGATTTCGCTTTTCAGGTTCTGGCCGAAGGGGGAAGCTTCATCGCCAAGGTATTCCAGGGTGGTTCGGAAAAAGACATGCTGGCACTGATGAAAACAGCGTTTTCCAGCGTCAAGCACGTCAAGCCCCCGGCATCTCGCAAGGAATCCAGCGAGCTTTATGTCATTGCAACGGGTTTCCGTCCGGAGCGTCTGCTCGAAAGCAGCAAGGGCGCCTGAGGGCAGCAGATACCACTACCCTGTATAGATTTTTTCGGAAGAATAACCTGTCTCGATGCTTGCCAGCCTGCTCGTTATTCTTTTGTATCTCTGCTTTCTGCCCGTTATCTCCATTGCGCTGGCTCGGCAGCCTCATAAGGATCTCCCGCCATGGGCGATCTGCCTTTCATTAGTCGCGACCGAAACATCGACCCTGACCATCGTCAGTGTCCCGGGCGTGGCTTACCTCAAGGGTTATGTTTTTGTCGGGCTGGCCATTGGATACCTGATTGGTCGCACGGCGGTCGCAATCTGGTTTCTGCCGCTGCATGAACGTGGCGCAACATCCATCTATCGCTATATTGGCCAGAGATTTGGTACAAAATTACAGAAGCTCCTCTCTGGCACCTTTCTGATCACCCGCCTCGTCGCCGAAGGTGTCCGCCTCTACGCTGGAATGCTTCCCGTCTCGATGCTGTTTGCCAGCATGGGTTATCCAGTCTCGGACCTGATTCTTCTATTTCTGATCGTTCTGCTGACGCTAGCTTATACAATCGCGGGCGGTCTGAAAGCCGTTGTCTGGTCCGACAGTCTCCAGCTTGGACTGTATCTGGGCGGAAGTATTGCCTGTCTTATCGTGATCTGGTGCCGCGCGGGGGCAGCTCCCTTTCACTGGGCCCCTGTCTTCAGTCATGGCCTGCCCGTCTTTACAGATCCGTTTTCTATCGCCGGCGCAGTTATCGGCGGGGCTATTCTAGCTCTGGCTTCGCACGGGACCGATCAGTTGATGCTGCAACGTTGTCTTGCGGCGAAGACCCTTAATGGTGCGCGCGCGGCGATGATCGGCAGTGTTTTTGTCGTGGGAGGGTTTTTTGCCCTGCTCTCCTTCATTGGTGTGGCATTGCGGGATCTGATGCCGGCTCAGGGGGCGCGGCCCGACGCACTGTTTCCGCATTTCATCCTGACCTTGCCACCCGTATTAGGCGGCCTTATGGTCGCATGTATACTCGCTGCGACTATGGGGTCCCTGTCCAGCGCCATGAACGCGATGGCGGCCGCAAGTCGGACAGACTTTATGCCGCACGGCCCGTTCTCTCTAAGGACCCTGACGGCGCTCTGGGCTTTTCTTCTTGTTCTGACCGCGATGCTGTTTTCGCGCCCAAGTGGTTCGGCTGTCGTCTTCGGCCTCTCCATCGCGTCCTACAGCTATGGCGCCACCCTTGGAGTATTCCTGCTGGCCATGATCGGCCATTCCCGGGATGAACGGGCTGCGATTGCCGGTTTCATATCCGCAGTGATCGTGCTGGCGCTTGTGTCCCTCATCCGAATTGAGGGGCATTCCATTGCCTTTCCGTGGCTCGTTCCGATCGGTGTCGCGGCCACGTTTGCCGGTGCCGGGACCTTCTCAGGCCTGAGGCGAATTGGTTTGCAGGAATGAAGCCATGGAACGCTGGGCGATGGCTGCTTCCCTGCCCAGACGGATCAGTCCGCCGATCTGCAGGGGATGTCGCAGAAGGGAACCCACTAGGCCTGGTACATACACGGCCCCATCTCTGACGCTGGTCTTGACCGCGGGCGGGAGATCCCGCTTTGCATCGTCACAGACCACCCGTAGAACAGTAAAAGGCAGACCTACATCGGCAACAACGCCGCTTTCCATGTCCACAGCCAGGCATTCTGTCTGCGAAAAGTATAAGGCTTTTTCCAGAGCCAGTTCGACCAGTGCGTCGCTGTGCAGGATGCCACCACGTCGCGCATAGGCCGAGCCGAACATTTCACTCAGACGCGGATCGCAGGAAATATCCCTGTTCTGGTAACGGACATGGTCCGCCACGATGACTGTTCCGGGTGCAATGTCCGGTGAGAGGCTTCCTGCGCATCCGAAAGACAGGAGTTCCGTTGCGCCTGCATTGAGCAGACGTTCCACTCCCCTGCGCGCGCCTTCCGGCGTGGCATTGCTCAATGCCACGGGAGTATTCGGCAGGAAGCGTCGGATCAGACTGGCTTCCTGTTTCAGGCCTGCGAGAATACCGAGCATCAGAACCCGTACTCCACCTTGCCGCTGTTGCTTGCACCAAGATTGCGGTAACGGGCCAGGGCAGTCAGCGGGAAGAATTGCTTGTAGCCATGATAGCGCAGGTAGAAGACCTTCGGAAAACCGACCGCGTTATAGGCTTCTTCCTGCCATTCGCCCTTCTCGTTCTGCTGGGACACGAGATAGGCTACGCCGTGTTTGACCGCATCGCTATCGCGGCGTCCGACGGCCATGAGAGCCAGGACGGCCCAGGCGGTCTGCGACGGCAGGCTCTTTTTATAGATGCCGGCGGTACCGCCCTCGTAAGTGGCGCAGTCCTCGCCCCAGCCGCCGTCTGGACGCTGGACGCTCTCAAGCCAGTTTACGGCCCGCAGGACCATCGGATCATCATGCGGCACACCTGCAATGTTCAGGGCGCACAGAACCGACCATGTTCCGTAGATGTAGTTCGTTCCCCACCGGCCGAACCAGCAGCCTTCGGGCTCCTGTTCCGAGCGCAGATATTCGATTGCCTTGAGGATGATCGGCCGGTCATCCGGGTCTCCAAGCTGCGCCAGGAAGGAAATGCAGCGCGCCGAGACGTCCGCGGTCGGTGGATCCAGAAGTGCGCCGTGATCCGAGAAGGGAATATGGTTGAGTAGCTCGTGGTCGTTGTCGATATCGAACGCACCCCAGCCGCCATTGGTGCTCTGCATGCCGATGATCCATTCCCGAGCGCGGGAGATGGCCTCACGGCTGTTTTCGGGATCGACGCGATGCAGAAGCATGGCCACGACGGCAGTGTCATCGACGTCCGGGTAGTAGTCGTTCTCGTACTGAAACGCCCAGCCACCGGGGCGCAGGTCAGGCGTGTTGATGGCCCAGTCGCCCTTGACGTCCAGGATCTGGCGTTCCCGCAGCCACTCGGCACTCTTTTTTAGTGCGGCGAGTGTTTCCTCGGTTTTCGTGCCGGCCGGTCCGGACGCCGCCTCAATCATCGCAAGGCCCGACAGGCCTGTATCCCAGACCGGTGAGACGCAGGGCTGGCAGTAAATCTCGTCACCATGATCCACGAGCAGATCCTGGATTGCGTCCCATGCCGTTTTGGCACGCGGATCGCTGTCCGGGATGCCTTGGGCGCGGTACATCATCACGACATTCGCCATGGCTGGATAGATCGCACCAAGGCCACCCCGACTCAGACGCGGTTCGATGAAGTCGCTGGCGGCCTTAAGGGCCCTTTTGTGCATGCTGCGCGGAATAAGTGGCAGGACCGGCCGAAGTGCAGAGTCCAGATGTTTGAAAAACCGTCCCCAGACCGAGCGGTACGGTCCGCGGATCCAGTCCGTGACTTCCGAAGGCGGTTTGACGAACAATTCCTGCACATGAATACCGTGCGGATTAATGGCCTTGGGTCGAAGCGCGTTGAGGACCAGCAGTGGTGCGATGACGGCCCGGGACCAATAAGACATGTTCCAGACCGAGAAGAACGCCTTGCGTGGCAGGAGCATGAGCTCGACTGGCATGACAGGAGTTGCATTCCAGGGCACTTCCCCAAACAGGGCGAGCTGGATCCGCGTGAATACGTTTGTCCGCGCCGCGCCGCCGTGGTCGAGAATGGCTTCACGCGCAATGCGCATGTGAGGCGCATTGATGTCATCCCCGATCGCCTTGAGTGCGAAATAGGCTTTTACGGTCGCCGACAGATCGAAGCCGCCGTCATGATAAAGCGGCCATCCCCCGTGATCGCCCTGAATGCGACGCAGATAGACACCGATCTTGGCTTGTTTTTCAGGGTCGATCCGGTCGAGATAATGTTCGAGCAGCACATATTCCGCAGGGATCGTCGCATCCGCTTCGAGTTCGTAAACCCAGTGTCCGTCTGATTTCTGCTTCCCACCCAGCGCGGCTTGCGCTCCCTCGACGGCATGATTGATTTCATCGGGTTCGACGGATTGGCGGGATAAGGTTTCGCTCACGCGGTCCTCCTTTTCCAGAATATCAGAATAGATCAGCATTGTTCGGTTCTCCCGACACAGGCGGTCCTGAAAGGCGGGGGTTGTGGTACAATCATGATTGTGAGAGCGTTCATCACGATTTCGTGTTCTCAAGGGCGGAGCGGAAACCCAGCGCCGCCACGGCCTGGAGACCCGATTGGATGGAGCCTTCGATCGTGGACGGCAGGCCGGTGTCAGTCCAGTCCCCGGCTAGAGCCAAATTCACGAGATCCGTTCGGGGGCCTGGCCGCAGTCGGTTTTGTTCGGGGGTCGCGGCGAATGTTGCCCGTTTTTCCCAGATCAGGCGCGCGGGCGGCATGGCCACCGGAAGCGACTGCGACAGGACGGGATCAAGAGCACGCCGAATCTCGGACCAGATTGTGGCCAGCAGTTCACTGTTTTCGCGATCGGCGTAGCGGTTGGCCGCACTGACGGTAACGGACAGGATATCGCCCTTAAAGAAGATCCATTCCGAAATGCCGCCAACCAGCCCAACAAACCCGGCTTGGGCCACCACGCCCCGGGCCTGAACCACGGCCGGAAGACGGAAATGCGCGTTTGCAATGCTTTCGAAAGCATCCGGCGCTTTCAGTCCCGGAATCAGGGATTGCGCGACAGGCCCCGGGACGGCCATGATGACCTGATCTTCAGGGCCGAGCTCGACCCGCCCTTCAGCGGTTTCGAGCGCCCTTGCCCGGCCATTTTGCTGTTCGATGGCACTGACGCGGACACCCGTGCGGACATCGCCATGAAAGCGCTTCAGATACGCAATGGCCGGATCGATCAGTGTTTCGGACAATCCAACTTCCGGGAACCAGGGGCAGCAGGCCATTCCGCCCTTGGCGAGGGATTGACGGATTACGTTCCCAAGCAGTTTTGCACTGCCGGTATGGATATCCGTATTGAGAACGGAAATCGCAAAAGGTACGAGCAGCCTGCGGCTCAGTTGCCCGGAACTCAGGCAGGCATCCACGGTCGTGTTCTCGCCGGCGCGCAGGAAGCGACCTAGGGAAGCCAGTTCCGACAGTTTCATGCCCGGGACGCGTCGGCCGCCCGGAAGCGCCCAGAATGGTAGCTTTCCTTTCGACAAGCGCAGCGTCCAGGCCAGGCTGTCCTCGAGATCGTAATACGGAAAGATCGGCAGTCCCGGACCGGTCAGGGTATGGCGAGAGCCAATGATGTCCAGGTAGCGAAACGTCAGATCATTCGCCGACAGGATCAGGTGATTGCCGTTATCAATCCGGGCATTGAGGGAGCGGTCGTGAAAAGAGCGGGCACGTCCGCCGCAGGCTGGCCCTGCCTCGTAGACCGTGACCCGGGCCTGTGCTGCCAGTTCGATTGCGGCGGAAAGGCCTGCCAGACCACCGCCGATAATGTGGACATGGCTCATGGGGCTTACTTCACATACGCTGCGAGAGTGCGCAGCTTTCTCCAGGGTTTACAGACTTTCGGAGCGATATCCGGCGTTTTCCAGCCGCGCTTTTCCAGCGCTGAGAGGATCGACGCATAGGAGGCTGCCATCATGCGGGCCGGCCGCATCGCAGTGCTATTACACAGCCGCATGGCATTGCGGGCTTCGCGGAAATGGTCTTTCGCCCGTTGTGCAAGAATGCGGGCGACTTGATCCAGGCCATGGGCGTACAGCGCTTCCTGCGGGTCTTTGGGAACATCGAACCGAGTCAGAAGCTCGGCGGGAAGATATAGCCTGCCCCGTCCCGCATCTTCGGCGATGTCGCGCAGGATGTTAGTCAACTGCAGGGCGCGTCCCAGATGGTAAGCCACGCGCCGCGCATTGTCGGACGAATCACCAAACACGCAGACTGAAAGCCGTCCGACCGCAGAGGCTACGCGGTCACAGTACAGATCAAGCGTTGCCTCGTCGGGCGCGACGATCGGCGCGCCGCAATCCATGGCCATACCGTCGATAACGTCATGAAAATCTTGGACCTGAATCTGATAGCGATGGATGGCAACAATCAGGATACGATCGAGCGCATCCGTCGCTACACCTTCATAGAGCTGGTCAATCCGGTGATGCCATTCCTGAAGAGCCGCCATCGGGTCTGCAACGCCAGCGTCGCCGTCCGCAATATCGTCCACCAGACGGCAGAAAGCGTAGACCGCGAACATCGCCTGACGCCGATCCGGCGGAAGAATGCTCATCCCGCGGGCAAAGGATGTTCCCGAGGTGGTGACGATCCTCTCGACATGGTCCAGATCGGCCTGCGCGCAGGGAAGACCGGAAGAAGCGCGCATCCTGCTGAAAACCATGTCTGTCCCCTGTCTCGTTTCAGAAGATCAGGGTTCTAGACCCAAATCCCCCCGAGACAAAGATGACCTGAACGGAAAGGCGTGCCATGCGTTAGTGTGATGCCAAAACGCAACACCTGAAGAGGAGTCTTTACGACATGCGTTTCTTTTCTCAGATAAACCCGCCCCTTCTTGCAGGGGCAGTTGCAACTGCGATTTTCTCGACACCGCTTGTCTTTGCACAGGCGCTCTCACCCGCAACAGCCAGTGGCCACGCCGAACATCTCCTTGCGGACGATCATTCGTGGAATGGCACCCCTTACGATCATTATCCGGCGACCCGCCCGATGCTTAGCATGATCCGTTTGACAATCCCGGCGCATTCCGCGTTGCCCTGGCATGTGCATCCCTATCCTAATGCGGGCTATGTGCTTGAAGGCACCCTCACGATCGAGGACCGTGAGAGCGGCAAGAAGCGCACTTTTCATCAGGGTGAAGCCTTCGCGGAATCGGTTAATGATGTCCATCGCGGTGTTAGCGGCGACGGACAGACGGTTCTGCTGCTGACCTATGCCGGATCTCCTGGAAAGCCGACATCCATCCCCCTGCCCGGCCAGAAGAAAGAATACTGAAAATATCCTTCGGGCCTGCTTTGACACAGAAAATGTTTCGGAACTAATATGTTCTGACCCTAGTCTGGAGTATGGCCCACAATGACCAGTCCCCTCTCTTCCGTCGCCCGCAGCGACCTTCTGGCCCGGGGATACTCCCGCCGCAGTTTTGGACGGATTGCCACGCTTCTGGCAGCTGGTGCGACCGTTCACGCCCTGACGAAATCCGCGCATGCTGGCATTCTTCCGTCAGGAATTAATTTTGAAGGCATGACCCGTCTGGGTAGTAATGAATGCTGGACGGGGCCTTTCCCGGAAGCCGCGCAAGCCGGTGCTTCTTCCGTTTTCCAGAGCAACCGTTACGATCCGACCGGCCACATGCGTGATGATCTGATCAAGACGGCTTCTGACGTGGAAGGAATTCCCGAAAGCCATGTCATGACATGGTGTGGTTCGTCCGATCCTCTCGCCCGCGCGATTGTTACGTTCTGCTCGCCCACCCGTGGGCTTGTTACGGCAGATCCGAGCTATGAAGCTGGCTGGGTGGCTGCTGACTGGTTGAAGATCCCCCTCGCCCGTGTGCCGCTGTCCGCCAAGGGTGGTTATCGTACTGACGTACGCGCCATGCTGGCGGCCGATCCCAATGCCGGCGTCTATTACATCTGCTCCCCGAACAATCCGACTGGGACGCTTACGCCTCTGCGCGATATCGCATGGCTCGTCGAGCACAAACCAAAGGGCTCTGTCGTTCTGGTCGATGAAGCCTATATCCACTTTTCGGAAGCGCCGAGCGCTCTGGAGTTGGTCGCCAAGAACAAGGACGTAGTCGTGCTGCGCACTTTCTCCAAGATGTTTGCTATGGCTGGCATGCGTCTTGGCCTGACATTTGCCAGACCCGATCTGCATGAAGCCATGATGCGTTATGATGGCAAGAGCGCAACCGTGATGCTGCCGGTCCCTGCTATGGCCTGTGGCACGATGAGTCTGACCATGAAATCAGCCATCGCTGCCCGTCGTCAGGAAATGATTGCAGCCCGGAACATGACGTTCCAGCATCTGCGCAAGCGCGGCATCCATTTTATTCCGTCGGATGCAAACATGTTCATTATTGACTGGAAGAAACCGGCAGAGCCGATCAAGGATGCATTTCTGCAGCAAAAAGTCGTGATCGGACGCTCTTGGCCCATCTGGCCGAATGCCTCGCGGGTTACCGTCGGCTCAATGGATGAAATGAAGACCTTCTGTACGGCGCTGGACCGGATCATCGCCTGATCCGATCCAGCCTCCCTGCCGTTCCGGCTCAGCCGGCGGCAGGGAAATAACGCAGCGCCCGGAACAGGGCCTTCGCCCCATCCGCCTTCGTCAAGGCTACACGTTCCAGCAACGGGTCCTGGCGACGCAAACGGGCTGTCAGGATATGGCACAGCTCCACAATGACGGCGGCTTCCAGCCGCATCCGGCGATCCCGGATCAGGAGAGGCAGGATCCGGGCGTTTCTGTTGAGGACGTCCACCCCATCCAGCATCCGGTCGAACACACGGCGAACCCCCGGCTTGCTGCGTACCAGACGCAGGTCATCCAGACAGACACCTTCTTTTTCCAACAACGGTAGCGGTACGTAGCACCGGTCGAGGACCTTTAGATCGTCTGCGACGTCCTGAAGATGATTGACGACCTGAAGGGCTGAACACAGGGCATCGGAAGGTGCGAGCGTCTCTTCTGCCTCACCATGCAACAGGAGCAGGAAGCGGCCGACGGGGTTTGCTGAATATTTGCAGTAATGCAGCAGCTCGTCCCAGCTTTCATAGCGGGTCTTTTCCGCATCCATGCAGAACGCTTCGAGAAGATCCGTCGCCGTTTCCAGCGGCACGCCCGTCTGAAGAAGCACTTCGCGCAGCTTGACCGCCGTCTGTGCGTCGGCGCGCGGAGGTGCAGTGATCTCACCCCGGATGACCGCCGCCATGCCTTTGAGCCGCGCAATTTTTTCGGCAGGCGTCAGCTCTGTCGTGTCCACCATGTCATCCGCGACACGCGCGAAATTATAATAGGTATGGACGTAAGGCCGTAGTCGTGGGGCAATCAGGAAAGAACCGACGGGAAAATTCTCGTCGGATTTGCTTTTGGCAGAGGTGACGTCTTTCGCCCCCCAGATGCTGTCTGTCACGATATTTCATCCGTGTAGGAACGATTTTTCCAGCGCACGCCGACCCCGCGGTGGTGATCGAGAGCCGAGCCGATGGTTGCTGCCATATAGAAGGCTGCCACGAGTGGGAGGGGAATGGCACGCCATAGTGGCAGGCCAAAGCGGCGAAGTGTCGGTACGAAAGTCAGGCAGGACAGCAGATAGGTCAGAAGGCCGACCCGTCGTTCCCGCCCTTTGCCGAACAGGGCGAGGGTCACCGGCAGAAGCCAGATCGTGGCCATCCCGATGATCGTTGCTAGCAGCAGGAGCGGCGAATAGCGCAGTTGCACGTAAGCCGTCCGCGCGATCATGTGCCAAACGTCCTTCATGCCACGATACGGTCGCACGGACCATGCCAGAGCACTGTGTCCCAGATAGAGCCGGCCACCCGAACGCTTTACATGTGCGGCCAGTGTGCAATCGTCGATCAGAGCGCCACGCAGGGCACTGATGCCTCCGATCCGCTCCAGAGCCCGACGCCGCAGAAGAATGGTTCCGCCTGCCGCACCCGCGATCCGTGAATGCTCGCTAGCAATCCGTGAAAACGGATAGAGCATCGCAAAGAAATAGACGAACGCCGGGACCAGAAAACGCTCTGCAGTGCTCTCGCAGTTCAGCGCCACCATTTCCGAAACAAGATCCAGATCATCTTCCCGGGCCTTGGCGACCAGGGAGGAAAGATGACCCGGGGCATGTATGATATCCGCGTCTGTTAGCAGGATGTAACCATAAGGGCCGATCCGCGTCAGGGCTTCCTGTTCTCCCTGATGGACCGCCCACAGCTTGCCACTCCATCCGGCAGGGCGCTTCTGGCCCGAAATGACGGTCAGGCGGTGATGCGGATCAGGCAGAGCGCGTGCGATATCGCCCGTCCCGTCTGTGCTCTCGTCATCGACCAGAATAACAGACAGTTTCCCGTCATAATCTTGCTCCAGAAGGGATGTCAGACATTCGCGGATAGAGTCCGCTTCGTCACGGGCGGGGACGACTACCGCCACGTCCGGTGCGCAGACCGGAGTGGGTTTCTGGGCGAGAATGGGGCCTTTCTGCCAGAATTTCCCATGGAGCAGAGAAAGGTAGAGCCAGGCTCCCAGACTGGTCAGTGCAGTTCCGAACAGCATTATTTCATCCGCCCGTGTTGACGGAACCAGGCAATGGCGTCTGCCACGGCATCGCGGGCCGGGCGCGGAGCATATCCGAGTTCTTTCTTCGCCTTGTCGGATGAGAAGAACATCAGCTTTTTGGACATGGCCAGCGTCTCACGCGTGACTCGCGGCTCGATATCAAACCCGCGGGCCAGCCATTCAGACACAAGCGCTACGGGATAGAGCCAGGACTGCTTGAGCTTGATGCCAGGCGGCTTTACTCCCGCAATCTGGCTGACCATGCGGAACAAGTCTCCCAGCATGATGTTCTCGCCGCCGAGAATGTATTTCTCGCCGATCTTTCCCCGCTCCAGCGCAAGAACATGACCTTCGGCGACGTCATCGACATGAACGATGTTCAGCCCGGTCTCGACATAGGCCGGCATGTTCCCGCTGGCACAGTCGAGGATCATCTGTCCCGTGGGCGTCGGCTTTATGTCCCGTGGTCCCACCGGCGTCGAGGGATTCACGATGATCGCCGGAAGGTTCTTCTCGCGGACCAGACGAAGGACTTCCTGTTCCGCCCGGTATTTCGAAAGTTTGTAGATCCCGATGACCTTGCTTTCGAAAACTGGTGTGGTTTCGTCTGCTGGCACACCGTCGCTTCGTAGCCCCAGGGCCGCAACCGACGAACAGTAAATAATTTTTTCTACGCCAGCCTCAAGGGCAGCCAGCATCAGATTACGGGTACCTTCCACATTGGCCTTCATCATGGTTTCCGGGTCCGGAACCCAGAGCCGGTAATCGGCAGCAACATGAAACAGGATTTTGACGCCTTTCAGCGCCGGAGCAAGCGTATCAGGATCGGAAAGGTCGCCGACGGCGAGTTCCGCGTTCAATTCAGCAATATTTGAACGATCGGATGTCGGCCGGACGAGAAGTCTCAGGCGGTGGCCGCGTTCTTCAAGGACGCGAGCGACGGCAGAGCCGACAAACCCTGTAGCCCCCGTAACGAGTGTGACATCGTTCATGGTGGCAGAGTCTCCTTGGGTCATCAGCAGATGGTTGCAATTTATGACAGCATAATCCCCCCGGCTTTTTGGGGAAAGCGTCTGAAAGGGTGGAATATTTACCCTGTGTGCGATAGAGCGTGTCCAAACGGTATGTGACGAAGACGTTGAAAAAAACTCTCCCTGTTCTGCTTTCCCTTCTTGGGGTGGCCCTTTTCACCTTCATTGCGGCTAAGGCGGGTATTCATCCCGTCATGGACGCTCTTTCAAAAGTCGGTGTTGGTGGCTTCCTGCTGCTCGCGCTCTGCCAGCTTCTGATTGACATGGGGCTCGGTGTTGCGTGGCACGCGGCGGTGCCGCTGCTGAGCGTGCGGCGCCTTATGGGAGCGCGTCTGGTCCGTGACAGCGCAGGTGCATGTCTTCCCTTCTCTCAACTCGGCGGTATGGTCATTGGTGTCCGCGCCACGCTGGCTGGTGTGGATCCCCGCACCGTCAAGGGAGAAAAACTAAACTGGCCCGAAGGTGTGGCCGCAAACCTGGTGGATATCACGACCGAGGTTCTAGGGCAGATCGCCTTCGTCCTGATTGCCCTTCTCTGTCTGATCGGCCATCACGGGGCTTCGCGATTTGTCTGGCCACTCATAGGTGGCATGCTCTTGCTGAGCATTGGGATTGCCGGATTCATCTGGACCCAGCAGCGCGGCGGAGTGATGGTTCGCAAGGCTGCGGCGTTTCTCGGGAAGCACATTGCTGCGGAGTGGCGCGATTCCCTGATCGGCAATACGGAGACATTCCAGTTACGACTCGAAAGCCTCTGGAGCCGCCCGGACAGAATTTCCTTGGGGGCATTCTGCCATCTGCTATGTTGGATGGGCAGTGCAGCCATGACGTGGCTGGCCTTTCATCTGCTCGGCGCCCATGTCGGATTTTTCTCCTCGGTCGCAATCGAGGGCGTGGTCTGTGGTATCATGTCGGCCGGTTTCCTAGTACCGGGCGCTCTGGGTGTGCAGGAAGCAGCCTATGCTGCCCTGGGCATGATTTTCGGCATCGATGCCGAAATCTCGCTCAGTCTTTCCCTACTGCGCCGCGGGCGTGACATCCTGATCGGCATTCCGGTCCTTCTGGTCTGGCAGATTGTGGAAATGCGTCGGCTGCGTCGTGCACCTCCTATGGAAGTAAGTAAAAGTACGCCGGCTCCGTCTCCGGTTTCCTCCCGCAAGACCGTTATTCCTCCCGCCGTGACGGCCCTTGCCGGTAGTATCAAAAAAGAGGCCACGTCCCGGGACGGCAAAAGCACCGAGGATACCCCTTTCGCGACGGCTCCCAGAGTTTTATGAAACCTCTCTTTGGGTCTCTCTGTGTCATCGGCCCGGGGCTGATTGGTTCGTCCATTCTGCGCCGGGCCCGTGAAACGGGGGAAATTGCCGAAACCCTGATCGCAGCCGACTCAAACTCGGGCGTTCTTGAACGTGTACGGGAATTGGGCATCGCGGATATCACGACGTCCGACCTTGTTGTTGCTGCGCAGGCAGACTGCGTCATGATCTGCGTTCCTGTTGGCGCAGTTGAACCGGTCGCCCGTCAGGTGCTCCCCTTTATGAAACCTGGCAGCATTTTGACAGATGTAGCCTCCGTTCGGGGACAGCTCGGCCCGACACTAGCGGCGATCCTGCCTGAAAACGTGGCGTATGTTCCCGGCCATCCGATGGCCGGAACCGAACATTCAGGGCCGGACGCGGGATTTTCAACCCTGTTCGAAGACCGTTGGGCGCTGCTCGTTCCACCTAAAGGCGCGGATACGAAGGCTGTGATCACGATTGAGCAGCTCTGGACGTTGTGCGGAGCGCGCACGAAAGTTCTGTCTGATGAAAAGCACGACAGGATCTGCGCCATGGTCAGTCACCTGCCGCATCTCCTAGCTTTTACGATCTGTGATACCGCAGACAACCTGTCTGATGAAATTCGTGCGGCTGTCCTGGATTATGCCGCGTCGGGCTTTCGCGATTTTACACGGATTGCGGCGTCGGACCCGGTCATGTGGCGAGACATCTTCCTGGCCAACAGGGAAGCGCTGCTTGGGACGCTCGACAAGTTCGTGGCCGACACACAGGCAATGGCCGATGCAATCCGTACCGGCGACGAAGAAGCTATCACAAGCAAAATTGAACGTGGGCGGGCTATTCGCCGGACTCTGATTGAAAACCGTCAAGCCTGAACTGCCTAGGCATAAGCTACTGCCGGACTAGAGTCCGACAGTAGCTGGCTATTCAGGCTGTGATGACGCGCAGGGTGTTCGTGCTTCCGGAATGCCCCGAAGGCAGGCCGGCCAGGATCAGAATCCGATCCCCGGTTTTGCAGAAACCTATGTTCTGTGCGAGTTCGACAACAGGACCGGCCAGAGGCTCGATGCCCTGAGAGCTCTGTTCGCTGTTGATCAGATGCGGAAAGACGCCCCATACAACACACAGTCGACGCGTAACCGATAGTTCGGGTGTCAGGGCAATGATCGGACAATGCGGCCGTTCACGGGACAGAAGCATGGCTCCTGCTCCACTCCGGGTCCGGCATGCGATAGCACCGGCATGAAGCGTGCAGCTGACCTGCCAGGCGGCCTGAACGATCGCGCTCTGGACAGTTTCATCTGGCGCCGGGCGCAGACGGTCCATGCGGAGACGCCACTCAGTGTCCTGCTCTACGCGCTCGGCAATCCGCACCATCATTGAGACGGCTTCGATAGGATACTTACCTGCCGCACTTTCCGCCGACAGCATAACGGCATCCGCGCCATCGTAAACGGCATTGGACACATCGGACACTTCGGCGCGCGTTGGCGTCGGGCTTTCGATCATGCTCTCAAGCATTTGTGTCGCCACGATGACCGGGCGGCACTGCTTGCGGGCTTCGGCAATGGCGCGCTTCTGCGCCACAGGAACTTCCTCAGGCGGCAGTTCCACACCCAGATCGCCACGCGCCACCATGATCGCATCCGACAGGTGCACGATGGCAGCCAGATCATCCATCGCCTGCGGCTTTTCAAGCTTGGTCACAATGGCTGCACGACCTGCTGCGATCTCGCGGGCTTCCTGCACGTCCTCTGGGCGCTGCACGAACGAAAGCGCTACAAAATCCACACCTAGCGACAATGCGAAGTCAAAGTCACGGCGATCCTTTTCGGTCAGCGCCGGAATGGGCAGCGTCACGTCGGGAACATTGACGCCCTTGCGCTCCGAAAGCTTTCCGCCCACGACAACAACCGTCTCGAGGAACCCCTCGCCCGTCTTTACGACACGCAGTTTGAGCTTGCCGTCATCCAGCAGGAGATGGCTGCCTGACTTGGCGGCGGAAATGATTTCCGGATGAGGCAGGCAGACGCGCGAAATCGTACCGGGTGTCCGGTCCAGATCCAGGCGAAACGGCTTGCCTTCCTCGAGGATTATCGGACCGTTCTCGAACACGCCGACACGCAGTTTCGGGCCTTGAAGATCCGCCAGGATGGCCAGAGGGCGCCCGACCTTTTCCTCGGCAGCCCGAATGGCGGCATGACGCTGGCCGTGATCTTCATGCGCGCCGTGGGAGAAATTGAGCCGGAAGACATTCACGCCCGCCTTCGCCAGGGAAAGAATCATCTCGGGTGAAGATGAGGCCGGCCCAAGAGTAGCGACAATCCGCGTGCGGCGGTAATGGGAACTGGATGTCATATACGGCGTCCTCGATCGAAAAAATCAGTTAGGTTGAATCGTCTCGCCCGGGAGCAGTCCCCAGAAAAGACGGCGGGGCAGCCAGCCCTCGTAGCCCTTCACACTCACGCGGCACCACTGGGAATTCTGGGGGCACAGTTTGATATTGCCCACCGTTCCCTGCTGCAGCACCGCGATGACAGTGCTATCTTCTTCCGGATGGCTCATGAGGAGCACATCATTTTTGTGTGCCCGCGCCTCGTCCTGAGTGGCCACACGGGCGAGAATACGGGCATCGGCCTTGCCAATATGGTCACCTTCCTGCGCGCTTGCCTCGCCGTTCTGGGCTTTCACGCCTTCAGGAGGCAGTCCCGGAATGACAAAGGTCCGGCTGCCATAGAGCGTCGCCTGATGCACCCAGCCTTTCTGGCCATCGGAATCTTCGACAAGGCGCCACACATCAAATTCGCGCTCAATTTCCACGGGCAGCCCGCGACGGTGATAAACCCAGTCGATCGGATACCTGTCTCCCGGTCCGCGACGCATATAGACCTTGTCGGCCCGAAACGCAGCATAACGCGGCAGCGGCAGTCCGGTGTTGCTGCCCTTGTCCGTGTTTTCAGGAGCTGGCGGAATAGGCGGAGTTGCAGGCTGATCAGCTGTTGCTGCACTCGCCGCGGTGGCGGCAGCGCCTGCAGCAACAGCCGGAGCGGCATGTTTCAGAGCGGTGTGATGCATCGTTTTATGCTTCGCCGCTGGTGATGCCGGTTTTGCCGTATCGGCGGCCTTGTGATGTTTTTTGACCGATGCATGCTTATCCACAGTCTTTGCGGCCGTCTCCCCATGCTTCTTGTGATGATGGGCAGCCCAGGCGTCGGAACTCACGAAGCCCGGAGCAGAAAGCAGGACCGTACCTGCCAGCAGCGCTCGAAGAAGAGCAAAATGGCCTTTGGCAGGACGCAGAGGGAAGACTGACATTCTCATGAGCGCATCCCTGCCAAGGGCCGAAGGTTTGGGCAAGTCATCAAAATGGGAAAGACGTCCGAAAATCGTATCTTGGTTAGAAACTTACAGCGCAAGGACGGGATTGTCTCCCGCCAGTTCAAGAAAGCTGACAATTCCCCGCACCGTAACTCCGTCGAGTAGGTCCTTTTCAGATAGACCTGCCATCCTGAGGCCGGCCTCACAGGCCATGACCGTCGCGCCAAGGTCCAGAACCGCTTCCCGGAGTTCCCCGAACCCTGAGATCCCACGGGCCTCGAGCTCACCGTCCGCAATAACCCCTGCAAGTCCCTTCCAGTCCGGCGTCAGCGCCAAAACGCTGCGTCCGCCCGCAAAAATCGTCACATTGCGTCCGAGCGATAGGCCGCCCGCCGCAACAACAAGTGCATAATGCGCCCGCTGCCAGGAATCGTCGGCCAGCGTCAGGAACATGGGATGTGTCATCCGGGCGCCTGCTCATCATGATGGATCTGACATGTAGTATCCCGCTTCAACACGAAACTCTCCATCGTTCCCGACAGCGCATCCCACAGGCGGACACGCGTTTGATCTGTACCTTCCAGTCCGATGACTTCCCGCATGACTTCCACGGCCATTAGGCTTCCCATGACGCCCGCCGCTGCGCCAAGCACACCGGACATGCCGCAGTTCGGCGCTTCTGTCTTTGCGGCCTCTGGAAACAGGCAGCGATAACAGGGGCCGCCCTTTTGCGGCCTGAATACAGCCATCTGTCCTGAAAATCCCTGTACCGCCCCGGATACCAGAGACCGACCATGCCGCACACAGGCATCAGATACGGCCAGCCGTGTGACGATGTTGTCGGTCCCGTCACAGACCAGATCATACTGCGGCACAAGCGCATCTAGCGTGGTGGTCGTCGCGCGAACCTGATGCGGACTGACCCTAACCAGCGGGTTCAGCGCCTTCAGACGCTTTGCCGCGGCCTTGACTTTGAACTCTCCGATGTCGTCAGTGTCATAGAGAACCTGCCGTTGTAGATTGCTGAGATCGACGCGGTCATCGTCCATGATTCCGATACGCCCGATTCCGGATGCAGCAAGCTGCTGAAGCAGTGGAGCTCCCAGCCCTCCGGCGCCGACCACCAGAACAGAGGCTTCGCAAAGTTGCGTCTGCCCGATTGCCCCGACCTGAGGCAGGAGAATATGGCGGGAATACCGCTCCAGCTCGTTGTCAGAAAAATTCATATCCATGAAATGATGATAATTGCTGACTTTCACTCTTGAAAGACGTTAGCGTCAGTGTCGTTCAACCCTGTCCTGGTGTCTCGCAGGACCTGAGCAGAGAAGTCATCATGAAAAACACTTTTCGCAGAGTTATGCCGCGTGCATGGCAGGGGCTTGGTGTCAGTGCAGGCGCTGTTCTGGCAGTCTATGCGGTGTCGCCCTATTTCGCCCTGTGGGATATCGATCGGGCCATGAACGGCAACAATCCATCGCGCCTGGCGCCTCATGTGGACTGGTCAGCGCTGACGCACTGCTTCAAGGAACAGTTTGCGCCTGCCGCACCTGTCGATGATGACCTGCCGGGATTCGGGAGTTCATTTGCGGGGCAGGCTGTGTCTAATGCCATCGATACGCATCTGACACCTGCGACCTTGATCACTACAGCGCATCAGGTGATGCCGCACGCTCCCGCCATGTCAGACTGGCTTGGAATGTGGCATTCCATGCATGCCCATTTCGTGAGCCCAGGAAAGTTCGAGGCCAGTCTGGATCAGCCGGGACAGACACCATTTGTCCTTCACATGAAGTTCGAGCATTGGGGCTGGAAGATCACGCGATTCGAAATGCCTGCACCGGCTCATGCTGCCTGAGGTTTAACGCTGCTTGGGATTTCAGGCAGGCGGTAGGTCTTCTTCCAGAACCGTGATGTGGATGGCGTAGGAGACTTCGCCTTCATCCTCATCGCGGTGAACCGTTCCGATGACTTCTCCGGCAACGGCCAGTTCAACGCTCATGCCCTTGCGGCTGGGCTTGTTGACCGTGAGCTTCGGGGAACCCAGCAGGCGCTGGAGCGTGGTCTGGAGGCGTGTCACCTCGGATGGGGTCATATCGGCCATTGGTGGCATTCCTGTGATGCAAGGGAACTGCCCTCTAACCCATCATCCGGAACAAAGGAACCCGCTTCCTCTATCCCCGTCAGAGATGCTGCTGTAGAAACAGGACACTTCACATCTGATTGTGACCTGTTCGTCATGAATCGTTCCGGGTCTGCAGTCTGCTTCCCTTACGCGCAAAGGAGACATGATGCGCCCGGTTTACACACGCCTTCTCGTTGCCATGACAGCAACCGCAGCCCTTTCTGGGTGTGGCTATTTCGATTCCCGCAGTGCACATAAGGCACAGTACGAAATGGTTGGCATGACAAGCTACGATTTGCAGGCCTGTGCTGGTATTCCGGCTTCCACAAAGAAGCTGAACGATACAACAGAGATCTGGCAGTATGACGGCAGCAAGGCGCTTCCGACGATGCCTTCGGATTCCGGATTCATTCCTGTCCAATCCGCTATTAGCATCTATCAGTCCGCATTTGGCGGTGGTGGTACGGCCTGTCGCATGCTGGTCCGCATGGATCATGACCGGGTTTCCGAAGTGCATTACACAGGTAATGACGACGAATATATCGGAACGGACGGTATTTGCTCCATCATTACTCGTGGCTGTGCCCGTCAGCGTGAATCCACGATGCGTCGCGTGAATGGCGGCCCCTTCGGCCCTGTATCTGGCTTCCACCCGCCCCGTACGCCGGCGCAGAGTGCGACAGCAACCTATTCGGACCAGTCCGGGAAATACGTTCCCAAGTTCACAAACGACGACACTCAGCCGGTTATCCAGCCGGTCAAGTGAACCTTAAAAAGGAGGAGCGGGACGACAGACGTCCCGCTCCTCCTTGCGTTTATGAATTTATGAGGCTTTTCATTTTGCGGACCACCGGTCCCAGCCCGTCAAAAACGGCCTGCCCGATCAGAAAATGGCCGATATTCAGTTCGGCAAGCCCTGCCAGGCCCGCAATCGCGCCCACATTGTCGTAAGTCAGTCCGTGCCCGGCATGGAGTTCCAGCCCACAGGCTGCGACCGTCTCCGCCGCTGACCGCAGACGTTCCAGTTCCTGGCTACCGCCCAGAGCGTAAGCGCCGGTATGAAGCTCCACAACGGGCGCTCCCAAAGCTGCAGCGGTTTCGATCTGTCGCGCCTCGGGATCGATGAACAGTGAAACCCGGATGCCAGTATCCCGCAGCCGCGCGATTTTCGGCTTGAGTGCCTCACTCTGTCCCACGACATCCAGGCCGCCTTCGGTCGTGATTTCCTGGCGTTTTTCAGGCACCAGGCAGCAGGCATGCGGCCGAAGATCACAGGCAATCCGGACCATCTCGTCCGTCGCAGCCATCTCGAAGTTCAAAGGCGCGGATAGCGCCTTGAGCCGGGGCATGTCAGCATCGCGGATATGGCGCCGGTCTTCTCGCAGATGCGCCGTAATCCCGTCTGCGCCCGAGGCGATGGCCAGTTCGGCCGCCGCTATGGGGTCGGGGAACGTGCCCCCTCTGGCATTGCGCAGCGTAGCGACGTGATCAATGTTCACTCCAAGACGGATCATGATCCTTTTCCTTCCTGATAAGCGCTCATTCCGCCAGCCAGTCGGATCGCCGACAGAAGACTGGACACATCCGCCCGGCAGGTATCCGTCACAGGACCTGCGATATCAAAAGCCGTCCCATGGTCAGGCGAGGTGCGGATAATCGGCAGCCCGAGCGTCACGTTCACGCCTTCTTCCATATCAAGCGTCTTCAGTGGAATGAGCGCCTGATCATGATACATGCAGATCGCTACATCGTAATGCGGCCGGGCCTTGGCGCTGAACATCGTGTCCGGCGGCATCGGCCCATGACAGTCGATCCCCTGTGTCCGGAGCCTGTCGATTGCGGGCTGAATGATTGTAATTTCTTCATTGCCCATCATGCCGTGCTCACCAGCATGAGGATTCAGCCCCGCGATTGCCAGGCGCGGAGACACAATCCCGAAATCACGTTGGAGCGCCGCATTGGCGATCTCCGCCACCTGTACGATGCGTTCGGTTGTCAGGGTCTCCATAGCCCTGCGGAGCGAGACATGAACCGTCACCGGGACAACCCTGAGCTGGGGCGAGACCAGCATCATGATCTCTTCTCCGAGCATATCACATAGAGCCGCCAGAAATTCCGTATGACCCGGATAGGGGAAACCGGCCGCAGCCAGAACATGCTTGGCAATCGGGTTCGTCACGACCCCGCCGGCACGCCCTGCAAGAGCATACTCAACGGCCTTACGGATACTGTTGATTGTCGCTGCGGCATTCCGGGAATCAGGCTGACCCGGAATGACCTCTACTTCGCATGGAACCGGCAGAACAGGCATGCTGTCAGGAAAAACACTCGTCGCCTCTTCCGGCGTTGTGATGCAGGTCACGGGCACAGCGTGCTCAACCAGACGTGGATCACCGAGCCAGAAGAAGGTCCCTTCCTTTGAAGGTCGCAGCCTGCGCCAGGCTTCTGCTGCAAGCTGTGGGCCGATCCCCGCCGGATCTCCAAGCGTCACTGCAAGCGGCAGCGGGTGTTTCATCGTCAGCGGGCGTCTGCCAGCGCCGCTAGGACGCGCACCCATGAACGGATACCCTTGTGGAAGGAATCCAGCCCGTACTGTTCGTTCGGGGAATGGATCCGGTCGTCATTCTGGGCAAATCCAATCATGAGAGCATCCAGCCCCAGCGCATCGCGGACTTCGCCGGCCACAGGGATGGAGCCGCCCGAACCGACAGTCGCGGCAGGCACGCCCCATTCATCACTCAGGGCCTTCAGGGCTGGTGCCAGAAAACAGCTGTCACGGGAAACTTCGAAGCCTGGAGAACCACCATGGGCAGTGAATGTGACGTGGGCGTCGGAAGGCAGGGCTGCGCGGATATGGGCACGGAAGGCCTCGCGGATGCGATCAGGGTCCTGACCGGGAACCAGTCGGAACGAGACCTTCGCCATGGCTTTGGCGGGAAGAACAGTTTTAAACCCCTCGTCCTCATAACCACCGGAAATGCCGTTGATTTCACAGCTCGGGCGGCACCACGTCTGTTCGATCGCGCTATAGGCCTTCTCTCCCGCTGCGACCGACAGCCCAACCTCCTCCAACAGGGAGTGGTCATCAGGGAAAAGCCTGCTCCACTGCGACCGTGTGGCCGGAGATGGATCCTGGATGCCGTCATAGAAACCCGGCAGTGTGACACCACCCTCGGCATTCCGAAGTGTCGCCAGAGCCTGACAGAGAACGGCAATCGGATTGGCGGCAGCATTGCCGTACAGACCGGAATGCAGATCATGGCTGGCGCACTGGATGACTACTTCTTCGGCCATCATGCCGCGCAGGGAGGTCGTGATTCCCGGTGTTCTGCGATCCGCCATGCCGGTATCACAGACGAGCGCCACATCTGCTTTGAGTTCGGCAGCATTTTCCTTGAGGAACGGGAGCAGGTTTGCCCCTCCACATTCCTCTTCGCCTTCCAGCAGAACACTCACTTTGACTGGAAGCGACCCCGTAACTTCTTTCCAGGCGCGGCAGGCTTCAAGGAAGGTCATTACCTGCCCCTTGTCGTCGCTCGCTCCGCGGGCAACGATGACCTTACGTCCTGAAGCGTCCTCGATCAGCCGTGGATCGAAGGGCGGTGCATTCCAGAGGGCTTCCGGATCTGTCGGCTGCACATCGTAATGACCATAGAACAGGACATGGGGTCGACCATCGCTGCTGCCGCCAGCCTGATCATGACCCACGACCATCGGGTGCCCTGGAGCCGCCCAGTGAACGTCGCGGATTTCTGCTTTCATCCCCAGCTGTTCAAGCTCCTTCCGCATCCAATCCGCAGCTTTCCGGCAATCGGCGGCGTGTGTGGGCTGCGTGGAAATACTCGGAATGCGGAGAATCTCGAACAGGCGTGAGACCGAAGTGTCCAGATGGGTGTCGACGGTCTGGAGAACGGTATCAAGTGTCTCGGAATTGGCAGTCATCTTGTGTTCCATGTTCGGGGTGTCAGTCACCCAAAATCAGACCGGAGAGCCGGTCTTTTAATCGCTGTTGGTTGTAAGTCGGCGCGGCTGGAGACGGATCGGCGCGGGGGCGAAATCGGGAGCGGTCTCGGACAGTCTGTGCGCACGAGGCGTTATGGTCGAGGGCGCAAGAGGCGTGGTGCCTGCCGCAATGGAAAGGATCTTGCGAAGGTCATCATGAAAATTCGAACGGGATGCCTCCTCTTCCATTCTGGCTTGCGCCCCATGGCTTATCGTATTCCATAGATCCATGTCCGTATACAGCCTGATCACGGCCTGGGCGAACTGCTCCGGATTGCAGAAGCCTCCAGACAGGCAGTCTTTTTCGTTCTCCCATGCCAGTGTCGTGCAAACTGTTTCGGAAAGGACTGCAGGCAGCCCTGCCGCAGCTGCATCCAGAACTTCCCGCGGGATGGCTGGCAAAACGCGCGTGGGCTCCACGAGAATACGGCGTGACCTGTAGAGAGCGGTAAGATCGGCTTCCTCCTGGAAGGCTTCCAGTCGCCGATATCGCGCGAACGCGGAGAGATCGACCCCGGCGGCTTTATGGCCCGCAAGGAGAACGGTTGCGTCCGGTGGTAGACCGCGATCCAGCTGTGAAAGGACCTCATGGACGAACCAGTGCAGACCGTCATGAACTGCATCACCGCTGGCAAAGACTGGAAGAACAAGCAGGATGCCCGAGCGTTCGCCAAAGCCGGGCGAGAGTGTCGTTGGCACAGGCGGTGCACCAAGGACCTGTACATTGCTAAGGCCAAGGACCTCCAGATCGGCCTTTTCGGCTTCCGTCCCGGCAACCACTGCCTGTGTCATCCAGACCTGATCAATATCCTGCTCCAAATCATCAAAAAGCAGCTCCCGGTCATCGATCGCTCCGACAAGCCGGCGATTATGGGTCTCACGGGCATGGCTTGCGTGAATATCTGCGACCATTCCCAGTCTGGGCAGCGATTGCGGGTGTTGCTGCAGGATCGGTGCGGCTCGCTGGAGTGTTTTCATGCCGCCGATCCAGATGTAATCAAAGCATCCCACCCGCTCGCGCAGGAAATTGGCAAGCTCGGAGAGGTCACAATCGTCCATCAGTTCGATGTTTGCCGGAAAATCCAGTGCCGTTGAGACACAGTCATGAAGGCTGCCATCAAGTGGAAAGACAGTCACCTGATATCCCAGCTGGCTTAGTCCCATCATCATGTCGCGGTGGCGTAAAAAGGGTGTTCCCAGAATGACATGAGGCAGTCGTTCACATAGGAACAGGATGGCTGGCGCTCCAGATGCAGAGCGGGCCCGCATGAGGCTGGTTCCCGGCAAGGGCTGTCTCGAGAGTAGTCCTGCGAAGCGGCGTTTCAGCCAGGTCTCATTGCGCGCGCGCAGCTCTGGCACGATTTCCTGCTCAGAAGCCGAGCGGTCGAGTACATCCGGATCATACAGGATCTTTCCCCCGGCCTGTCGCAGGGACAGGCAGATGGCCAGCATTTCGGCTTCTGGGCCGATGTAGCCGGAATTGAGCCGGTTGTGATCATGGAGCGGAAGGCGGCGACAGAACAGCAGGCCACCGGTGAAGGCGTCTACCCATCTCCGGAAGGCGATTTCAGGTTCGTTCGCCCGCAATCCCTGCCCAAAGGGGGTAAAGGCTGCAGTACGCCAGACGATGCTGCCGGCTTCACGGACCCGTCCATCAAGTGCCAGCGACTGCCCGCCTACCGCGTAGACTTCAGGGTCTGCGAAGGCTTCAAGAGCAGTATTCAGGCTTCCGGGGAAAGGCTGAACGCCAGCGGCCAGCATGAGGATGACCTCCGCCCTTGCAAGCTCAAGCCCTAGCGCGACCTGTTCGGTATGCGTGGTTCGGTAAGGAGGACGGACGATGTGAATTCCACGAACAAATCTCTCGATCTGGGCCGTCTCATCCGTGGAGCCTGCATCCACCAGAATGATTTGAAGATTGCGTTCACTGTTCGCATGAAGTGCGGCAAGCGTTGCGAGGGCTTCAAGAAACTGGTTCGAAACAGGCAGGATGACCGTTATGTCCGGCATGGTGACCGGGCGGAAATCCAGAGGGCCGCGGATCAACGAGGGAATGAGGGTCTGCGCCCGTTGAAGATCCAGAAGCTGACACTGCTCTGCTGGGATGTCGAGAACGGCCTCATTTATCAGGTTGCCCTGGGACTGGACCCAGAGCGTGAAAATATCGGGGATATCCGGTCTGCGCAGTTGTCGCTGTGTTCCGCTTTGGCTCAGGAAGGCGGCTAGATCGACCCCCGCCTGGGGCTGTCGTTTTTCGGCTATGCCGAAACGTATGAAATGCTCATAGCCGTTCCGAAAGCCCCCATTGGTCACGATATTGCCGACATCGGGATATTGCGCAGCATAAAAGGCTTCGCTGAACCACGGATTGGGATCGTATGCTGTCGGATTGCCATTGGTCAGGTAATGATGAAGCGGACTTTGGAACTTGCCGTTCTCCAGTGCCTCTACAACATCCGGATAGCGCTCAAGATACCATTGCGGATCGAAATACCAGGAGCTGCGCCGTCGACCGGCCACCGAAAATCTGATGAACTGGGCGAAATCACCAATCGCGAAATCATAATGCTGCCGTTCTGCCATGCTGGCGGCACGAAAGACTTCGGGATCGAAAAATACATGCGATTTGCGATGTTCCTGATCACCGACTGCAAGATAATGGTCGTATCCGTTGCAGAAGCCCTGTGAGGCCAGCACGTGGGGGCTCAGGTCGGGATTGCAGCTGAAATAGTTTTCTTCGGAAAACAGCCAGTGCGGTGAGCGGCTTCGAAAGCCACTTTCACAGTAATGAAGGAAACCACTGTCGAAAATCCCCAGACTGATGCCTTCGCGGACATCCGGGTTCTGGCGCAGATACCATTCTTCATCAAAAAAACGGTTGGGAGAGAGTCCTGCCCTGGCGCCTTTGCGTTTCCAGTGCCGCTCCAGCCCTTCGTCACTCAGATCAAGCTCGCCAGCCTCTCCGCTGTCCTTGGCTTCCTCCCGCAGGCGCAGCCCATAACGTGTGCGGTACCATTCAGCGTCAAACGCAGCCCACAGAGGTGGCCGGTCGCCCGCGAAAGCCGGAGATACAAGGATATGATCTTTCATTGACGCTTGATCCTCTGGGAGAGCACACGGAACGGTAAAGCTATCGTGCAAAGTTTAACGCTGCTGTGTGCGTCGGCTCTGCCAGAGTTCATGGAAGTCAATGGGCTGGATGTTAGGAGACGGGAATCCAGCTTCACGAACCGTGTTTAGCATGACACTGCGTGCGGCCGGGAACAGGAAGCGCGGTGCCTCAACCAGCAACAGGGGCTCGATTGCGTCCTGCGGGATACGTCCCGTCAGACCGAACAGGCCTGCATACGCCACGCTGAGTTCATACAGCACTTTCGGATTGAGAGCGTCCTGTGTGGGGGCGCGCTCAAAACCCTGGGCACGGATGACCAGACTGACCTCGAATGTCGGCTGATCCCCAAGCTGGCGTCCTGTCACATCGACCATCATGCCGATATGAGGCTGCGACGGTAGCTCCCTGTACACGTCCGGGGTATTCTGTACGTCAATCGACAGCGTCCGAAGGTACTGTGAACCGATGATGAGGGATGAGGAAGACGGCAGGGAATCCGAGACATCCAAGCCGGCAGAAGTTCCTGTCACGGTGTCGGCGTATGTTTGACTCATAATGTTTGCATCCTCATGCGGTCATCATCATTCCCTACATTTCATATTGCACTGAAAAGCAAGGAAATGTGGCACCCCATACTTTGTCATGATGTTTACGTTTTGACCAGCGGGGCGAAGTCTGGTGATCTTTCATTTTGAAGCTCCAGACGCTCGTAATCGGGGGCCGGTTCCTTGGAGGGTATGGAGTGTTTTTCCTTATCGGCCCGACAAGCCTCATCATTCCGGTTCAGTCTATCAAAACAGTCCAGAAGATAGCATGTTTCAGAGGCGCTCACCAGAACAGGAAGATTTCAGACACCTCAGTCTCTTTTGGTGATATCTTGGGGATGATATCGCCATCTGGCATGATGTCAGCACTGGCGTATGATACCGTCTGCACCGGGCATCATGACTGCTGACAGGTATCAATCTTCTTGCCCGCACATCTTGTTGTGTTGCAGGTAGCACGATAGGACCATGTTCATGCTCAGATTGCTCATTCTCGTTATTCTTCTTGCGGTCCTGATCGTTTTTGCCCTGAGCAATACGGATCTGGAGCCCATCTGGCTGGTGTCCTTCGGTTGGCACCTGTCCATTGGCACCCTTGTCCTAGGTGTCGGCGTGGTTGCTCTGCTGTTTGGTTTCCTGATTGGTCTGATCGGTGACATGCAGCAGCGTTCGCGCGCACGTCGCGCCGAGCAGCATGTCCGGACCCTCGAAAGTCAACTGGTCGAACTCCACCAGCGTCTCGATCGTCTTCAGAACCCAGCAGGTTCCCCTCTTCCAGGCACCACGCCCGCCCAGTCTGAAAAGGTCTGATCTCCACCATGTCCAGGCGCACACGACTGATCGCAGCCCTCGATACCGCATCTCGTTCCACGGCCCAGCACTGGGCCGACAGCCTGAAAAAAGACGTCGACGCCATCAAGCTCGGTCTCGAATTCACTTATGCTTGCGGACTGGATGCGGTAAAAACCGTATCGGCCGGGCACGAACTGTTTTTGGACCTGAAACTGCACGATATTCCTCATACCGTCGCATCAGGCCTGTCTGCCCTCGCCCCGATCAGACCAGCCCTGACGACCATCCATGCCAGCGGCGGTTCCGAAATGATTGCCCGGTCCCGGGAAGCTCTTGAAAGGGTTTTCCCCGCAGGTACACGGCGCCCGAAACTGCTTGCCGTCACGGTGCTGACGAGCATGAACGCTGAGGGCCTGCTGGATATCGGCGTCAACGCCACGCCACAAGAGCAGGTACTTAGACTTGGAAAGCTGGCCGTCAGCGCTGGCGCGGACGGTCTGGTCTGCTCAGCGCACGAGATTGCGCCTCTGCGCGATGCCTTGGGAGACGATCCCGTTCTGGTCGTGCCGGGCATTCGTCCTGCTGGGAGCGCTTCCGACGACCAGAAGCGCATCATGACGCCCGCACAAGCTGCCCAAGCCGGCGCCGACTGGATCGTCGTGGGACGGCCCATCACGAAAGCCTCAGATCCGGTTCTGGCCGCCAGAGCTATCATGGAGGAACTAGCCAGCGCATGACCGGCGTCAAGATCTGCGGAATTCGTGACACCCAGACAATGGTGCTTTGTGCGCGTCTGAAGGTTGACTGGGTCGGGTTCGTATTCTGCGATGCTTCGCCACGGTTTGTAACCGCTGATGACGCTCTTCGCCTGCATGAGAGCGCACCATCCGGTCAGGAAGGTGGGCCTCTGCGGGTCGGTCTGTTTGTGAAATCCGATGACGACTTTATCGGACAGGTTCTGCGGACTATTCCACTGGATATTCTCCAGATCTATGACACCCCGGAACGGGCAATAGAAATCCAATCCCGTTTCGACCGCCCCGTCTGGCAGGCTTGCGGCATTGCCAAATATTCGGACCTGCCGACAGACCCAAGCATGGCAGGGTATGTCATCGAAGCCCCCAAGCAGGAACAGGATCATCGTCCAGGTGGTCTGGGGCGGATTTTTGACTGGTCCCTAACCCAGAAATGGATACCCCCCTCATCCTGGATTCTCGCAGGCGGCCTGAATCCCGGCAATGTCCAACGTGCAATCCTGGAAAGCCAAGCGCCAGCAGTTGACGTTTCTTCGGGGGTAGAAGCTGCTCCTGGCTGTAAATCCGCTGAACTTATTGAAAAATTTGTCCAGAACAGCCGAAAGGCACTTGATCTCAAGCCGAAGCTCTCGTAAACACCGCCTCGCTCGACAGGAGAGATGGCCGAGCGGCTTAAGGCGCACGCTTGGAAAGCGTGTGTACGTTAATAGCGTACCGTGGGTTCGAATCCCACTCTCTCCGCCAGTAACTCATTGAAAAACAACGGAAAATCGTTCTCTCGGTTTTAAGAGAGCGGGATTTCTCCAAAAACCTTCTCCACTTTGGAGAAGCAGATGCTTCGGCTTGTCGGCAGTCACTATCACTTTCGCAGGGTCGTCCCTGCCCTATTGCGTGATATTGTGGGAAAGCGAGAACTGTGGTTCAGCCTGCGAACTGCGGACAGACTGGAAGCTAAGGCCAGAGCGTCATACCTTTACGGACAGACATCCATCCTGTTCCGTAAGGCTCCTGATATGACCCCTGATGAAGTCGCACAGCTCCTTAACGAGCAGGCAGAAGCCTACGAGTTGATACTCAAGTCCGAACGCAAAGGGCATGAACTCGAAAGAGCAGAAATTCTACTCCAGCGTGTTCAAGACCATTCCGAATCTCTGGACCAATTCAACAAGCTGAAAACGGCCACGCAGGAACTTATGGACCTGATGGAAAAAATTAACTTTCAGTCATCTATTAAGGACAGGGTGAATCAGGAGCGTATCAACGACCTTAAAGAGACCATCAATACACTGGCTCAAAACCGGCTTTCCTCTCCTATGGCAGGAGTACAGGATGAAAGAGCCGAACCTGCTCCTAAACCTATCAGAAAGGCTAAGCTCCCTATTTCCGTGGTGATGGCTAAGCATCTGGATGGGAAAAAAGTCAGTCCTCATACAATTCAGAATGCCAAGAAAAGTATGGCTCTGTTCGTCTCCTGCTTTGGAGATATGGATGTCAGAGATATTAATGGGAACGTCGTCGGTGATTTCAGAGATGCTTTGCTTTCCCTTCCTGCCGTGCATGGGAAAGGGAGAAAAGGACTCTCGATTCAGGAAGAGATTGACCGTGTTCTAAGTGAAGAACTCGATACCCTTTCCCCCAAAACAGTGAAGAATCACTTTTCAAAAATTTCACCAGCTTGGGCTGATTTGGTCAGGCGTGAAATTGTTCCTCGCAATCCATGGCAAGGATGGGACTTTGATACTACACAGAAGGTTATCCGCAGGGCGTGGACAGATAACGAACTCCTGACACTGATGAATTCATCATGGAATAGGAACGCAATCTCAAAATATACATATCAAGCCATTGTTATGATGGCCCTTTATACGGGCATGAGACTTGGTGAAATCGCCAACGTTCGGAACGAAGATATTACGGAGATAAATGGCATTCCCTGCTTTTTAATACGGGAACATCCCGAAACAGGATGGAAACCTAAAACATCCGCAGGTGTCCGAACCGTTCCCATACATCCCAAGCTCATGACCTTCGGGATTATGAATTTCATTAAGAAGCAGGAAAAATATTTATTCTCAGAACTACGTGGAAGCGATACGCGCTCAAGAGGTCAAACCTTCGCTAATGAATTCTCTAAACATAAGACCGCTATCGGCTTGCCTCTGGCTGTTACCTTCCATGGTTTCCGCCATACCGTTTCTACAAAACTGCGAAACGTAAAAGCAGATATCCGCGAGATATGGATTGATGCCCTCCTTGGTCATGAGGCAAGTCATAAATCCATGGGAACCCTGAACTACACATCAGGCATTGATATTGAAAATCTGCACAGCGTTGTGGAGTGCCTGAAATACGAGAATAACATGGAGATGACGAAATAAAAAAAGAGGAAGGAAAACAAATCCCTTCCTCTTTTTGTGCTATACTATCTCCAACGCCTCGATAACTTTGACGAGAACTCAGGCTAATTGGAGAACATCAATGCTTATACTATACACCATTTTCATGCATTTTGTAATGATTTCCGAAAATAATTTCGCTCGTCGTAGCGGGAATTATGCCATGTAAGAATCTCAAAGATTTCTCAGATGTTATCATTTCCAATTCTGGAAACATCATTTCACATGATAAATATGTAAGACAATCCGAGCAATTCCAACAACTTCGCGCTCGTTCCGAAGACCTAGCCAATAGGTTAGAATATCTGGGGATTCCTGCTTTTCAGCAGGAGCAAGACATTACAAAAATCGGACTGATTACAGGAATCGAGAAGCAAGCTGAACGTGCCTTTCGTCATATTTTGCTCATTCCGTCAGTAATGCAACAAGACCGTAAAGCTCTGGTCAGGTCATTAAATTATTGGATTGAGAACGACTTTTTGAGACGTTCCAGAAACCTCAGATATGCAGTGATAACGTGTGAAAATGTTCCATTCTTTGGCGATTTGAAGCAAACGCACTCTTATTGGTCGAGAAAGGTATCAGACACTTTCCGAGACCTCAGCAAGCTTTTCGGGATAAAAATCCAGCTCAGGACGACTGAGATAACAATCAATAATCAGGATGAATCCATCAATCTTCATATGAACATCCTATATGAAGCCAGTCGATATATTACCAACAAACAAGGCGGATGGGGTGCTGTCTCATCTTATATGTATCAAAAGCTGAGATGCAGGATTCATGACGGAATAGTCCAGAGTCCGAAGAAGGCTATCAGCTACATCTTGAAGCCGTTTGATGTGTCATCAATGTCAAATGAGTCCCTTCCCTGGTTAGCAACCGAGATGCATGGGATGCGTCTTGTGCAAAAATATAATGATTTTCAGCGGTTTTCTGCGGGTCTTCGAGACAATAGAGAGCGCATCATATTCAAGAATGACACAAAAGATTTTGTAAGGATTCAAAAACGTAGGGTCGTTGATAACAACTCCCTCATCGAAGACGATGAAGATTATGAGATTTCAAAGGCTCAATACGATGATGAAAACCCTACTCGTCTTCGATTTAAACGCACAGAACAGCGAAGAGCAGATATTAAAGATAATGAAATTTTTGGTCTGATGATGCCTCACTGTTATTCCTTCAATATCACTGAACCAGTTTTATTAATCAGAAATCGAAATCCTCAGGATGAAAGTTTCAGATTTTTCTTGAACGATCTGAGGCAGTCATTAAAAAGCAAGATCAAAGACAAACTCACTATAGATGAATTAAAAACAACCAACAAGAAAGCTGATTATATCATTTACGATATGTATATACAAAATATAACAGATATCACATCACTAAAATCGAACCCTATATCTTTAACTCATAAACGACATCTCACAGGAGATACTTCAATGTATTACTCTGTGGGGGGTGCAGGGGGGTCGGAAACACCCCTGCCCGATTTGATTGATATCTTTGATGTTGATGATTTAGAACCTATAGACATTCCAGATTCAGATTACTTCGAAGAGATTGAAGAGCTATTCGGACCTTACACGGACTGGGTTAATCATCATCCTTAAATTTTTGATCAGGGTTATAATTCATATTGACCAAGGCCCGGTCACACACTGTTTTTTCACAGTCAAATCCAAATTCAAAAATCATTTTAAATTTATGCAAAAATTTTACATAAGCATTCATGACATCATCATAAAATATATCATTTCTAAGAAGTGAATCATTCTCTTCATCTGACAATAACCCAAAACTATTGTCAAATAGATCATTCTGACTCAATAACTGTTTTAAACGAATTAAAGATATTTCAGCTTTTTTCAATATTTCGAATTTATAATGTTCAGGATGAATACAATTTGCAATTCCCTGTTCCAGAAATACAAGCTTAGCACGAGAAAAGCTCTTTTGCAGAAGATCAATATCGTCGCTTATGAAATTCATTTCAATAACCTCCTAAAGATATTGTATAGCAGGTTCGACAGGATGCAATCCTTCGCCAGTCTTACTGTGGGTGGTTGTGCCACCTACAGTAGGTCTGGCTACCATTAAATATAGTATTTTTGTATACAATCAATCACTTGCGAATCTCATGCTATAATGTGTCTACGAGGATAGGCACATGACTACATTCAAAACCAACTCAGTTCATTTCAGATGCTCTGATACTGACTTAAAAACAATTAAGCGAAACGCAAGAGAGAGAAAATTATCAACCTCAGTTTTTATTCGCTCCGCATGCATGAACGATATTGCTGGTGGCTCTATGGTATCTGAAGAACTTTCAAAGATACGAAAAGAGATAAATGCTATAGGAGTAAATATTAACCAGATAGCGAAACGTAGCAATCAAGGCGATAGCGTCGATATCTCTGGATTGCATTCTGTAGTCGATGAAATTCAACGCGACATAAATGATGTACTAAGAAAGATTCGATAATGGTGATGCATCATGATTATCAAATCCAACCCGATGGTATCATCATCTAATCCGTTAGGGGTCTATGATTATTTTGCCACCAATGACAAAAACGAAGATATCGAATTATTAAAAGGAAATCCGCAAGACGTTGAAAACTGCTTCGCAGACGGTCAGGATTTCAACCGAAAAAATGCAATGCGTCATTTTCAGGTATCGTCGCGTGAGACACTTACTGATGAACAGTTCAGAGATGCGATATCTCGAATTCAACAGGAGTTCGATATTCCTGATGAAGATATCGTATTAAGTGCCATACACACATATAGAGGTCATTCCAAAACCCGAGACCCACGCCATGGACACTTTGGCATCAGGCTTGTGAATTCAGAAACTGGTCAGGTCAGGCGATTTGATAATCTGTATCAAAGACAGGAAAAAATCGCTCGCATGTTCGAAGTCGATCACGGTTTGCAGTTGGTCAAAGGTCGCCACAACGTCGCTGTATATGAGAATGTCCCGCAGGAATACAAAGACGCTATCAGGCCATTAACTGAAGGCCCATTGCCTAACAGCTTCGTCAGGGATGGAGCATATCAGGCGATGAAAAGGAATGGCGGAAAGCCGTTCGATATCAGAGCCGAGGCAAAAGAAATATTATCCCGTTGCGATGGTTTTCAGTCATTTCAATCCGCTCTCCAAGAGAAAGGATGGACTATTGCACAAGGTGAGAAGAAGCTCATTCTGAATGATGAAAATGGGAAATTTGTCGGCTCACTCGACAGAATTCTTGGAATGAAAAAAGATGAATTCACTCAATTCATTGCAGGTCATGAAATTACGAAAAATGAGGTAGCCAGACCTACTGTAGGTGGCACAACCACCCACAATAAGACTGGCGAAGGATTGCATCCTGTCGAACCTGCTCAAGTGTCAAAGAAGCCTTCTGAAAGCAAAGAACAGCAACACCAGGTCAAAGCCCACGAACAGCACCAGCAAGGCTCTGGCGGGGCTTCTATGAATCACGAGGCCGATAGAATTTCTGTTTCTGATGATATGACCCACGACCAGAAACAGGCAATCAGTTCATTGAACAAGAAAGCCAATGAAGACGAGCAAGATATCAAAGATTTAGAGCAACGCATCAGAGCCAGAAATGAAATTCTTGATAATCTGTTCAAACCGCAAAAACAGAATTTTAACCCGTTCGTCGAGTGGGTGAATTATCTTTCGGATGAAAAGCAAAAATCTCAGGACATCATTGATGCGAAACATCCGACGCTCAAGCATGTAGACGACAAGAAAATTCGGGGATTCATATATAAGAATTTCTCTGACGAATTAGAGCAATTCAAGAAAGAAAAACAAAAACTCAGAGATATAAGACAGCACATCAAAGAGCTTGATAATGCGTTGTTTTTCAGGGGATCAAGGCAAGAAAAAGCTGAAAAAGAGCAACGCGAACAAATTGAAAAAATGGCATTGATGGCGATGCACTTGACGCACATGATTATGCATAAGCTCGGTCTGACGAAGAGCAAGCCCATGGCATTTGAGTAGCCCCTAGTTTTCTAGACGCCTTGAGCATTCAAAGTCTGCTGTTGTTCGAACTGCACGGGTGACAGCATCCCGTTCCTGACCTGCTTGCGCACCGGGTTATAGAACATTTCGATGTAGTCAAACACGTCCTGTCGTGCTTCCTGGCGCGTTTTGTAAGTTCGACGCCGGATGCGCTCGCGCTTGAGCGATGAGAAAAAACTTTCCGCTACAGCATTGTCGTGGCAATTGCCGCGGCGGCTCATCGAGTGTTCCAGATTGTGAGCCCGTATGAAGGCAGTCCAGTCCATACTGGTGAACTGACTGCCCTGATCGGAGTGGATCAGCACCCGGCTTTTGGGCTTTCGTCGCCATATGGCCATATGGAGCGCCTGCAGTACCACATCCGAGGTCTGGCGGCTCTGCATCGACCAGCCCACCACACGACGCGAATAGAGGTCGATTACGACTGCAAGGTAGGAAAACCCTTCCATGGTGCGGATGTAGGTGATGTCTGTGACCCACACCCTGTCGGGTGCCTCGACATCAAACTGCCGGGCCAGCGCGTTGTCGATGACCAGAGAGGGCCTGCCACTATGGCTACCTGGCCGCCGCCTGTAGCCAATCTGCGCTTTGATGCCCGCCAGTTTTGTCAGGCGTGCCACGCGGTTCGGACAGCAGGTCTCGCCCTGATCGAGCAGATCATCGTGCAGCTTACGGTAGCCATAAACCCTGCCACTGTCGTTCCAGGCCTGACGGATCAACGTGGTCTGTCGGGCATCCTCGCAAGCACGTCGGCTCAACGGCTCCTTCCGCCAGGCATAGTAGCCACTGGGCTGCACGGCCAGACAGCGGCACATCGCCCGAACTCCAAAACGATCACGATGCTCAGCAATGAAGGCGTATCTCACTTTGCATCCCTGGCGAAATACGCGGTGGCTTTTTTTAAGATGTCGCGCTCCTCGGTGACCCGGGCCAGTTCGCGCTTCAACTGCCGGATCTCGGCATCCTTGCCGGCATCGCCCGATACCACCTTCGCGAATTGCCGCTTCCACGCATACAGCGAATGTGTGCTGACCCCGAGCCGCTGCGAAACTTCCGCTACCGGATATCCCCGCTCGGTAATCTGCGCCACCGCATCACGCTTGAACTCATCACTGAAATTGGGCTTCCCCATCAACGCCTCCTGTCCTCATTTTTAGGAACCAAGGCGTCCAGAAATCTAGGGGCTACTCAGGCCTCCTATGGCGCAGTGCGCAATTTCAGAAGGTTCCAGCGTCCGGAGAGGCCGAAGCCTGTCCATCCGATCACCGACGAGGTGGAGCAATTCGTCGCTCTGCCATCGAACTCTCACACGTGCAGCAAGAAGAAGCATGGAGCAGTAGGAGGCCAAGCAACGAACAGTCGGAACTCAGTCAACCATCCAGAGCCGAATGAACAACCATCACTCGATGATAATTCGGTGTCCGAACACCGACAAAACATCGAATCACATGGGCCGATGGAGGAGGGAATAGGAAAGGTAATACACTCTTCGCTTCGCTCAGAGTGTGAGCGCGCGCCTAAGCCGAAATCGGAAAAGCCGAAACGGGCCTCTCGCCTCCCTGCCGACTGGCAGCCGACCCCCGAGCAGATCCAGTTCGCCCGGGACAACCGGGTCGATCCGGCCCGAACGGCCGAGGTTTTCCGCGACTACTGGCTCTGCGTGCCGGGCGCCAAGGGTTGCAAGGCTGGCTGGGACGCGACGTGGCGGAACTTGGTTCGGCGTGAGGACGGGATGCGAACTCCGACCCTCTCGAGCAAGGCGCAGCAAAGGGCCGACAACGGGAAATCCGGCGTGATGCTGGAGGGGTGCTGACCATGACAGAAATCGCAAAAATCTACCATAGTGCCATCGCCATCGCCGAAGCAAACCCGCCGCCGTTCGAGGGGATCAAGACCTGGTTGGTCAAGCTCGCGACGCTGGTCTCGAACGCCCCGTCCCATCCGGTGAAATCTGCGCGGCCTTCGCCGAGATTTGCTCGGACATCCCGGACGGTGTCTGGACGCAGGGAACCCGCATCGTATGGATCCGGCAGCCTGATCGCAACAGCTACCCCGTCGGATCGCGCTGACCTGCGCCGGGTGAACTCTACACCCACCTGCTCCCGTTTGCCGAAGCAATCTGCGCCGAAGTCACAAACCTCCGGGGCATCCTCGCCATGGCGGAACAGCCGTGTGAGCCGGAGCGTAAGCGCCCGGATGTGAAGGAACTGACTCGAGCAGGTACGCTTGCAGCAGCGGCGAGCTGCGAACCCAAAACAACATCCGGCGAGACGGAGAAGCGGGCGTGATCGACTTGTGCCTCTGGTATTCTCACCCCGAGGCGACCCGCTTTCCTATTGTGGCAACCATCCGGCACGGCGAGACTTTATTCTCCTGAACTTTGCAGGAGAAGCATTCATGTCCATCAAAGGATTATCGCGTTTCAAAGGTCAGAAGGTTCTCGTTACGGGCGCTGCCTCAGGAATTGGCCACGCCACCGCGGTCCGATTTCTCGATGAAGGCGCTCATGTGATCCTTGTTGATCGAGATAAGGCGAAACTCGATGACGTCATGAAAGCGCTGGATCCCAATTATGCTGTTCCGTCTTTGACTGACATCTCCTCTCCAGAACAAGTTGAATCTCTTCTCCATTTCGTGCAGCAGAAGTTCGGATCACTCGATATTCTGGTAAACAATGCCGGCGTGACGGCCATGGGAACCGTGCTGGACTGCGATCTGGCAACCTGGAGTACGGTTTGTGCAACCACCCTCACCGGCACTCTGAACGTCAGCCGAACATTTTTGCCTATGCTCATCAAAACGAAGGGCAACATCGTCAACACCGCCTCGGTTTCTGGGATGCGTGGAGACTGGAATACCGCCTACTACGATGTCGCCAAGGGGGGCGTGGTGAACCTGACCCGCGTGATGGCCATGGACCACGGCAAGAGTGGTGTGCGTGTTAACGCAATCTGCCCCGCTGTCACACGCACTGGCATGACGGCAGAGGCTGTTAAAGACGAAGCCTTCGTCAAAAGCGTTGAAGATCGCATACCGTTACAGCGTCTCGGTGAACCAGAAGATATGGCTGCAGCCATCACATTCTTAGCCAGCGCTGACGCAGCATTCATTACAGGCCTGATCATGCCCGTCGATGGTGGCGTGACCGCGTCCAACGGTCAGCCACCATTCCCGATGTCATAAGGCCGGTTCGCCCTCAGGCAGCGTGCAAGGATCTCGCGTTTTTAAAACACTGGAAAAGTTAGGAGGGCGTCATGCGCCTCATTCTTGCATTGCTGAATGCAGTATTTCTCACTGGCTGCGCTTGTCATTCACATACGCTACCGAAGCATGAAACGGCAGCCTGCATGAACTATCGGGCTATGATGACGGCACCGATGCCGCCAGACGCTATGCATCGGCTACAGGAAAAATGCGCGGCCTCACGGCAATAATGGAATTGAGGTTTACTAACTCCAACCCGGAGCAAAACCATGAGCTGTTTCGAAATTTTAGGACAGAGCGAGGTTGGACAGTAGGTCGAGGAAACACACCGTTGCCATTCCTTACTGGCAATTTAAGGGGGGGCATTTCAAGAATGAGGCGTCATACCGCGGGAAGATGTCTATGAGCCTTCGAATTGTAGCTTTGACCATTTTGGCTGGTAGTATCATGCCTTTGCCTCTCTTGGCTCAGGGCACAACCGTTTATAACGGCCAGACCTATACAACCCTTAGCACCGCAGCGCCGTCTTACAACGAAACCGAGCAAGGCGATCGGCGCGATGACGCAAAATCACACCACAGATGCGGGCCGCCTCCAGGCGGCTTCGGTCACAGGCCGCCGCCGGAAATGGACAAGGATGGTAATCGACCACCGCCGCCGCCTATGGACAGCAATGGCCGACCGCTACCACCACCGGACGGATGCCGCCCACCGCCACCGCCCGAAAATTCTTCAGGAAAATTCGAGGGATCGAACCAGTCTCCGAACTGAAGTCCCCTTAGGCTCAGGACCTATTGATTATGGAAACCTGATTCGGGTTCTGCGGGGAGACTGGAGATGATCGATCTGGAGGGATTGAAGAACCATTGGTTGATACGCTTGGCCTGTAATTTCTGGCATTTGGCGTTCTGTTTGACTGTTCTTTAGGTCGCTTTTGATCTGCGTTTTGAGCAGATCGAGGGCTGCCACCCGCTGGATAATGACACGCTCGCGCGTAGTCTGGCGCCATCGCTGGCAGCGGCATTTGTTGCCTTCCATTTCCGGATGAACCGAAACTTCCGGTCGATGTAAGCATGCGATTTATAGCCAAAGAACGGGATGGCGAGATCCGTTGTGGGGATCACCCCGTCATCCTGCCGTTTTGCTTTCGTGAATTTCAGTATCTAGCGCGCATGACGATCCTTATGCGACAGCTTTACCGGCTTGTCCTGCCAGCCTTCGGGGATACGTCCTGCCCTGAGATCCGATTTTTTCGCATTGGTATTGCGCTGCTTTGGAGCAGCGACCAGCGTTGCATCCAGCATCTGGCCGGACATCGGTAGATACCCGGCGCTGCATAGGGTGGTATCAAAACAATCAAACAGTCTTTCAGTGGCCCCGCCTGTGTCAGACGCTCGTGACGCAACCAGATTGTTTTGGCATCTACTACGTCCGTGCGTCGGACAGATTGTTCAGTTTCTGGAGCACCAAGATCTTGAACATCAGCACCGGATCAAATGGGGGGCGTCTGCCTGTACTCCCATCTGAATAGACCAAGTCCTGCTCCGGATCAGGGCGGAAGACTTCAAAATCCACAATCTGGAAAAAAGCGTTGAGTTGATAACCAAGCCCACTCAACCGGGCAAGCCGCTCGTCAACATCAAAGAAACCCGACTGCTTCATGATCCATGCCCAAATCAACTCGGGGAAATTGGAATCACAAAGAGAGACCCAAAACCAGAGAGTTTTTCGGACCCTCCATCTCGCGGGAAAGCGGCAAGACGATGGAACCATGCCATCAAGTGATCTTGCTATTCCATTCTTTGGCTATAAATCTCATATTTCCATTGGCCGGAAATTCCAGTTTATCCGAAAATGGAAAAAACGACACATGCCGCTGCCAGTGATGGTGCCAGACTGCGCGAAGGCCTGCTGGATAAAATCAATACGGCCTCAACCGTTTGGGCAGACACCGCCTATCGCTCGAAAGCCAATGCCGCTTCCTCTGCCTAGAGCGGATCAGGACCACAGCGTAGCTATCAAGCGGATAACGGCCCCCGACCTACTCACAACGCATATCAAAATGGACCCAAAGAACCGTCAATCGAGTCGACAAAAACCAATGGGTACTGAGCTTAGAAGCCTTGCGGAAAAGAACTCCTGATCTCTGATCAACGAAGAGCGAAAATTATCACCACGCCCCGTAACCAACACATCAAAACAAGACCGTATCAACCAACGGTCTTTGCCCGGAAAGCTCTTTTATTCGCGTGAGGGCCTCTCAGACGGAATGTGAGAGCGATAATGACTCCAATGCCGGATTAGTTCTGCAACAACAGGTGCTCCCGCTCGTTCATTGTTGTCAAAAGCAGCGACTTGTCCTGGCCCCTCATCACCCATGGATTGTATGAGAGATGTACCGGGTGAAGGCATGGTGAAATTGCTACCTGAGCGCAAAACCATAATGCGGTCGGCATCAATGTAACCTAAGCGAGATAGAAATCGCATCTCTATTTGATTGGTTTGGCTTTCTTCATTTGTCATCACGAACACCCCTTGATTTCTTGTCCATAGATGAACCCAGTCTTCAGCCCATTGATTTCTCTGTACTCCATGCCAATAACGTAGAGCTCCTAATGTTTCCCCCTCCAAAATCATCGGAGGCTTCTGAGCGTTTGGATATTTTTTCCATTTCGCGCGTCGCTCCATCAGTATTGGGTCGTCTCGTAGTGCAGTATTGCGACTAATCATATAAGCCCACCTCTCCAATCCTTGATTGAGTGGATATGCTTTTGTTAATTGTTGAGCGTCTGTTATTGATCCATAATGATTTGGATTATCAGGTAGTGTATTAGGTTTTTCTGCTCCAATTGCATAAAGACCGTATGGCCAACCTTTAGGGATCTCACGATCATCTATTTCCCTGAGCGCATCTCCATCAACAACCCAGCGCGCCCATGCTACACTGCCTACGGATGCTATATTGGGATTTACGCCAGAAATTCCTGTAAATATCCAGTAAGTCTGATGCAGATCAAAGTGTTTATCAAGTGCTAAAGCGCTCAGATCGATCAATCCATCTTTTAATACAATCCCATAAACTCCGTCTTTATTGCGTCGGAGGACCTGAGTTGATATTCCAGAAATGGGTACGCGTTTGTTTAAGCGTAAACGTTCAACCCAAAACTGATATTCTCCGGGAGCATCTCCAATATCGGCCCCGTTCTCCCAGCCTGATACAATTATTATTTTCGGGCATTCTTTTTTTTCTTTAGAATAGGATGTATTTCTGAAAATAATAATTGAAATTACACACAATAACAATAAAGTTGACATTTTGGATTTTTTACAAAAATTCTTAACTATTATTTTATTAATATTGTTGTATATGTTCATGTTAATCCTTATCAGTTTCTCGCAGCCAAAAAGATTTTGCACTCTTCACATGGTCGGACTTAAATCCGAAACCATGTGAACAGTAAAATTGCCGCTAGAAGGATAGCGGAATGATAGACGCTATTAAAAAGCCGTCGAAATCGTACCAGTCATACTGAAGCGCGGGACGAGGTAAAACTGTGCACCCGTACCGGTCGCGGAGAGGTTGCCATTCATTAGGCGAACCGCATTGATGTTGGTACCTACACCTTCGGCACCGCTACGGACGATAGACCCCGTGAGGTTGGTGAAATTCAAACGAATGGTAGGAGTTTTTGCAAAACCCAAGGGTTTAAAGTGATATCCCAGCGTAAGAGAATTAGTAATATACCCAGGAATTCTTTGATCCCCTGCCAAGGTTACAGACTGAGGCCCTGTATAGTGGAGAGTTGCATTGGAGAAAAATCCTTTATAAGTATAAGTAAGTCCAAGGTTTGCCATGGCATGTGGAGCCATGGGAGCTTGTCCTCCCTTGGTACGAAAAGAAGTTAGATTTCCATATACATCAGAGGCAGCAATATTTGTGTCCATTCGAGCATTTAGATACTCGAAAGAGACGTATGGACTGATACCATGATAGGGTTGAGCAGCTAGCATAATATCAAACCCCCGAATGGTTTGATTACCAGCGTTAACAACGCCACTTTCACCGTTACCTAAATAGGTGGAAAGAAGGCGGTTGGTGATATTGTAATTGAATAGATCAAGGTCAAGGTTAATGTACTTATCGTTATAACGATAACCCAAATCTTCTTTGATTGAATACTGATTTTTAGGCATCGTTCCAGAGGAGGCGCCGACAGATAGGGCAGATGGGCTAGGCTGACGGAAATCACCTTCAGCGTTAATATAAATTTGATGATGGCTATTAAAGCGATAACTAAGCGATAGATGCGGCAAGGGAGCGGTGATGTTCTCTCCATGGGCATTGCTGTGGGTGGCGGCAGACATTGTCCAGATATTCGACATTACGAATTTAAAGCCCGCATCAATCTGGAGCTTATCGTTGAAGTATTTTGCCTTATTTTGGATGAAGAGGGCGTGAGTTTCTGAACCAGAGTTGCTCCCGTAATTATTACGCGCGCCGTCGGAGTACACAGCATAATTTAAGTTGTCTGGATACGGGTTTACACCGTTGGCTTTGGTCGCACTAACAGGGAAATAGGCAATGGAGTTAGAATTTTGATACCAATATCCGAACGTTAATTGGTTATGGCGGTCGATATCATAGTTGCCTTGTGCAGTCACACCGACATTCATTGACAGGGTTTGGTTATAGTAACTGGTCAGAGGGGTTCCGGCTGCGACAGCTGTGCCATCCTTATAAGTGTACTCTCCTGCACTGGCTGTGCCATTAGGTCCACCATCCCAGCCACGTCCCCAGTTATAGTACGGTTTGAGGTCGAAGCTTAATTTGTCGTTAACAACAGCGTGCATGGGGGCTGTGAGGAAAATTTCATTCCAAATGTCAAGGTTATTCTTCCAGTAGTCATTATTCTTTGCATCGAAACCTGCAGTATGCCCATAGCTTTGCCCGGTATGCTTGAAGGTATAAAACTGAGAGGCCGTAGGATAATTGTTTACAACGGAATCTTCATTATTCCAGCTCAGAAAAAAACGAGCAAAAGATCCATTTTTCCAATCTTTACGCATGCCAAAGTCAAGATGACGCCGGTTATTGATACCTGCGCCTACCCAAGTCCGGGCATGAGTATTAGAAAAAGAAAGAAAGCTACGAACGCCGGTGTTGCCGATATCTCCGCTCTCAAGGCGCAGGAACTCGCGTGACAAGTTGTTAGTTCCGTAAGAAAAGTCAGTCATGCCGCCGAATTTGTGCGACGGATCATGTGTTACCTCGTTCATCACACCTCCGGCTGCAGCAGTCGCTGGTACGTCAACGGGGGTGGATCCGGGTAAAATACTAACGCTGTCGAGATTTTCGGAATCAATATCTTCGGTTAGATACGTAGCATTCTGAGCAGGTGCGCCGTCAATCAGCAGACCCATATCGCTATCTGTCAATCCGCGATTTTGTATTTGTCCTCCCTGAATACCTGATGTATCTGTAGTTGATACGCTGATGCTCGGCAGATTCTGTATGTAATCAAGAGCAGTGCCGGTTGGGCTTTTCATCTCAATATACTGTTTAGTAACTGTTTGAACTGCGTAGGGGGCTGTTTCCACACGCATCATACCGCCACCACGCAAATGGTGCGCGGAAACATTGACACTCTCATCAGATGTCGCAGAAATAGCCACGACAGGATGCTTGCGAATGACTGAATGAGAGCGAAAAGGTAACGGGATATGTGCTTGTGCTTCATGCAGGGAAGAGCGATGTCCATGAATTTCTTTTGCATCCGCATGATGAATACCTGTGAGGCATGTCATAGCGACAAGAATAGTTTTAGTTTTAGAGGTCTTCACAGGTTGTCCATATCTCGCCATTAGTTTTATCTCGGCAAGAAATAGCATATTATATCGTTCTGTGTGAGGAATATCATAGCAATCTGTGTCAAAAATTTGCCTGAGATCTGTCTCGCACAATTCATCATGTCGATGAGGAAGAGGCGAGTAGTTGAGGTGGGAGGATTAAAAAACCTTGAATTTAGGAGCTCTCTGCGTGATCGAGGAGGCTTGGCGATTGACTCGAAGCATTTTCCCGAACTGTGGATTTTGAGGCCTTCCGTCCTGATCTGGAGAAGGATCTGGCCTATTCAGACAGGATCAAAGGCGGCCGTCCCCCGTTCGATCCGGTGCTGATGTTCAAGATCCTGGTGATCCAGACGCTGAACAATCTCTCCGACGAGCGAACGGAATATCTGATCAACGACCGCCTGAGCTTTATGCGCTTCCTCGGTCTGGGACTTTCAGATCGGGTGCCCGATGCCAAAAGGGTCTGACTGTTTCGCGAACGTCTGGCCGAGGCTGGCGCCGTCCAGAAGCTGTTCGAGCGCTTTGACACCACCCTGCGGAACGTCGGTTATCTGCCGATGTCCGGCCAAATCCTGGATGCAACACTGGTGGTAGCGCCAAAGTATCACAATACCAACAGAGAGAAAGCCGATCTTCGGGCAGGACGGATCCCCTAAGGCTGGGAAGGCAAGCCGGTAAAGCTGTCCCACCAGGACAGGCACGCCCGCTGGCCGCTGAAGTTCACGAAGGTAAAGCGGCAGGAGGACGGGACGCTTCCGGCCACGGACCTCGCCATTCCATTCTTTGGCTATAAATCGCATGTTTCCATCGACCGGAAGTTCCGACTGATCCGAAAATGGAAGATAACGGATGCTGCTGCCAGTGATGGTGTCAGACTGCGCGAGGGCCTTCTGGATAAAACCAATACAGCCTCAACCGTTTGGGCAGACACCGCCTATCGCTCGAAAGCCGATGAGGACTTCATGGGCAAAGAGGGTTTCGTCTCGAAAGTTCACAAGAAAAAGCCGCATCTCAAGCCCATGCCCCGCCATATTCAGTGGTCCAATGCAGGGAAATCAGTGATCCGCTCGCGCGTCGAGCATGTCTTTGCCGATCAGAAATCGCAAACCAGGTTGTTCGTCCAGATAATCGGCGTTGCGTGAGCTATCATGAGGATCGGCTGGCCAATATCGTCTCCAACATGCGCTGATTCTCTTCCTGAAGCGGATCAGAGCGATCAAGTATTGATCTTGCTCATGAGAACTCTATATTTGCGATAAACGGAGAGCGAAAACCATCTCCAGGAAGTAGTACGGAAAATTAAAAATCAGGATAAACAAGCTACTATAAAATCAATTGACATATAAGCTTTCAAAAGGGTTAATCATATATGTCATTTTAAAAATATTGTATCCATTTTTCAGTAAAAATATTTACTAATATTTATGATCAGCAGCAAATTCTATGAAATTTGTGAGATACTGAACATCAGCATCAGTTTCACGACGCCCTAGAAAGATCTGCTTGGCAATTCCATTTTCGCCCAATCTGACAGAATGCAGGTCAAAGCGTGAGGCATATTCATCCACCAGCCATCGGGGAAGTGCCGCAACTCCCCGTCCATGTGCCACCATGACTAACATGATATCCGTCGTCTCGATCTGTTTTTGTTGACGAGGTGCAATACCGGCTGGTTGAAGAAACTGGGTATAGATGTCTAGCCGTTCCGAGGGCACGGGATAGGTGATGAGAGTTTCATCGGCAAGCTGCTCAGGCGTGACGCAATCGATGCCATACAATCTATGACCACTTCCCACGACCAGAACCAGTTCATAATCAAAGACTGGCGTGAAGTTCAGGCCTGGCTTGTGAAGCGGGTCAGGCGTTACGAGAATATCAATCTCGTTGCTCAGGATCGCCCCGATACCGCCGAACTGAAATTTCTGCCGGACATCGACATCCACTTTCGGCCAGAGCTCGAGATAGGGCGAGACGACGTTGAGAAGCCACTGATAGCAGGGATGACATTCCATCCCGATCCTCAAAGTACCACGCTCACCATTCGCAAACTGCTCCAACCGCTCTTCAGCCAGAGAAAACTGCGGTAACAGCCGGTTCGCAAGAGATAACAACCACTGGCCAGCCTGCGTCAGGATCAGAGACCGGCCTTCGCGCCGCCAGATCTTCACGCCGAGTTGCATCTCGATCTTGCGAACGGCATGGCTGAGAGCGGGTTGGGTCAGATTCAATCTCAAGCTGGCCGCTGTTAGTGAGCCTTCCCGAGCAACTTCCTGAATAATCATCAGATGATTCCGTTGCAGAACGCTCATATCTCATCGCCTGTATGCATTAAATTAATATATTCATGAAAACATATCATTTATATTCATTATTATAAAGCTCTAGTTGAAATCATCTGAACGTCGGTCATCCCCCCTCACCGATCTGATGCAGTTGATTATGAATGCGAATTTGAAACACCTTTTTTCCGGGAAACTGGCGGAGCATCCGTTATTCTGTCATTCTGGCATGCCTGTTCCGGTTCTCTCTTTCGAAGTCGTTCCCTCAAGGACAAACGCGATGGAGCAGCGTTTGTGGCAGTGCGTCCGCCGTCTAGAGCCTCTCTCTCCTCGCTTTGTTTCGGTGACCTACGGGGCGGGTGGCACGATGCAGGCGCGAACACAGGAGACAGCCCTGCGCCTAAAACAGGAGACAACGCTCGCCCCTGCTGCCCATCTGACGTGTATTGGCGCAACCCGCGAAGAAATCGATGATATTGCCCGCACCTACTGGCAGGCCGGTGTTAGGCATCTCGTGGCTCTGCGTGGCGATGCGCCCGCGGGAACCGACTATACACAGCATCCTGGTGGTTATGCCTATGCCAGCGATCTTGTTGCTGGCCTGCGTCGCATTGCTGACTTTGAAATCTCGGTTGCCGCCTACCCTGAAACACATCCTACGGCTCTGAGCCCACAAGCCGATTTAGACAATCTCAAGCGCAAGATCGATGCAGGCGCCAGTCGGGCCATTACCCAGTATTTCTTTGAGGCTTCAACCTATCTACGTTTTCTGGATCGCTGTCTGGCGGCCGGTATCACTGCTCCGATCGTTCCCGGTATTATGCCAGTGTCAAACTATAACCAGATTGTACGTTTCTCGGCACTGTGCGGGGTTACGGTACCGACCTGGGTTACGCACCTATTTGAAGGAACGGCGAAGAACCCGGAACTCTGTCGTATCGTGGCCTGTGTCATAGCGGCAGAACAGGTTCGCGCTCTACAGTCCCATGGAATCAACGAATTCCATTTCTCTACGCTGAACCGTCCTGATCTGACCTGCGCGATTGCGCATATTTTGGGGGTGCGCCCAGGCAGTTAGATAGCTTCATGAAGAAGAAAAATCGAAAATCACAGAGGGGGTAACAATGTTTAATGAAACGCAGGCTGGAGGGTCTTCTACCAGTGCCCTGCCCTCGACAGACGAAGCCGGGAATGAACAGGAAATGTCGTCCCTGACATGCTCAGCCCCAGAGATCACTGACTTTGATGGGGAAGATGAACCTGGATGTCCATGCTGTACGCTTCCCTGGTTCCGCTGAACCAGGGAAGCGCTAGGATCACGCTGAAAGTTCTTTGCGCACGATTTCTGCACCTGCACCCAGAGCATTCAGCTTTCCGCGTGCGATACGACGCGACAGAGGCGCCATGCCGCAGTTGGTAGAAGGATACAGCTTGTCAGCATCCACGAACTGCAGGGCCTTGCGGAGCGTGCTGGCGACGTCTTCTGGCGTTTCAATGGTATTGGTCGCCACATCAATGGCACCCACCATCACCTTTTTGCCGCGCACAAGCTCAATGAGATCCATTGGAACACGGGAATTCTGGCATTCCAATGAGATCAGATCGATGCTGGATTTCTGCAGCTTCGGAAAGATTTCCTCATACTGTCGCCATTCTGCTCCCAGCGCATTTTTCCAGTCGATATTGGCTTTAATGCCGTACCCGTAACAGATATGGACCGCCGTTTCGCATTTCAGCCCTTCAACGGCTTTCTCCAAAGTGGCAATACCCCAGTCATTGACCTCATCAAAAAAGACGTTAAAGGCCGGCTCATCAAACTGGATGATATCGACGCCGGCAGCCTCCAGTTCCCTGGCTTCCTGATTGAGGATCTTTGCGAATTCCCAGGCCAGCTTTTCACGGCTTTTGTAATGACCATCGTAGAGCGTATCAATCATCGTCATGGGGCCCGGGAGCGCCCATTTAATCGGTTTTTTCGTCAGTGCCCGCAGATACTTCGCATCTTCAACAAAGACGGGCTTTTCACGGGTCACGGCACCCACGACTGACGGCACACTCGCATCGTAACGATTGCGGATCTTAACCGTCTGACGGTTCTCGAAGTCAACGCCGCTAAGATGTTCAATGAATGTCGTGACGAAGTGCTGACGTGTCTGTTCGCCATCGCTGACGATATCAATACCGGCACGATCCTGGCCGTCCAGCGTCAGACGCAACGCATCCTGTTTGCCTTCGATCAGTTCCTCGCCCTGTAATTTCCAAGGGGACCATAGTGTTTCAGGCTTTGCCAGCCAGGATGGTTTGGGCAGGCTGCCGGCCGTTGAGGTGGGAAGCAATGTTTTCATGACAGATAACCTTGTATTCTGGGGTGTTCAAACGGCGTACTGGGCAGACCACTGCTCAAGAACGTCCTGATACGGCTTGATAAAGCTCTCTTCCGTAAACTTGCCCTGCGCGATCGCCAGCTGGCTGCGCTCCTCGCGGTCGTAGATAATCCGGGTTACCGAATGATCCTGATGCTTCAGGCTCGGCTGATAGCAGTCGGCCGCCGGAGAATTCGAATTGTAGATTTCAGGACGGTAGATCTTCTGAAAAGATTCCATCGTGCTGATGGTGCTGATGAGTTCCATATTGGAATAATCGGAGAGCAGATCGCCGAAGAAATAGAAGGCCAGAGGCGCGGACGCATTCTCAGGCATGAAATACCTGACCTTCATACCCATTTTCCCGAAGTACTGGTCTGTCAGCGAAAATTCCCGCTGCTCGTATTCGACGCCCAGCACCGGATGATGATTTCTGGTTCTGTAATAAGTCCTGTTGCTTGAAACGCTCAGGCAAATTACGGGCATCTTTTTGAAATGAGCCTTGTAGCACTCTGAATTAATAAAGTGCTTGAACAGGTTACCATGTAGATCACCGAAACGCTCAGGCGTTCTGAATTCTGACAGATCTTTATTGTGATTTAACAGCAGGACACTAAAATCATAGTCGCGGACGTAGGATGAAAAATTATTCCCGACAATTCCCGGGATGCGTTTGTCGTCTTTTCTGTCAAAGATAGAGGTGTTCAGTACCTCTATCAGAGGAAAGCTCTCATTTTCTCCCTCGGATTTGATAGTCATTTCAGCAGAAATGATATCAACCCCCACGGAATAACGGTCTCCGTTGGGGTTGTCCCAATGTGCCAGAGAATTGAAACGGTTATCAATCATGCGCAGAACGTTCTGCAGGTTTCCCTGCCGGTGTTCCCCACGTGCAAGATTGGCAAAATTGGTCGTCAGGCGCGTGCTGTCTGAGGGTGTGTAATCTTCATTGAATGGGATTTTTTTGATATTGAATGTAAATTCAACCGACATGATAGATACTGCCTAAATTACTGAAGATCCCCAATTATTCCCTTTTTTATTCAGGAATGTTTCTTCAGTTTGCGTTTCAGAGCGATGCAAAATCTTATGCCTGAGAGGTTTGTTGAATAAAAATGATTTTATTTCATTTGAGTATGAATTTCATTCATGAATGAAACAGTGCTTCGTGATCAGACAGTGATATGACCGTGCGGCTCACACATGAACCGCAGGGCCTGTTCCCGCATTCCTTCAGGAAGTCATGAAGATTACCAGCTGTATCCTATGCTGGCCTGAGCGTTCCGGCGCTCTCCGTAGTAACAGTACTGCCCGTCTGCACCATAGGCGAAGCAGTTTGCAATATAGTTCCTGTCAAACAGGTTCCTGACACTGGCAGAAACCTTCCAGCCATGCAGGGAATGAGACATGTTGTTCAGGTCATAAGCGATTGAGGCATCAAACAGGGCATATTGCGGGAGCCAGACGCTGCCATAGGTCGCTTCGCCACCATAGGTCTTATTGGAATACCGCATACCGCCGCCAAAACCGAACCCTTTGAATAGCCCGGACGGCATTGTGTAAAAGGCGAACAGGGACGCATTTCCCTTGCCGGACTGGATCAGCGGCTTACCGGTGGAGTCATCCTTGACCTTCTGGAAGCTGACCGCTGCCGTGACCATCAAATTGTGGAACGGCTGGGCATGTGCCTCAAACTCGAAGCCATCCGAATGAACCAGGCCGCTTTGCAGGCTGTATCCCGTATTGGCAACGGAAACGAGGACGTTGCTCTGCTCGATATGAAAACCCGCTGCTGTAAAAAGGACTGACGTCCCTGGGATCTGGTATTTCAGACCGCCTTCAAGCTGCTTACCAATGGACGGATGGGCCTGTCGCAGCGTTGCACCACCATCATTGGAGACCGTGCCCGATTGCGGCTGAAAGGATGTTGAGTAGCTGATATAGGGTGAGAGACCGAAATCGAAATGATACAGTCCTGAAGCGCGCCAGGTCACCTGACTTGCCGTTTGCCGGTCATTGGACTGCTCGAAATATTCGGTCTGATTAGAACGATACCAGTCATTGCGGATGCTGCCTGTCAGAAACAGTCGCTTCCAGCGGATCTCGTCCTGTCCATAAGCGCCGATCTGATGGGATTTTGTGACGTAACGCAGATAGGGTGTCAGGTCGGGAATGGCCATGTGATAGTCGGGATGCAGCACATCCAGATCCGGCGCATCGCCATAGGCTTCCGTATCGTCCGCCTTCTGCTGCATGTAATCAAAACCAAACATCAGCGCGTGACGCAGCGGCCCCGTGCGGACCTTTCCCTTGAATTGGCTGTCAAATGCCAGATTATAGGTATGTTCCTGCGTGCCATAGGCGGAACGCGAGAGCATCTGGCCGCTGGTGCCGTCATCGCTGTCGTAATACCCGTTGTCATAGACACTCCGGTACACCGTTCGGATGTCGTCATAACGGCCACGCGTGCTGAAGCTCCAGTCGTCGTTGAAGCGGTGGTTCAGGATATAGGTAATAGCTCCCTGCTTGCGGTTGAATTTTTCCGCGGAGACATCGCCATCATAAAAATTGCGTGGCAGATAGCCGTAGGACGCACGCTTGAGAGAGCCGATGAGCGGGACCCCACCATAGGAACCGTTCTCCGGATCATACTGGTAGTTCCCGAGCAGTGTCAGGGTTGTCGGACCGTCCCCGCCGAACGTGAAGGACGGACTAATGCTGAAACGCCGACTTCCGGTTCTACTCAACTGCGTGTGCTGCCCATTGATGGTGCCGTATACACGATAACGAACCATTCCATCATCCGTCGCAAAGCCCCCTACATCCGCATCGACACGATAGAGATCGAACATACCGCCCGTCGCATTTACGCCACCATAGAACCGCTGGTCTGTTGGCAGCTTGCTGGACATGGCCGTAAGGCCACCAGGGCTGGACTGGCCGTAAAGCGCGGATGCCGGCCCCTTCAGAAGCTCGACGCGATCCAGGCGGAACGTGTCAGTCTGTGCCACTGCGAAACCTGTTGGACTGTCCTGAAATTTCAGACCATCCAGAAAAGTCGGAACTGTGAAGCCACGCAGATCGAAAAGATCGTAGCGCGTCCCTTCTCCGCCGCGTGTGTCTGCAGTTACGCCCGCGGCATACCGAACAGCCTGATTGAGGGTCAGCACACCGCGAGCATCCATTTCGTCACGGGTAATTACCGTTACCGACTGGGCCGTCTCGATCAGAGGCGTGTTCGACTTGGTTGCGGAGGACGCAACGGTCGAAGCCAGATGCCCGCGAACTCTGATCCGTTCGGCGTCTTTTGCATGTGTTTCCACGGATTTGTGTGCGACGTGACCAATTGCTGTTTTTCTAGCGTTCCGGTCCGTGTCAGCTTTTCTGTCCTGATCGGCAGAAAACGCTGTATCGCTCAGAACGATCGATAAAAGCGCCGTGTAGATGATCCTGTTACGCTGCATACCCCACCCATGTGTCGTTACCGGCTTCTGCACCCAGAGGGTCGGCGGTCCGCCTTTTTATTGAGAATGACTCTTAGTTGCGCTCCTAAGCACATTCGCAGGGCTCATCAACCGACGCGACGAGCATTGGCCCGAACGCGAACAAAGTCTGCCTGATCGCCGAGAACGGAAGTCGCCGTGTTGTCGTCTGGATGGGGGATTGAGGCTGAGAAAAAACTGCCGGTTACAGCGATGGTGTCAGCGTACCTGAGCGCACCATGCGGGGTGAGACGCCAAAGGTCCGATGGAACATCGTGCTGAAGCTGCTGGCGTTCTCGTAACCGAGCTCGAATGCGACTTCAGAAATCGACTGCCCTGCGGCAATGCGGGAAGCTGCCTCAACCACCCGGACACGTCGGCGCCAGGCGGCAAACCCCATGCCCATTTCCTGCTGGAAAAGTCGGGTAAAGGTCCGCCGAGCCATGCCTGCTTCCCGCGCCCAGTGGTCGATGTCGTGGCAGTCTCCGGGCTGGGCGGCAATCGCTTCACACACGCGAAGCAGGCGTGGATCGGAAGGAAACAGCAAGCGATCCGCAATCGGAGGCGCACGCCTGATTTCACCGACAAGAAGCTGCGCAATGGACGTCATGCGCTCATCCATGGAGAACTCGTATCGCATCGCGATAATCTCATCCACGAGCCCCCGCATAAGGGATGAGGCATCGAACATTTTGCACGGAAGGTCTTCGGCCTCCGGCAGTTTCGGATCAACGTAAATGACCTGAAATATCAGGTCGGTCCGGCAGATTGCCTGATGAAGCGTGTTGGCAGGGATCCACATCCCCTGCCCTGGCCCAAGTATGAAACTGCGTCCCAGCGTACTGATGGTCACTGTTCCGCCCAGGAATAGCGAGAGCTGGGAGCGGTCATGCGTGTGATACTCGTCGACGAAACCGCCCAGATAACGGTCTGTAAACCCCACAACCGGCGGCGGACGGTCCGGCAGATCGGCCGTCCGCTTCATAGTGCGATGACCCCGTTCATGCTTCTTCAAAAGAGATCCCGCAAAATGATCCTGCCCTATGTTTCGTCTGCATCAAGACATCAGAATGATGCGTCATAGAACATTGGCGGATATTCCGCGTTCATTTTTTTGAAGAATCTAAGTGGGAATGCGGCCTTTCAGGCCGGGACGTTCTGAAGGACCATAAAGCCTTCAAAAACAGGGGATCCCACCATCAGCGTTCGTCCCTGCCCAGCGCCTGTATGTGCCTGCCGAAACTGTTCGGACTGGGTCCATCCTACGAAGGCATCATGGGAGTCCCAGACTGTGTGTGATGCATAAAGCGTCAGACCATCCTGCGTCGGGCCTTTCAGGAACTGGAAACTGACGAACCCGGGCACCGTCTTCAGGAGGATTTCCCGCTCCAGCCAGCGTTTTTCAAAGGATTCCGCGTTCTCCTGTGACACCCGGAAACGGTTCATCGCAATATACTGGTGCATCTGTCTTCTCTTTCATCAGTTGAAAATAATATCGTGCGGCAAGATGTAGGGCTTGCCCGTTCGTTCATGGATTTGGACGCGCCCCTCTTCCAGCCCGAACACCGTCCGGGCCAGAGTGTCTGTCAAAACGTCCTGTGGTGGTCCCTGCGCATGAATGGTGCCCTGCTGCACGACTACGATCCTGTCGGCACAGGCCACGGCCCAGTTGAGGTCATGCAGGACCAGCACGACCCCGCCTCCCTTCCCGGCATGCGCGCGGGCAAGATCAAGGACCAGATGCTGACGGGCCGGATCTTGCGCAGAAATTGGCTCGTCAAGCAGCAGAAATCCCGGTGCACCCCCCTTGTTCGACACCGCGGCCTCAAGCTGCATTAGGACCCGGGCCAGATGGGCGCGCTGGCGCTCGCCACCGGAAAGATCCATGACATCGCGATCCGCAAAGTGCTTCAGCCCGATACGACCGAGAAGGTCTTCCGCCAACACTGTGCGCTCCTGACCGGTCAGACGTGGCGCCGAGACACGCGCCCCCATCACAACGAGATCCCGCAATGTGAAACGTGCCCGCAGAACTGTCTCCTGTGTCAGCATGGACCGCATCGCAGCGAGGCGTTCCGGAGCAAGGTGGTTCAACTCCGTACCCTGCAACGTCACCGTTCCACTGGTCGGCGACAGTAATCCGCTGGCAATCCGGAGCAGCGTGCTTTTTCCCGCCCCGTTAGGCCCGACAATGGCCGTAACCTGCCCCGCTTCAAAGCGAAGCGACGTCCCGTGCAGGATCGTTTTACCACCCGCGTGCCAGACGACATCCTGAAGAGAAAGGCTCATGAGACCACCTCGCGTCTGTGGGAGCCAGACAGAAGCCAGACGAAGACCGGCGTTCCCAGAACCGCTGTCACGATCCCCACAGGAACGTCTGAAGGGGTGGCAATCACGCGCGCCAGCGTATCGGCCACGATCATGAGGCTTGCCCCTAAAAGCGCACTTCCAGGCAAAACGAGGCGATGATCCGGGCCCGTCACCAGCCTGACAAGATGTGGCACGATGACGCCCACGAACCCGATCGCTCCCACGAAGGATACGGTTGGACCGACAGCGCAGGCCACTGCCACCATGGCCAGACGCTTGATCCGCTCGACCGGATACCCGATCAGGCGGGCATCGCTCTCGCCCAGTAGCAGGGCATTGAGCGGCGTGGCCAGGCGTGTCGTCACCGCAGCCGCAACGCACAGGAACGGACATAACAGCCCGATGCGGGACCATGTCACGCCGGCGAAGCTGCCCATGGTCCAGAATGTCAGGTCACGCAGGGCAGTATCGTTGGCCCGGAAAATGAGAATGCCCGTCAACGCACCGGAGAATGCCCCGAGCGCCACGCCCGCCAGAAGGATGGTACTTACGGAGGTCACGCCACCGCGCGTCGCAAACAGATACAGCAGATAGGCCGCGGCAAAGCTGCCACACATCCCCGCAGCAGGAATGGCCCAGACACCCCATGAACCTGAAGTAAGCCATGCCTCCCCCAGCACGATCATGCAGGCCGTCGCCAGTGCCGCCCCGGATGACACGCCAATCAGCCCCGGATCGGCCAGGGGATTACGGAAAAGCCCCTGCATGATCGCTCCGGCAACTGCCAGCGCTGCCCCGGTCAGGCCCGACATCACCACCCGTGGCCCGCGGATGCGAAGCAGCACGATCCGGTCTGCCCGGATGTCAGGATCCGTCACTCCATGCCACAGAGCCGACAGATGCACGCCGGTGGCTCCGATATTCAGGGCCGTGATTATGGCCAGCAGCAGCAATGGCATGAGAGCGACCAAAAAGATCAGGGCCTGACGCCGGGATGATATCATACGGGATGACCCGCCGTTTCAATCAGGCGCGCCAGATCAAGCGCAGCCTGTGGCGTGCGGGGCCCAAATCCAAGTAGACGCTCCCCCTCCATGGCAATGATCGCCCGCTTCTTACCTGCAGGCGTTAACTGGAACCCCGGATCAGCCAGAAGCTCATCCCGGATCGCATCCCCACTCTGTTGCATCGTCAGGATTACATCCGGGCAGAGTGCGACAAGGTTTTCCTGATCTACGATCTTATAGCCCTGCATGGCTGCTCCGGCATTGATCGCACCGGCAAGACCGATTACAGCATCTGCAGCCGTTCCCGCCCCTGCGGCCATGGGGCGGTTGTTTGTCATGCGCATCACGAACAGTACGCGCCGCCTCTGTGGATGGGCGTCACGCCATAAGGCCAGCTTTTGGAACTGGTCCGAAATCGTGGTGCAAAGATGCTCCCCTGCAGCTTCTGCTCCAACGATTTCGGCCAGAAAACGGGTGCGTCCCTCAATCGCTTCCGGCGAATGCGTTGCATCCACGAACACAACCGGAACACCCGAAGCTGCAAGCTGATCCATCGCAGCGGCAGGGCCGGAATCATTCATGGCCAGGATCAGATCCGGCCTGAGAGACAGAACACCTTCAGCGGAAATCGCCCGCATATAGCCCAGATTTTTCTTTTCCCGCTGTGCCTGCTCTGGCCATGTAGACGTCAGATCAACGCCAATGATGTTCCGCGAGCGCCCAAACGCATAAAGCGTTTCCGTAATAGTACCGCCGATGCAGGCAATGCGCTGTGCCGCCGGGATCACAACACGACGACCGCGGCAGTCCGTTATCGTCCGCACAGAGGCTGCCTCTCCTGTTTTGGGCAGGAGACCTGCTGTCACGCTCATGGCGATCAGGGACAGCCCCAGCCATCGACGGGAAAGAGCAGAATCCTGCTTCATCACGCGGCCTGCTCCATCCCTTCGACCGTCCGGAGCACCTCATAGGCACTGCACTCCCGTCGCCCTATCGTCAGGGGTTCGCCCTTGCCAGCGTCCTTATGCGCGGTCTGGAACAGGTCCGATCCACGCCATACCTCGAAGGCCTCGCGCGACGTCCAGGACGCATGTGATGCGTAAGCTACATGGTCGAAATCAGCCTCGCCTTTCAGGAACTGGATCATGAGGAAGCCCGGGACAGTGTTGAGAAGCACCTCCCGATCTAACCAGCGGCGCCGGAAGTCGGCTTCACGGTCCAGCCGCACTTTGAAACGGTTCACAACAACGAACATCTGGCTCTCTTCGCGTCCGGAATTCCACAATTTTTCGGCGGATACAGAGGAATGGTCCCATCCGATATGACAGTGCTGCCATAAATGAAAATAAGAATCAATCGCATCTTATTGACAGGAGTTTTGCTTTCGCATTTTGTTGCGACAGATTCTCAACAAGGACGTACTCACATGCCTTCTCGCCAGCGCAAAATTTCCTGCCGACGTCAGCTTCTCCTCACCTCTGCTCTTGTCCTGATAGGCTCTGGAGGCCTCGGACGTTTATATGCACAGGATATGACACCCCAGACTGTGCTCCCCGACACACAAGAAAAGAAACCTGTGGCTGTCACGTCCCGAACGTCGTCTGCCCTGCAGAACGCTCCCATCGCTCTGGCCCCTGTCCGCGTACATGGGCAGACCGGAAAGGGAGATCTCCTTGAGTCCATGAAAATCGATCCCGATGCCGACTACAGTAATGTCGGAAAGGCACGCGTCTTCACCCAGACGACGACACTTAAAACCCTTCAAACCCGCATGATCGACAATATTTCGGACTACAGTCGACGCGTAGATGCGGCCGTCAATTTCAATTCCAACAATTTCAGCATCAATATGCGCGGCCTCGACCAGAACCGCATTCTCACCACCATCGATGGTATCCGAACGACCTGGACCGATAACGGTGCCCGTGGCCTGGATGGCGGCGTTTCGGCCTATGATTTCAACGCCCTCGGCGGTATCGATGTCATCAAGAACGCTAATTCCAGCTTCTTTGGGACGGGCGCCCTAGGCGGTGTTCTTGCTCTGCGTACCCTGAACCCCGAAGACATTCTGAAAGAAAACCGGACATTCGGCGGATTGTCGAAAGCCACTTATGACGGCTCAAGCGAAAGTGCCTACCTCAACCAGGCTCTGGCCGCGCGTTACGGCAACACCATGATTCTCGTCCAGGGCGGCTATCAGAATGGCAGCGAAACGGGCAACCACGGTGATATCGGCGGAACAGGGACGACACGTTCCAAAAAGGATCCTGCATCCTATACGCAAGGCAATTTCCTTGGAAAAATCCATCATTACTTTGCAGGCGGTCATCGCGTGACGTTGACCGGGGAGGTTTTCGACCGCAACTATAATGAAAACACCCTTTCCAGCATTAATAGTACCTACAGCCGCTATCACACGCTGGAAGAGACAAAACGTTCCCGGGTCTCCGCAGGATACGACTACAAGGCCGCTAATCCCGTAGCCTTCATTAGCGAGGCGCATCTGACCGCCTACTGGCAGAACGTAGACACGATCAACGATACGGCCGCCAATCGTCTGACAGCTCCGATCGGTGAGTATGACCGTAATGATATCCTCTCCACCCAGTCCTATGGTGCTGTTGGCTCCATCACATCCAACGTCTTCACCGGTCCCCTACATCACGCGATTACGCTGGGAGGCGAAGCCTATCTGACTGATTCAAGCGAATACGCCGCAGGCAAGGACAACTGCACGGCTACGACTTATACCTGCTATTTCCTGCATAACAATCAGTCCGACATGCCTGATGTACACGGAACAGATCTTGGTGCCATCGTTCAGGATCGCATCGGCTATGGTGAGCACGAATGGCTGCATATCACGCCGGGCTTCCGGTTCGACTGGTATAAACGCAGCCCGAAATATACCCCGAGCTATGTTGCCAATGCGATCTACAGCGGCACACCGCGTGGAGCAAGTGGATCACATTATTCCCCGAAGATCCTCGTCGAGGCGCGTCTTCTGAAGGATTTCACAGTCTATGCGCAATATGCCGAGGCATTCCGTGCCCCTTCGGCCAATGAAATGTATCTTACATATGGTGGAACCGGAACATATGCGTCCATTGGAAACCAGAACCTGAAGCCCGAAACCAGCAGAGGCTGGGAAATCGGCGCACGTTATGGAAATTCCAAAAAGGGTGCGAGCATTTCTTTTTACGATAATTATTACCACAACTTCATCGATAGCGTGACAGGAACAGAAGAAGAAGCTGGTATACTTGGAAACTTCCCCTATGGCGTCTACAAATACATCAATCGCCAGAGTGTTCGTATTTACGGTGTCGAAGCCCGTGCAAACTGGACTTTCGCCGATCACTGGCAAGTCTGGACTTCCCTCGCCTATTCAGATGGACAGGACAGGCAGGAACATGTCCACCTCAACTCCGTTGCTCCGTTCCGCGGGATCGTCGGTTTTGGTTACGTCACAGATCGTTGGGGAACGAACCTTTCTACAACCTTTGCCGCAGCCCGTAACAAGGTTCAGGACATGTCATCAAACGTTAACAAGACACCCGGTTATGCAATATTCGACTTTACGGGCTGGTACTCCCCAAGGTTCTATCACAATATGCGACTTCAGGTGGGTATGTATAATATATTTGACAAAAAATATTATAGCGCTTTGGATATCCCCGACAACATTACAGTCCCGAAAGCGTACTACACTCAGCCGGGTCGCAGCTTTAAGGTAACGTTATTGGCTAACTTCTGATTCTGCAGAGCGAGAGGATTAGTCTTTTCGTCCGTTCTTGAGGGTGGCGCTCATATCACAGGTGGAGGGTTCGAAAACCCTCTTGGCGCTAACTTGTTCTCTGTGATTCCATTCGTCTGGTTCTGACTGAGGGAATGGCGCTATGAAGCAGTCTGGTTTCTTTGACGTTGAAGAGCGGCTTGCCCGGTAGAGCGGGCTTGGTGATCAGCTCGAAGCGTTTTCCCGGACTGTGGATTTTGAGGCCTTCCGCCCTGAGCTGGAGAAGGCTCTGGCGTATTCTGACGGAAGCAAAGGCGGGCGACCGCCGTTTGATCCGGTGCTGATGTTCAAGATCCTGGTGATCCAGACGCTCAACAATTTGTCTGATGAGCGGACAGAGTATCTCATCAACGACCGCCTGTCGTTCATGTGTTTCCTTGGTCTGGGACTTTCAGATCGGGTTCCTGATGCCAAAACAGTCTGGTTGTTCCGTGAACGCCTGACACAGGCGGAGGCCATTGAAAGACTGTTTGAGCGCTTTGATGCGACCCTGCGGGACGCCGGTTATCTGCCGATGTCCGGCCAGATCCTGGATGCCACGCTGGTCGCGGCTCCAAAGCCAATGAAGACTTCATGGAAAAGCAGGGCTTTGTCTCAAAGGTTCATCGCAAAAAGCCGCATCTCAAACCCATGCCACTCCATATCCAGCGGTTCAATGCAGGAAAGTCCGTGATCTGATCCCGCGTCGAGCATGTCTTGGCCGATCAGAAATCGCAGACGGGACTGTTCGTCCGAACTGTCGGTATCACCCGGGCCACCATGAGGATCGGGCTGGCCAATATCGTCTACAACATGCGCCGCTTCCTCTTTCTGCAGCGGATCAGCACCGCAGCGTAGCTATCAAGCGGGTAACAGCCCCCAATCTGCTCAAAACGCAGACCGGATGCCATCGCAGAAACCGTCAATCAAATCGCCAAAAGCCAGAAATCACGGACCACGCACATCAATTGACGGTTCTTCGATCCCTCCAGCTTGGTATTCATACCGCCTTTGGTGCGACCGATCAGGCGGCCTGGAGCCCTTTTTTTAGCCGCAGGCTCGAAGCCGTGCGGTGCGCCTTGAGATACGTCGCATCAATCATAAGGGTCTTGGGCTCGGCCTTTGCAGCAGATAAGCCGTCCATCATCCGCATGAAAATATCCATGTCGTCCCAACGCTTCCAACGGTTATACAGCGTCTTGTGGGGGCCGTATTCCCGGGGCGCATCACGTCAGCGCAACCCATTGCGGTTCACGAAAATGATCCCGCTCAACACGCGACGGTCATCAACACGGGGTCTACCGTGGCTCTTTGGGAAAAGGGCCGCAGACGATCCATCTGTTCATCTGTCAGCCAAAACAGGTCGCTAATTTCCAGTCTCCTCGCAGGGCCTGAATCAGATTTCTACAATCAAATCAATAGGTCCTGAGTCTAGAACACCCCATTTAACGTGACATCGCCGCCAGAGGTCAGTGCGCCGCCGTGCACGGCAGGTGGCGCGATCGGAGATGAGTTCGTTGATGACCTGGTTTGTGATTTCAGGTCTCGTTAAATCATATATTTGTTGCGAGTTATTCTCATTTGCTATAATTGATTCACCCTTACACGGAGTTGGATCACGTCAGAAAGTGGACAGAACACGAATAAGCCGCCTGTTTTTGGGCCATAGACGAGAGTTGGCTGAGTATGTTGGACGGCAATTGAATGACCGCGATCTTGCTGCCGATTTTGTGCAGGAAACCTTCATTCGCTTCATGGAGCATGGGGACGCCCTTCCGGCCGATTCATGCCGGGCATTCCTCTATAGTACACTTCGCAATCTGGTAATCGACCATGTCAGGTCTGTCCGCCGACGTAAGACATCCAATACCCTTATCGAAGATCTAGCCTTCACGATCGACGACAGGCCTCATGCGGAAGACGTAGTGGCGGCGAGGCAAAAAATTCGCCAGATTGCAGCGCTTCTGGATGAATTGCCTCAAATAACTCAACGTATATTCGTGCTCAATCGCGTAAATGGACTGAATTATCGCACGGTAGCGAAGAAATTAGCCGTCTCTGAAAGCACTGTACAAAAGCATCTTGCAATAGCTCTTCGGCATCTTCTGTCGCGCCTTCCCCGCTAATTTTTATGTTTTTCTTTGCTGATCTCATGACAGATAATACGGACGACCAGCTGGACAGAATCAATATGGAAGCTGCGGAGTGGGTCATTCGCCACGGCGGTGGCCAATTGACGCTGGAAGAACAACAATCTTTCGAAATATGGCGATCCGTATCGCCTCTTCATGCGGCAGCATTCTGCCGAGCATCCAGCCTGTGGTCGGATCTTGATGTAGGAGGTAGCAAGAAGGGAACCCAGCATCGGAAAACAGCAAAACATGTCGCGGCAACAGGGATGTTCGTACTCGTGCTCGGGATCGGCGTGAGCTGGCTTGAGCCCGCCCGCTGGTTTGCCGATTACACAACGAGGACAGGAGAAATTCGTACTGTTCAGTTTAATGATGGCAGTCTTGCCGAGCTGGATACCCATGCTGCCCTCAGCTTGCGCTATACGGCAAACGAACGACGAGTTATCGTAGTCGGAGGGCAGGCCTATTTTACCGTTGCTCCTGTGAGTGGGACAGAACACCGGCCTTTTGTGGTTGATGCAGCTGGTGGCACAGTGACTGCACTGGGCACCCAATTCATGGTCGCACGTGACGGTTCGGACGTGGATACAATCGTGACTGAACATACTGTCCGTGTCGCGAAAGAGAATCATGAGGGTATTTTGCGGTCAGTTGTCGTTTCGAAAGGACAGAGCGTCCATTTCGACCGATCGGGCCTGCATGAACCACACGCGGTGTCTACCGCAACGTTAACCGCATGGCGGACCGGGCAGCTTGTCTTTGATAATGTGCCACTCTCAGACGTGATCGCGCGCCTGAATCGATACCGCCATGGCCGGATCGTTTTGGCGAAACGAAGTCTAGCCACTCTAAGAGTGAGCGGCGTCTTCGCCTGTGAGAATATTGGGGGCGCACTGACAACGATCAGTCAGGAACTGCACGTAAAAACAATTTCTGCGGGCACATTGGTAACAGTCATCTATTGATGCCTGCTTCAGGCCCAAGCGTGCAGATCTGTCACCAGGAAGCTCTCAGAAGAATTCTGTATATAAATATCTGTAAATAAACAAAATAATTCAAGAAAACAAAAAAATAAAAAAACCTTACTGATTCCCATAGGCTCAATCGTCCTAACTTTGTGAAAAAAATGCAATTCATTCGCAGTTGCATAAATGGGCTTGGGAAATGGGAAGAGAATGAGTGCTCATAAGGCGCATCGTTGGGCAGGACGGTGTAAAAATTTTTATTGGTTGATGTCGGGAACGGCCCTGACTGTTACAGGCCTGCTGGTATCTGAAATGCCCGTACATGCGCAGGAGCAACTCTACCCAAGCGCCACAAGCCAGTCGATGATCTCGGTCAACATTCCTGCGGGTGATCTTAACGCATCTCTGCTCACCCTTAGCCGAAAAGCCGGGCTGCGGGTGTTCTACGACATGAACAAGGTCGACGGGCTAAGAGGGAACGCCGTGTCTGGAACCATGACACCAGATGAGGCTTTCAGTCGTATTCTGGCTGGAAGTGGTTATACGTTTTCACGTTCAGGCCAACGTATTTCCATCTTGCAAGTTTCCTCTCCCATTATGCTTGGCCCTGTACGGGTTGGAGGGCGTTACCGCATTGTAGTCCCCACCACAGCAATGATTGGCAATCTGCCACCAACGTTGCCGGGTGGAGAGATCGCGCGTGGCGGACAGCTCGGGTTGCTTGGCAACCGGGATGTGATGGACACGCCGTTCAATATGACAAGCTATACAGAGGCATTCATCGAGGAGAGACAGATCCGGACAATCCGCGATGCACTGAAGGACGATCCTTCGGTCAGAGGAATATTCTCGGAAGGAACGGCTGGCGTAGAGCGCCTGCAGATCCGTGGCTTTACACTGGATAATGTGGATATTTCCTATGGTGGAATGTACGGGATGATGCCATTCAGCGGCATCACCTCGGAACTTGCCGAACGGGTTGAAGTGCTGCGCGGTCCTGCGGCCTTGCTGAACGGCATGTCCCCTGGAGGTGCAATCGGGGGTGTCGTCAACGTCGTGCCCAAGCGGGCCCATGATACACCGATTACGAAGATCGAAGCGGATTATACCTCCAACTCGCAGTTCGGGGGACATGCTGATATCGGACGGCGTTATGGCAAGGAAAAGCAGCTCGGTATTCGTGTAAACGGCATGATCCGCTCAGGCTCGACCGCAATCCCCTATAGCGGAATGAAAACGGCGCTGGTTGGAGCGGGCGTTGATCTTCGACTACACCATGTCCGGCTATCGACTGACTTTGGCTACCAGGTTCGTAACATCGATGGGGTTCTTCCATACTACTCGCTGGCTGCAGGCGTGCCGGTCCCCGATGTCTCAAAGGTTAAAAGAAACTACAAGCTGCCCTGGAGTTACTTCAATGGAGAAGACATTTTCGGGGTATTTCGAGGAGAAGTAGATCTTTTCCGTAATTTTACTGCCTATGGCAGTGTTGGTGTTCATGACTACAAATACAGGGGCGCATATTCTCAGTATGTGGTTGTTAGCAATGCCCAGGGAGCGGGGTCTGGCTCCAGCCCGGTTGGGATTGTACAGAACGGTCGTTATCTGACTGCCGATTTAGGCGTTCGCGGAAAAGTCGATACCGGTCCCCTCAAGCACGATCTGGCGTTCTCAGCTAATCGTCTTGATCTTACGATGGGTCGGATTTTTGGTTCGAACACTGATATTCCTGCTTATGCTTTGAATATTTACAGCGGGAAAAATTATTATCCTCTGAGCCGCAGTGTCTCTGTTCCCTATAGTTCTCCGAAGACTGGAACATCGACCCTGTCCAGTCTGGCGTTTGTCGACACGATTTCTACGTTGCACAATCGTATTCAAGTTACAGCCGGGCTGCGAGCTCAACGCGTACAAAGCGCGAGCTACAGCACCACAACAGGAGCAGCTTCTGGAATTTATGACAAAACGGCCATAAGTCCGGCTGTGCTCGCCGTGTTCAAACCGCTGAAGAATGTCTCGATCTATGGAAACTGGATCCAAGGACTGCAACAGGGAACGACGGTTGGCACAACTTATGCCAATGCAGGTGAAATCCTCGCTCCATACAAATCGACGCAATATGAAGTCGGCGTAAAAGCGGATTTCAGGAAGTTCATAGCCACATTCGATGTTTTCCAGATATCCCAACCCAACACCGTCTCTAACGCAGCAACCAATATACTTACCGTAAACGGGAATCAGCGTAATCGCGGTCTCGAATTGAATATTGCTGGTGAAGTTTTGCATGGTCTACGCGCTACGGGTGGTGTGATGCTTCTAGACCCTACTCTCACAAATACGCAGGGAGGCACTTACAACGGTCAGCGAGCACCGAACACCTCCCCTGTTAATTTTAACATGGGGTTAGATTACGACCTACCATTTATCAAAGACCTCTCGATAACATCTGACATCATGTATACGGGGTCAGAATACATTGAAAATTCGACATCCTACAGGAGAAGTATCCCCAGTTGGGTCAGGCTCGACTTGGGAGCCCGCTATGTCATGAAAAATCCAGCTACAAAAAAAGGAAAGATAACGTTTTTCCTGAACGTGGATAATGTGACTAACGCTCGCTACTGGAATTCCAGCGGCGCCCGCTTTTTGTCGCTGAGTGCACCGCGCACAGTTCGTTTCTCGATCGCTGCTGACTTCTGATGAGACGCTCCGGATTAGGCGTCGTCGCAAGAGTTCTTCTGGCAACTGGCGGAGCCTATGTTGTCACCTCTTCGACTCTCGCGGCATTCTGCATTGTGCTGTTTGCTTCAGGTGTGCCGCGTGTGAACGCCGTAGCAATGGGAACGATGCTGGGCTTCATCCTCTATCTGTGCCTGATTCTTTGGGTCTTCTCTTCCCGAAAGCCGTGGCGGATTCTCGCAATGTTTATTCTCGCGATTGCCTCTGAGAACTGCATGACTTTTGTCATTGGTCACGGACACTAACATGGAGCAGGATTTTAGACGTTCCATGGGCTGGCTACATACTTGGGCGGGGGTCGTTCTGGGAAGCATCCTGTTTGCAGTCTTCTGGATGGGCACGCTTTCAGTGTTCGATAGCGAGATAGATTCCTGGATGGAGCCGGCCACGCGACTGCCTACCGCGAGCAGCCCTTTACCACTTGAAACGTTCAGGCCTTCATTGAACGATGCGATTGCTGCGAAAGCTGCCTTCTGGAACGTGACCATGCCTGATGACCGTCAGGCCGTCGTTCATGTCCACTACCGCACCCGCCAGAAATTCATCACGCGTGAATTTAATCCGGTCACGGGCAAAGAGCTGCCAAATAGCGGAACGCTTGGAGCGACAGGCTTCATTTTCCCATTCCATTACACACTTGAAATCGGATTGATGAATCTTGGGGAATGGTTGGTCGGATTAGCGTCCATGGCCATGTTGGCCCTGTGCATCACGGGTGTTATCATCCACCGCAAGCTGTTTGCGGAGTTCTTCACCTTCAGGCCTACAAAAAAACCACGCCGAATGTTATTGGATTTGCACAACATGGCTGGTGTGCTTGGCCTGCCCTTTCATATCATTCTCACATTCTCCGGGCTCGTCATTTTGAGCACGACCTATTTCCCCGGAAGTGTGAAAGCAGTTTATCCAAACCCGCGTGGTTACTTTTTCGAGGTCAACGGCCTGACATTCCTCCCAATAAAGCCCGGAAAGCCTGGTGCCTCCGTTGCTTCGCTGGATAAGGCTGCCTCTTACGTTCGAAATGTATGGAACGGAGCGGAACCTCATACGATACTTGTGATGAATCCCGGCACAACAACAAGTCGGATGGCGTTTTTCCGCCAAAGCGACAGACAGGTCACCGTTGACAGGGATGTCATCTCGTTCGAAAGTCCGACTGGAAAATATTTCTCTCGGTCTCCAGCGCCGCATCCGATCATTCGGGCGGAACACTTTCTAAGTGGTGTGCATCTCATTCAATTTCATCACTGGGCCTTGCGCTGGTTCTACTTTATTCTCGGGCTAGGCAGCTGTGTTTTAATTGGAACAGGATTTCTGTTCTGGCTTGCAGCACGTCGAAAGACACAGGAAAGTACTTTCGGCTTCAGGATAGTCGAAGGGGTAGCTTCAGGATCAGTGACAGGAATCATTATTGCGACATTAGTCTTCTTCGTCGCCAATCGCCTACTGTTTCCAAATGCGCATATATTTAGCCAAGATCGCTCCACTCTTGAAATTTGGGCGTTCTATTTTTCGTGGCTGGCAACATTCCTGCATGGCTGGATCCGACCTCGACGAATGTGGATCGAACAAAGCGCTACAATTGGGGTTCTGGCGGCCCTCGCCGCCTTACTTAACTGGATCACAACAGGAGATCATCCACTGCGAACGCTCTTCCATCGCTATCTCTGGCCAGTGGCAGGAATGGATGCTGTATTAATGATCGGATCTGTACTAGCTTTAGTGGTAGCACAGCGTCTGTCTAGTAGAGCGCGATTCTCTGTTCTCTTAAGCGTTCCGTTGAGGAAGCGTCTGTAATGATATCAATAATTATATATTTAATTTTTGAGCCAATACTATTTGTGGCTTTTGCACTATTGGCGCTGACGCAATTTCCGCATCGTAGAGCCACAAAGACGTCAGAACTATCATCAGGTGCCATCTTTAAAGCTCGCCTGTTGGCAGGAGTTCTGCAGATTAGCATTTTGATTATGGCTGTTTTACAGGATGGAGAAGGGTTTGGATTTCTTCTCTGGGCCTGTCTGCTACCATTTTCTGCCTGTTCTGTATCGCTGTTTCTAGCGTGGCAGCCTAACCTTTTGGCGCCACTATCAAGACTAATGGTTTCACTAGAATATTGCTCCGTTAACACCCATCTGGACGGATCGAAAAATCGTTGATTAATGTGTCTTGGTTCTGATGTTGGGTTTTTGGATAACTTTCGCTCTATACTTTGAGCAGATCGAGTGCTGCCCCCCGCTGGGTTGCTACGCGGCGGCGTTTATCCGCTCCAGGAAGAGGAAGCGGCGCATGTTGTAGACGGTATTGGCCAGACCGATCCGCGTGGTGGACTGGGTGATGCCTACGGTTCGGATGAACAGTCCCATCTGCGACTTCTGATCGGCAAAGACATGCTCGACACGCGAGCGGATGACCGACTTTCCAGCATTGGATCGCTGGATATGCCGATGCATCGGTTTGAGATGCGGCTTTTTCCTGTGAACCTTGGAGACAAAGTCCTGCTTTTCCATGAAGTCTTCATTGGCTTTTGAGCGATACGCCGTATCAGCCCAAACGCCTGAGGCTATATTGGTTTTATCCAACAGGCCCTCGCGTAGTCTGGCATCATCGCTGGCTGCGGCATTCGTCGTCTTCCATTTCCCGATAAACCGAAACTTCTGGTCGATGGAGACGTGGGATTTGTAGCCAAAGAACGGAATGGCGAGATCACTTGACGGCATGGTTCCATCATCCTGCCGCTTCGCCTTCATGAACTTCAGTGTCCAGCGCGCATGACGATCCTTGTGCGACAGCTTTGCGGGTTTGTCCTGCCAGTCTTCAGGAATACGTCCTTCCCAAAGGTTGTTTTTCTCTGCGTTGGAGTTCTGCTTTGGAGCAGCCACCAGGTTGCCTCCAGGATCTGGCCCGACATCGGCAGATAGCCTGCGTCAGACGTTCCCTGAACAGCCAGAGTGTTCTGGCATCAGGCATGCGCTCCGATAGGCCCAATCCCAGAAAGCACATGCACGACAGGCAGCCGTTGATCAGATATTCCGTCCGTTCATCGGACAAATTGTTCAGCGTCTGGATAACCAGGATCCTGAACATCAGCACCGGATCAAATGGCGGTCGTCCACCTTTACTGCTGTCTGAGCAGGCCAAAGCCTGCTCCAGATCACGGCGGAAGACTTCAAAATCTACAGTCCGGGAAAATGCTTCGAGCTGATCACCAAGCCCACTCAGCTGAGGAAGCCGCTGCTTCAACATCAAAGAAACCAGGCTGCCTCGCCATCCATTCCCTCAATCAATGCAGGAGAAATGGAATCACAGAACAGGTCTCAAAAGCAGAGGGTTTTTCGAGCCCTCCTGGTTCTGGAGATCGAATCCCATATATTTTCTATTATCTTGTTCTCTTTGAAAGCGTTCATTAATTCCGCAGCGGGCACGCGCAATAGCGGATAAGAGGGAGTATCCCTGACTCAAGGCGGCGGCGATACTACTGGCTAGTTGACATCCTGTTCCCCTGAGGTCGAACTGATATCGTGGCGAACCAAAATATAATGTCGGAAGGCCTGTGCGATAAAGAATATCCGTTGAAAACTCTGGATGGCTATCATGACCGCCCTTCACGAGGATACTTTGGCAACCAAGCGCCAAAAACGCCTCTATGGCGTCAATATTCTCAAACGTCGGATTGGATTGTAGCGACAAATTTAATATTTTAAGTTCAGGAATATTGGGGGTCAGGACAGTTACTCGCGGCAAAATTAGATCTATAATTGTTTTAATATCATCTTCTTTTAAAAAATCATGGCCAGAGCTGGAACAGACAACCGGATCAAGGACGATTGGGACATCAGGAAGACGATCTGCTATAACTCGTATGAGTTTTTTATTGCACAGAACGCCAATCTTTACGGCTCCGATATCTTCCTCAAGCGCCGCCTCAATTTGGGCGGCAAGCATCTCCGGAGAGACGGGGGAAACGGCCTGGACTCTTCGATCCGTCTGTACCGTAACAGCAGTGATCGCTATACGTGCCGTCAGTCCTGCTTCATGAACGGCAAGAAGATCGCGGGCGAGACCAGCTCCTCCGCTGGAGTCCATACCGCCTATCAACAGAACAGGACGTGTCATCGTCCCGCTGTCGCAATGAATGCAGTAGCACCGCTGTGCTCGGAATAGCGTTTTGCCGCCCGCCAGGCTCGCAGACCACTGGCACATACGAACACGGTTCTTCCAGCCTTAAAATTTAGTGTTTCTGGGTTCTCGATCGGACCACGAAAAGCCCAATCTACGGAGGGAGGACCTTTCTCATTGGTCCTGCGTAAATCAAATACCCGATCATCCCTCGTGAGCTCTTCAACTCCAAGCACGAAGGGCCCCCTCGCTTCTGCCGCTGGGGCCTTATCAAAACGAAAAGATGAATTTCTCCAGCGCTCCAAATCCAGCGTGATAACCTGTCCCAGCGGTGAAGGCTGTGTTTCAAGTAGAACCGAGAGCACCATCTGCGCCTGTATGGCCCCAAGCGCCGCAACAGCAGGCCCCATCACACCGGCTTCAGTACAATTCGGCAAAATGGCGGGAAGATCCGGGAAAACGGCCCGGTAATCCGGTGCCGTACCACAGAACCCGCCCGCATAGCCCGACCGCCCAAGCACCGAAGCGCTCACGAGGGGAAGACCCGCTTGAACACACAGATCGGACAGCATATAGGTGACGGCCACGCTGTCCGCCGCATCCACGACAACGGATACATCCGTCAGAAGACGCCGCGCCAGCACCGGCTCCAGACGCTCTGCCACGGGTACGATCTGACAGTCTGGATTCAGATCCGACAGCCGTTCTGCCACGCAGGCGGTCTTGAAGCGACCAATATCGTCCATGCGAAAGAGCGTCTGGCGATGCAGGTTGCTCTCATCCACACGATCATGATCGACCACCGTCATCCGCCCGCATCCGGCTCCGGCAAGCGCAGGCAGAACAGTCGCGCCCAGACCTCCCGCGCCCACCACCAGGATATGGGCTTCCAAAAGGCGCTTCTGGTCAGCTTCCCCCTGGGGGAAAAGCCCGGTCTGCCGCATATAACGGCTCATCGTCTGTAGGCCTGCGTCGCGGCGACCCATTCCCGACAGCGCGCCACCGGGTCCTCGGCCTGCTGGATGTCCGTCACAACGGCCGCGCTGTTCGCCCCCGCCGCAAAAACCCCTTCAAGGCGCTCCGGCGTAAGGCCGCCGATGGCGACGAGCGGCGTCTCCCCGACGCGGGTTTTCCAGTTCCTGACGCGCTCCAGCCCCTGCGGCCCCCATTTCATTTTCTTCAGAAGCGTTGGATAGATGGGACCAAGTGCGACATAGGCCGGGTCGTAAGACAGAGCCCGTTCGAGTTCCGCCGGATCGTGGGTCGACAGTCCGAACCGGATCCCCGCATGCCGCAGAGCATCAAAATCAGCGGTCTCCATGTCTTCCTGCCCGAGATGGACGAAATCACATCCCAGTTCCAGTGCAAGACGCCAGTAATCATTGATGACAAGCTGCGCGCCATGTGGCGCGCACAGCGTCCGCGCATGACGGATCTGACGGCGCAGTTCCGCCTCCGTCATGTCCTTCAGCCGAAGCTGAACCAGACGCACGCCACAGGGCAGCAGCGTTTCCAGAAACGCAACGTCGCCCACCAGAAGATAGAACGGATCAAGCACTGTCATCACGCCAGCTCCGCCAGACCGAAGACGGGCGTTGAGGCGCAGGCCATGTCCCGTCTGGGCATCAGCCCGGCCTCGAACGCTTCCCGCCCCGCCTGAATGGCGCGCCCGAAAGCCCGCGCCATGGTCGCCGGGTCCACGGCCTTGGCCACCGCCGTATTGAGCAGAATGGCGTCCAGCCCCATCTCCATGGCCTGCGCCGCCTGACTGGGCGCTCCGATCCCGGCATCCACAACCAGCGGAATCCCGGCGAAATGCGCCCGCATGGTCCGCAGACCTTCAGGATTGCGCAGCCCCTGCCCCGATCCGATGGGCGCGCCCCACGGCATCAGCACCTTGCATCCGGCTTCCAGAAGTTTTTCCCCCACGATCAGGTCTTCGGTTGTGTAGGGGAACACCTCGAACCCCTCTGCACACAGCACACGCGCGGCTTCGACGAGCGCGAACGGGTCCGGCTGGAGTGTGTCGGCATGGCCGATGACTTCCAGTTTGATCCACGATGTTCCGAACACTTCGCGCGCCATGCGGGCCGTGGTGATAGCTTCGCGGGCCGTATGACACCCCGCCGTATTCGGCAGCAGGCGGCAGCGGCTTTCGGACAGGATATTCCGGAACGCCGCACCCGCAGCCCCCTCCCGCCGCAGCGAAACCGTGATGATTTCCGCGCCGGACGCCTCGATCGCCTCCAGCAGAACTGCGGGCGACGGATACTGGGCCGTTCCGAGCATCAGCCGCGACCTCAGATCAACGCTATAAAACATGTCATCCTCCCTGCATCGGAGACAAAACTTCGACCTTCATGCCTTCGTCCAGACGAGTTGCGTCACGCATGGAGCGGGCGATAAAATCGCCGTTCAGGGCCGTGGCCACGCAGGGGGCCTCAAAACCCTGTTCGATCAGCAGATCGGCCAGCGTCCGGGCCTGTGTCCTGACGATTTTGCCGTTTAGATCAATCCGCATGCGCATAAATCTCCGCAAGTTCTGCTGCCAGCCGCTCGGCGCAGACGGGCGCCATCAGGAAACCGTGGCGGTACATCCCGTTGACGTAACTCCGTCCCCCGACATGACGCACGGCCGGAATGTTGTCCGGAAAGGACGGACGCAGCCCCGCGCCCAGTTCAAGGATTTCAGCCTCGGCAAAGCCCGGATGAAGCGCATAGGCCGCCGAAAGCAGTTCCATCGCTGCCCGTGCCGTCACCGGGCCGGGGCGGGCACTTTCCACCATGGTTGCCCCGATCATGTACCGATCCCCGTCCCTTGGCACGATGTAACAGGGAAAACGCGGATGCAGCAGTCGGACCGGCCGCGTCAGCGATACGTCCGGGGCATGCACGATCAGCATTTCCCCCCGCACGCCGCGCAGATCGGCGAGACTGTCCCGCGAGACCAGCCCCCGGCAGTCCACGACATGACCGCGTGGCGTCCCGGAACGGAAGCTCACGCCTTTCGCCAGCAGGCTGTCGCGCAGGCTGGCAAGCGCTTTGCGTGGGTCCAGATGCGCTTCGGTCGGGAAAAACAGTCCGCGTGCAAACCGGCCTTCCAGATCCGGCTCCAGATCGCCGGGGACGACCCAGTCGTGCTGCTGCGTAGCGCGCGCAAAACGATCCAGTTCGGCACCATCACGCGGTGGGGCGACGACAAGCGTGCCACGCTTTGTGACGCCCGGAACATGGGCTGCCCACCAGTCCACCGCCGCCTGCCCCTGCGCCACGATCAGGTCGGGCGCGCTTTCCCCCTCGCAGAACGGTGCCAGCATTCCCCCCGCAAACCGTGACGCCGCCTCTGGACTGCCCTCCGGGACGATGACTTCCACGTCAAGACCCCGGTCGGAAAGGGCCGTGGCGCAACACAGCGCCGCAACCCCCTCCCCCAGGACGGAATGGATCATTCCGCCGGTTCCGTCACGGGAACATAAAGCGCCCCGCCTTCCCGGAACTTTCCGGCCATTTCTTCCATTCCGGCCTGCTTTTCCGCTTCCGCCCGGATGTCATGGGAGATCTTCATCGAACAGAATTTCGGCCCGCACATCGAACAGAAATGCGACACCTTGTGCGCCTCTTTCGGCAGGGTCTCGTCATGCATGGACCGCGCCGTATCGGGGTCCAGACCCAGATTGAACTGGTCTTCCCACCGGAACTCGAACCGCGCGCGGGACAGCGCATCGTCACGCATCTGCGCGCCTGGATGCCCCTTCGCCAGATCCGCCGCATGGGCTGCAAGCTTGTAGGTAATGACGCCGGTTTTGACGTCGTTCCGGTCCGGCAGGCCCAGATGTTCCTTCGGCGTGACGTAGCAGAGCATGGCCGTGCCGAACCAGCCGATCATGGCCGCACCAATGGCGGAGGTGATGTGGTCGTAACCCGGCGCGATATCGGTCGTCAGCGGGCCAAGCGTATAGAACGGTGCCTCGTGGCAGTGCTCAAGCTGCTTGTCCATGTTGGCCTTGATCTTGTGCATCGGCACATGGCCCGGCCCTTCGATCATGACCTGACAGTCCTTCGCCCAGGCGATTTTCGTCAGTTCGCCAAGGGTTTCCAGCTCCGCGAACTGCGCCGCGTCATTGGCATCGGCGACCGAACCGGGACGCAGTCCGTCGCCCAGCGAGAACGAGACGTCATAACGGCGGCAGATGTCGCAGATTTCATCAAAATGTTCGTACAGGAAGCTCTCGCGATGATGATGCAGGCACCATTTCGCCATGATGGAGCCGCCACGGGAGACAATCCCCGTCACGCGCCGCGCCGTCAGCGGGATCATGTGCAGGCGGACACCGGCGTGGATAGTGAAATAATCCACCCCCTGCTCCGCCTGTTCGATCAACGTATCGCGGAAGATTTCCCATGTCAGGTCTTCCGCAATTCCGCCGACCTTCTCCAGTGCCTGATAGAGCGGAACCGTCCCGATCGGCACGGGCGCATTGCGGATGATCCAGTCGCGGATGTTGTGAATATTGCGGCCCGTTGAGAGATCCATGACCGTATCCGCGCCCCAACGGATGGACCACACCATTTTCTCGACTTCTTCTTCCATTGAAGACGTCACAGCCGAGTTGCCGATATTGGCATTGATCTTCACAAGGAAGTTCCGGCCAATAATCATCGGTTCGAGTTCGCGGTGATTGATATTGGCGGGAATAATGGCGCGACCCGAGGCAATTTCCTGCCGTACGAATTCCGGCGTCACGAAATCCGGAATGCTGGCTCCGAAATCCTCGCCGTCGCGCGCTTCTTTCAGGGCTTCCGTCCGGCCGATATTCTCGCGGATGGCGACAAATTCCATTTCCGGCGTGATGACCCCCGCACGGGCATAGGCCATCTGTGTGACGGCCCGATCTCCAACAGCCCGCAGGGGACGGCGCTGCTGCGGAAAGCTCGGAGTCAGGCGGTCACCCTGTGCAAAACCGTTATCGGCTGCCGTGATCGTCCGCCCTTCATACTCTTCCACGTCTCCACGATCGCGCAGCCAGTTTCCCCGGCTGTCCGACAGGCCCTTTGCGATGTCGATGCTAACGGATGGATCGGTATAGGGGCCTGAACTGTCATAGACATTCAGCGGACATTCACCCGAAACCGCAATCTGCCGAAGGGGAACCGCGATGTCATGATGCACGCCACGGACATGGATCTTGCTGGAGGCCGGCAGAGGGCCGGTCGTAATAGCGGGAATGGAAGCGTTCATGTGGTGTCTCCTCAAGCGCACTCGAAAAGACCCAGGGAGAACGTGAAGCAGAAAGGGAGCCGCCGTCCCTTGTGCACATAGACACAAACAGGGCCGGATCGGCCCGATAGGAGCACTCCCATACGATTATGGAAATGTGATTCCCTCGGTCTTCCTACGCCAGTATCAACTGGGTCAGGTTCAAAGGGTCGCTTCACCGCTGAAGCCGGTTTTCCCGACAACACCAATCAGCCTCTCAGTCCCTTAAGGCGGGACTCCCCTGACAAGCCTTTATCGTGATGAAGAAATGCACAAAGATCAACCAGAAAAATATTCTAGCTTTATGGATAAAGGAAATTCATTATATATTCGAAATGATATTGGCGAAGCCAGAGTATAATTTATTGGTTTTTTGGGTGGCTATGCGCCGTCGGGTTACGGCTGCGCTGTATCGTAGCCCCATGGTGCTGGATGCTCCGATCACTGGCCACAGTTCTCAGAGCTATGTCGATTGCGTGGTGATACCCGATCTGCGGCCAGGCGACATTGTCATCATGGAGAATCTCGGCTCTCACAAAGGTCCCGGCGTTCAGGCCGCGATCGAAGCAGCAGATGCCGACTGTGCGCTATTTCACGCCTTACAGCCCGAACTGCAACCCCATCGAGAAGGCCTTCTTCGAACTCAAGGCCCATCCCCGCAAAAATCGCAGAACGTACACGCGATATCTTGTGAGACAGGATCAGCATACTGATCGATCAGATCTCACCTGAAAAATGCGCAAAGCGCTTCATAGCGATTGGATGTGAACCAGATTAAGAAAAAAGCATCTCTGATGCCGGAACAAACCCAAGATATTCAAGGTTTCGGTCCCCTGTTGCGTATGATCTCTGACAGGATCAAGGTGTCCTTGGCCAACAGAAGTTACGATGCAGACCTCGTTCGCGAGAAACTTTTCGAAGTCCGCATCGAAGCCATCATCGCGAACAGAAGGAACAGTCGCGCCCCTGCCCCTCATGATAGAGACAAATCTCGCTAGCGTCAGCTTATCGGGCGACCTCTTCAATGAACTCAGGAACCGGAGGCGCATCGCTACCTGATATGACAAAACCAAGAAGCCATATCCCAGTTTCATTAACCTCGTTTCAGCACTCCAATGGATACCCTTTGCCCACCGACGCTATGTCTCTGTTTGGTTCTGTCATGGTGTACGCAAAACATCCTCTCGTGTCGTCAGCCCAATTGGGCCAAACGATATTTTTTATAAATCTCTCGCAGAATTATTTGATGTTTGTGAATAAGATAACACTTTGAAAAAACCATCAAAATTATCCCACGGAATCATGTGTCCTGCATCCGGAACAGTAGCAATGGCAATCGCAGGATTTAATTGTAGGATTTCTTCGACATCCTCCTGCTGAATTACCCCTCCCCGCGTTGCCACAACAAGAGTGGCAGGAGTTTTAAGATGGGGCAGATCCTGATGGATGTCTTCCGTGTGGAATTTTTCGAATGTGATCCGGGTTGCCAGCTCATCGCATGTATGTAGCCATTGCGCCCGCAAAGTGCACTGCTCATCCGTCCAGGTCGGGCAGAAACGCTTCATGTCCGCTCCGCTCATACCCTTGCGCGCCAGACGAATGGATTCCGTGTACCAGTCGAGCTTGGCGGGGTAAGCACGGCGGCCCGGCCCACTAACGGGCGGGTCGATCAGCGTTAGATGCGCCAGTCCCGCATCATTGTGACGGGCCGTGCGGATCGCAATCCGCGCGCCCATGGAGTGCCCCATCAGAACCACGTCCTTCAGGCCCAGCGTGTCAACGAACCCACGGACATCCGCTGCATAGGTATCGAGGTCATAATCCAGATCCGGACCGGTCGAGGACAGGCCGCGCCCGCGCACATCCAGCACATAGACATCATGCGTCTCGGCCAGACGCTCCGCCACGAATCCCCAAGTGATGGCCGGACTGGTAATGCCGGGCACCAGTACCAGCGGCGTGCCCTTGCCGCCGTAACGCAGATAATGCTGCCTGATGCCGTTAGCATGGACATTCGCACCGTAAAGCAGGCGTGTTTGCGTCATGAAATAGTCCTTCTTACAAATCTTGATATCAGGCGTTGGGAAGACGGGACAACAGGGTGTCGAGGTCCATGACGTCCCCACATTTCTGCGCCATGTCGAACAGATTGGCCTCATGCGGTCCGATGGCGCGGTCCCCCACACAGTCGGAGACGATCACCGGACGGAACCCGTATTGCATTGCATCCAGCACGCTCGCCCGAACACATCCGGATGTTACGCATCCGGCGACAACAACGGTCTGCACACCGTGCGTCACCAACCAGGAGGCCAGCGGCGTGCCCGCAAATGCCGACGGCACCGTCTTGCGGACCACATATTCGCCCGGCTCCGGCGCCAGTTCATCCACGATGGCAGACGCGGGATTACTTTCCGTCAACCCCAGCATCGTCGGCACCTTCAACGAAAAGATGTTCGCATCTGCACCATCATCTGCAAACACGATCCGTGTATGTGCCACTTTCCAGCCCAGACGCCGCGCCGTTGCCAGTAGCGTTTTCGTCCGCTCGATCGCTTCGGGAATATTGCCGCCGCCAAAGGCTTCCGGATCGGCAAACCCGTTGACGAAATCAACGATCAGCAGCGCAATACGCCCCGTCATGCCCATTTCGTTTCCGAAACCCTGTTTTTTGTAGCGGTCCTCGTCGCGGTTATCCTGCGTGCTCATCATGTGTTCTCCACAAGCCTGCCGTCTTTCACGACCGGCACATCATCAAGCGTGACCGTGCAGCCTCGCATTGGAATATCGATATGGCACGCCGTATCACGCGTGCCGCCCGCTTCATTGTTGGGTCCCGTGGACCATAAGAAGTTCCCAGAACAGGCGCGTGAATCCATACCGATGCTGGCTTCACGGTCATAGAACCCCATGACTGACCAGTGCGCCCTGTCCTGCATCCCCCAGCCGATATGCGACACTGCATAGACTTCCGGATCGTTAAAACTTTCCATGTAGTCCCGCAGATGGTCGGCCTCGTAACCGCCCTCGATGGCTCGGACGAAGCCTTTTTCTAGGTGGCAGGTGATGGGCGCCGTCACATAGGATTTCTGCGGCAGAAGAATGTCTCCCGGCGCCAGAACGATCTTTCCTTCTGCCGAACCTTCATTGGACCATGTCGCTAGAAAACCGCTCGGCCAGTGGTCCCAGCGGCCTGGTGCGTCCACAAAACCATATTCCTCCAGCATTGGATAATCGCCCAGCGCAAAGGACGCATCCGTCCCCGCCGCCGACGTCACCCGCATGACCTTCGCCGCCTGAAGTTTTTTCGACGCTGCCAGAACGCGCTCGCGGTCTTCCATCGTCGGCGTCATCCGCACCAGAACCTCGGGTGGCTCCACAGCCAGCAGGATACGGCCACCCGCTGCGAGGATTTCATGCTGTTCGGCCGAGAACAGCAGCGTCATCAGATCCAGCACCAGATCGCTGGCCTTGAGCATCTCGACTGCCGCCCGGTTGTTCGTCAATGGCGTGGTGCCGACAAAGGCCAGAGGATCACGCGAGAAGGACAGCGCACCGTTCGTCGGCTGAAGATCCAGCCGGTTCGCAATCGCTCCCTTTTCCCGCACGGCCAGAACCGCACAACGCAGGGTCTGCTCATTGCTGCCCAGGGATGTTAGCAGCGTTACGGTCTGCCCCGCCTCCAGGCGGCACAGTGTCAGCACCTGCCGCCAGGCCTGTACCAGTTCAAAATCACTTACGGGCATGAAGGTGGCTCCTTGGACTCCGATCCTGTTCTCAGGATCTGGTTGAGGCCGATAGCGGCGATTGTGGCGGTCGCAATACCGCCCAGCGTCACGCTGCCGATGGTGAAAGTGAGGTCTCCCGCTCCTGCCACGAGGGCCACACCAACGGGAAACAGCGTTGAGGCACGGGAGAAATCGACGCGATTATCCACCCAGACGCGTACCATTGTGGCCGCAATCAGACCAAAAAGCCCGACCGATAGCCCGCTCAGCACAGGTTCCGGAATAGCCCGCAGCAGCGCGCCGAAAAACGGCGAAAACCCAAGCAGAATGGCAAACAGTCCAGCCACAGCGAAGGTCAGCGTCGAATAAACCCGCGAAAGCGCCATGACGCCGATATTCTCGACATAGGTGGTCACACCCGTGCCCCCAAGGCTGGCCGCCAGCATCGTCGCCAGACCGTCCCCGAGGAACGCACGCCCCGTCAAATGATCCAGTGGTCGCCCCGTCATGGCCCCAATTGCCTTGAGATGCCCAAGATTTTCCGCCACCAGAACCAGCGCCACGGGGGCCAGAAGAATGGCTGCGTGGCCGGTAAAGCGGGGTGCTGTCAGATGTGGTATCCCGATCAGCGGGGCGGATAGTACTTCGGAGAAGTTCATCGGCGACGCCAGATTCAGCCCGTTCGCCACGATCACATACAGCACTGTGGATGCAATTAGGGAAAGCAGGATCGACAGCCGCCGCAGATACGGACCGCCATAGACCGCCAGCAGCGCCGTACACAGCAGCGCAAAAATTCCGCAGGCCGTCCCGGCCCCACCATGCCCAAGTCCGCGAGACGCCACAGGCGCCAGATTGAGCCCGATCGCTGCGCCAATTGCCCCGGTGACGGACGGTGGCATTAATCGTTCAATCCACCCTGAACCCGTAATCCGGACCAGAACTCCGATCAGCGCGTACAACACGCCCGCGACGAAAATTCCGCCACAAGCCAGAGCAATATCGGGGTTCGGGCCGTGCCCGGAATATCCGGTCAGAGCCACGACGAGCGCGATGAAGGAAAAGCTTGATCCCAAATAGCTCGGAATGCGTCCCCCGGTAATGAAGAAGAATAGGATCGTTCCCAGTCCGGAGCACAGGATTGCCACATTAGGGTCAAACCCCATGAGCAGCGGCCCCACTACGGTCGATCCCGTCATCGCGAGAACATGCTGGCCACCAAGGAGGGTTGTCTGCCCCACACCCGGATGTTCATCCGGCGCGATCATGTCCGTCCGTTGTGCCCGACGCCAAACTGGAAGCCAGCGTTCACTCATGCTTAATGTCCTCCATTCGTACGGAGCCGGGCCACATGGCCTTCCAGATCCGTCCATTCGGGACGACCGGGGGCCATTGTCCGCCGCAAATATGCAGCAAGTTCGGCGATCTGCCGGTCAGACAAGATATCCCCAAACGCGGGCATCGTGGTCGCCTGCGCATAGGCCGGTGCTGACACGCCCTTGAGTATGACATGTATGAGATTACTTGGGCTGTCTGCCTGGATATTGCTGTTCAGCGCAAGCTGGGGACGCGCACCGAACAGATGCGCGCCTTCGCCTTCATGGCAACTCGCACAGCTTCCGTTATAGATCCGCGAGCCCTCGCCCCGGTCCAGCGCCTGCAGCCCGCGCGCGCGCTCCAGCACCGCATCCCGGCGCGCCGCCACACCTTCAACGGTATTCCTGCGATCAAAAGACGCGATGTAATGCGCAATCGCCCGCACATCCGCATCCGGCAGGACTGCCATGGAATGGACGACCGGCGCCATCGGCCCACCCGCGGGACCATGGGCCGGGCTGAACCCGGTCCGCAGATAGGCGTACAAATCGTCCTCACTCCAGGGCAACGGCGACTGCGACAGCGTGCTCAGCGCAGGTGCCGACCATCCCTCGGCCTCGCCTCCGGCCAGATACGCATTTTTCCAGCGCTCGGCCCCCAGCGCATTGCGCGGCGTATGACAGGCCGAGCAGTGCCCAAACCCTTCCGCCAGATAGGCGCCACGGTTCCACTGTTCGGACTGTGCAGGATCGGGCGTAAACGGCGCAGGATCATGGAACAGCATATTCCACCCCGCCATCGAGAAGCGCATGTTGTACGGAAACTTCAGCGCCGTCTTCGGTACCGCATTGCGCACCGGTTTCTGCGACATCAGATAGGCATACAGATCCCGCAGATCGGCACCGCTCGTCTTTGCAAATGCCGTATAGGGAAACGCCGGATAGAGCTGCCGCCCGTCCCGGCTGATGCCATGACGCATTGCACGCTCGAACGCTTCGTAGGACCAGGCCCCAAGCCCGGTATCCACATCCGGCGTGAGATTGGTGGAATAGATGATCCCGAATGGCGTCTCCAGCGGGAATGCCCCCGCATTCGTCACCCCACCCGGCGCCGTGTGACAGACCGCACAATCCCCCGCGGCCGCAACCTTCTCGCCCCGTGCAATCGCAGCATCGGAAAACAGCCCGGCTTCCGGCGGTGAGACCGGCGCAATCGCCGACCGCCAGGGCATGACCGTCGCCATCAGACCGCCCACCGTCGCAAAAGCCGCTGCAAATGCCCCGCGACGCAGCTTTGCGCCCAGCGTCGTCCGTGCCATCGCCGGACGTATTTCCGGCCCCGTCACACCCAGTGCAGCCAGTGGTCGCACCGCTTCCGTCGTCAGCGGGCCCAGTGCCTCATCCAGCCGTGCTTTAACCTTTTCCGGCGTGAATGGCACATCGCGAAAACGCACGCCCGTGGCGGCATAAAGCGCATTGGCAATCGCCGCCGCACTCGGCACTGATGCGGACTCTCCCGCCCCCAGAGGCGGCTGGTCCTGCCGCTCCATCAGAACGGGTTCGATTGCCGGAAGCTCCGGGAAGGTCAGGATCGGATATCCGCCCCAGTCCTTGCTCTCCACGCCCTTTTCGTCGAACTGAACCTCTTCGCGCAGGATCCGGCTCGTGGACTGGATGACATTGCCCTGAAGCTGATGGCGCACCCCGGCCGGGTTCACCATCATGCCTGCATCCTGGCCAACCACCGCCCGCGTGACACTCACCACGCCGGACTGACGGTCCACCTCCACATCTGCAACCCAGGCCGACCACGCCGCCGCCGTGCCGGGAAATGTCCCATGCACATACTGCGCATAGGCCAGTCCCCGCCCCTTCAGCACGCGGGCCTGCGGATCAACCTCGACCGGGCCGGCCCGATATGTCCACCCGGCCCGATCCGCCGTCGCCTTCAGAAGTTCGCAAGCCCGCTGGTCCGGCAGATGCTCCAGACGATATTCCAGCGGATCAGCCCCAGCTTCCGCCGCCAGCTCGTCAATATAGCTGTCATGCGCAAAACTGTTCGGAAGCGCAGAAACGCCCCGAAACCAGGACGCCCGCGCAATCGGCGGCATGTCCTGAACCGTCACCCGCGCGTTGGGATAATCATAGGGCGGAACAGACGTCCGATCCCCCATCTGCGCCACAGACGGCACGTCTGCCGGAACCACCCCCGTCAGCACCAACGCCAGCAATGGCGAGACATTGGACGGATAACTGGTGTCCAGATCATACGCGACGGGTTGTCCGGACGCATCAATTCCGCCCCGGATCCGCACGAGCTGTGCCGCACCTTTCGGCTCCCAGACGTGCTCCTGCTCGCGCGAAAGCTGTACCCGTACCGGCCGGCCCACCGCGCGCGACAGCAGGGCCGCGTCGCCGCCCACATCATCTGCGCAGTTACGCCCATAGCACCCGGCGGCCTCATGCCGGATGACCTGGATATCCGCCGTAGACAGGCCCATCAGCAGCGCCAGATCCGCGCGCAGCATGTGCGGGTTCTGCGTCCCGGACCAGACTTTCAGCTTTCCATCCTGCCAGTCCGCCACTGAACAGGACGGACCGATGGAGCCATGCATCTGGTACGGCCAGAAATATTCCCGCTCCAAAACAGTCTTCGCACCTGCCAGACCGTCTTCAAACGTGCCACGATCCAGCACAACGCGCGGCGTTGCAGGGTTATCCCGCACGGCCTCGACTGGATCGGTCAGATCCGGCAGTGCGACAGGCGCCCACTTGACCTGCAATGCTTCTGCGGCGGCCGCAGCCTGCTCTTCGCGCTCGGCCACTACACCTACGAAATCGCCGATCACGACCACATCCACCACACCTGGAAGATGCGTCACAGACTCCCGATCAACCGAAAGCAGCGCCCGTCCGACATACGGTCCGTGATCGTAACCCTCATAAGGCGGCCGCACGACGCGCCCATGCAGCATCCCATCCACACGGACGTCATGCACATAAACCGCCCGGCCCGTCACCTTGTCCGGAATATCGACGCGTGGCATGTCACGCCCCACCAGACGATATTCTGACGTACTTTTCACCGCCGCTGTATCATTGAGCAGCACCCGCAGTTCCACGCCCTCGACCAGATCTCCGATCCGATAGACCCGGTTCGGCAAAGGTGGTTCACAGACCAGCTCACCCTCCCGCAGCGTTATGGTCCCAACCGCCCGACCTGTCAGTTCCGCTGCACGTTCCAGCAGGAGATGCCGCGCCTGCGCTGCTGCCCGGCGCAGCGGAATGGCCGTAACCTGAATGGTCTCGCTCGCAATCGTCGCGCCCTGATCGGGCGTGTCTTCGGTATGGCCCAGCACCATCCGCACCTGCGCCAGACGGGCATCAAGCTCTTCCGCCACAATCTGCGCCAGAGACGTCGCAATCCCCGTTCCAAGATCCACATGCCCGCAGAACGCCACGACCTGATCGTCAGCCGTGATGCGCAGGAAAATCTCGTCTTTGGGAATAAAGCCGCCCCGTGCCGCCAGTCCTTTCGGAGGCTGCGCAGGACGGAAAATGCTGAGGGAGCCCGTAGGGAGCGATGCCTGCATTATCAGGACTCTCCCTTCACAAGACCTGCCGCGATGCAGGCGGCCTTCATGATTTCAACATGAGTGCCACAGCGACACAGATTATATCGCAACGCCTCTTTCAGCGCTGCCTCGTCAGGATCGGGCACCGCATCCAGAAACGCCTTTACCGTCATGACCATTCCGTTCAGACAATATCCGCACTGAGCGGCCTGTGCCTTGATGAAAGCCTGCTGGACAGGATCAGTCCCATCAGGGGAAAGTCCCTCCAGCGTAACGACAGACGTGCACGCAGCGGCGGTTTCAACCCGAACCACGCAGCTGCGCGCGGCTTTACCATCCAGCAGTACGGTACAGGCTCCGCATTCTCCCAGTCCGCATCCGAATTTCGGGCCATTCAGACCAAGATCATTGCGCAGCACTGTCAGAAGTGATGTGCCAGGGGCAGCGTGAACCTGGCGCCGCTCCCCGTTCACCATCAGAAAGACGCTGTCCGTCATAGCGTCCCTCTCCTTCATGTCAGGATGTCAGTTTCAGGTTGTAGACATTATCGCCGTAGCACCAGTACGGATCTTCAGGCTGACGCAGCCACGTATTGGCGTTGGAAATACTCTGGACCTTGGTCGCACGCTCCTTGCGGGCCCCGTAATAGGCCTCGAACGTCGCATCCAGATCGGCAACACCGAGCTCGCTCAGACAGCGTGTCAGAACCGCTGCGTCCTCGACTGCCATGGCTGCCCCCTGTGCCATATGGGGCTTCATCGGATGACAGGAATCACCCAGAAGCACCACGCGGCCCTCATGCCATTTCGACAGCGGCTCACGCGTCTTGAGCGGCCATTTCGTCACGGTTTCCGCCGCATCGATATAGCCCTGAACCATCGGATGATAGTCCGCGAATGCTGCCTTGAACTCTTCACGCGTGGAAGGAAGCTGACCGGCCCGGCTGGTCCATTCTGCCGGCTCACCCGTTACAAGATAGAATTCCTCTTCCTTGCGATCGAGATAGTAACAGACGATATGGCGATCGGCCGTCCACCACTTGGCATTCACATCCGCACCCAGAGCCTTCGCCGCTGCACCGGGGATGATCGCTCGATGAGCAATCCAACCAGTATAAAGTGCCTCTTCCAGACCAAAGATTTTCTCACGTATTCGCGAATTAATCCCATCCGCCGCGATCAGGATATCGACTGTTTCGGTGGAACCATTCTCGAATTCCAGCGCAACATTCCTGCCGTTATCCGTGAAATCGACAAGCTTATGGCCCCATTTGATACGTTGTGTCTCAACGCAGTCAAGCATCGCCTGATGCAGATCACCACGATGAATGGTGATGTACGGCGCGCCATAACGCTCATGCTCGGCATTCAATGGAATCTTTGCAAGAACCGCACCGTCCGTTCCATTTCGACTGACCCAGTAGTCCGGGAGACAAGAGATTTCTTCAAGTTTTTTGTCCAGGCCATCCAGATGGGCAAGGATTTTCAGAACATTGGGGCCAAACTGAATACCTGCCCCCAACCGGGAGAAGCCGGGCGCCATATCATAAAGCGTTACGTCAAAGCCCTGGCGTTGCAAAAGCCCCGCCGCAGCTACGCCACCAAGACCCGCCCCCACAATACCGACCCGAACACCACCGAACATCTGATTGCCCTTCATGCTGTTAGCCATTGCGGAGCAAGAAAGCTCAACAATAATGGCGTACACGCTATATATGAATAATTCACAGTCCCATCGAGGCCGTCAAGGTTTTTATGACGATCCCGTTTCGTTTCTTGGTTGTGATCTATTTTCGCAAAATTTCAGTCTTCAAAAAACGCCAATTTCTTAAGAATATGTAGCGCGGCAATTCTCTCACACTCGTCAAGCGGCGCAAGCGTCCTCGCAGTTACATCGGCAGCGCTGGGAATCGTGCTCTCCACCAGAGCTAGCCCCTCCCCGGTCAGAGAGACGATCCGCTGTCTACGGTCGTTACGGTCCTGAACAATGCTCAGTAACCCCCTCTTGCGCAAACGCATGACGATGTCACGCAGAGTTGCGTGATCGATCCCGGTTGCCACACTAATCTGTACGAGAGGCGCTTTTTTTAAACGGTGAACAGTCACCATGGTCGCAAACTGCGCGGATGTCAGCCGATCATCTGGGATTTCACGCTGGAAAATAATCGTATGCCTTTGATAGGCGCGCCGGAGCAGGTGTCCGATCTGATTGCAAAGTTCATAATCTGCATCCTGTGACATCGGATTTTTCTCCATTGAAACCACCAAAGATTCTTACAGCCTCCGGGAGGATTGTATATCCAAATTTCCCGACTACCCGCTCCCTCTCATCAAGACAGGGCAATACATCATGCCGCATCCATAATGCGTCGGCCGACCACGTCCCTTCGCACACAATTCCGCACGACACCTCGCCATAATCAATAATGTACACACCACTATAATGCTTAAAGCCACGAAAATACGCAGGCAAAAAAAATAAGAAACAGTAGCTACAAACAATGTTTTTTCGCGGGTTATTTTTTTTGTTGCCGAATCGAATTGTCGTTTGTACGCTATAAATTACACAGTGACGTTTTCCGTCTATCCAGATGGCCACCCCATCCGACCCGTGTGAGGGCAAGGATTGATCTCAATGCGCATCGTCCCCCAAAACAAACTCGCTTTACGCCAGATGGCCCTGCTTTCGACAGTACTAGCCGTCATCCCTGCATGTGGATGGGCGGCAGAAAAACCTGAATATGTTCGCAAAGGAAAGACACATCCGCTTCACACGGTGTCTGCGTCCACTGCACCTGCTGCACGACACATTTTAGCCCGAACTGTGCAACCGGAACTCATGCAGGTCCAGGGACGACATGTCTCCCATGGCGCACAAACTGTCATTTCACAGCATGTTTTTGCAAACGCCGTAGCCGGAACATCCGTTATGAAAGCGTTGCAAAATGTACCAGGCGTGCTGTTCCAGTCGGATGATCCGCAGGGCGTCGATACGGGCGGCGTCAAACTCTATATCCACGGCTTTTCACAAAACCAGATTGGCTTCTCACTTGACGGTATTCCGCTGGGAGAGTCCGTCTACCGGAACTATAACGGCCTGAATGCCGTCGCCGCGCTATCGTCCGAAAACGTCGGCCATATGGAGATGTCACAGGGCGCTGGAGCTGTGGACATGCCCAGCACCAACGTGCTCGGCGGCGCCATCATGATTTCATCTTCGGACCCCAAGGACAAATTCGGCGGCACACTCGCCGCAACCGGTGGTAGTAACGCCACTACGCATGCTTTCATCCGCATCGACAGCGGCAAGCTGAATAGAACCGGGACTAAGTTTTACGTGTCCTATATGCGTAACGACACTAACTTGTGGAAAGGATATGGCTCCCAGTTCTTCCAACAGGCCAACCTGAAGCTGGTGCAGCCGATCCGTAATGAAAGCAGCGTCTCGCTTCTGTTCGACTGGGCGGACGTACAGCAGTTCAACTACCAGTCAGAAACACTGGAAACAGTCCAGAAGCTCGGATACGGTGTCTCCAATTATTACCCGAACTATCGCTTGGCTTATGAAGCTGCACAAGGGATCTATTCCCACGGGGAGGACAAAACCAGTGACCCGAAGGATGTGGCCTATTACGCCGGAACCACGGAGTCTCGCGACCTGTTGGGAGGGCTGAATTTTCATCTGAAGCTGGCAGATCATCTGCGGTGGGATTCCGTGGTGTACGGCCATAACCAAAAGGCTAATACCCAGTGGTCTGACCCCTGGATGGCCTCGGCAAACGGCGCGCCCCTTTCCGAAATTGTCAAACAGCCCGATATACAGCGCTTTGGCCTGACGTCGAGCATGACATATAATATTGGCAAACACGAAATTCATGGCGGCATCTGGTACGAGAACAACAAGTATGTCTCGAATATGTTCGCCTATAACGACCCGCTCTTAGCGAGTGGGCAAACGCTGACCCCCAATCCATTCCGCAAATGGTCCGATCCTTTTGCGAAGCTCTGGGGACAGACCTACAATACAAACACGATGCAGACCTATATCGAAGACACGTGGCGTCCAGTTAAAAACCTGTCGCTCCACGCTGGTTTCAAATCAATGCTGAGCACAACACATGTGGGCCAGACAGGAAATTATGAACCCTATACTGGTACCAATGCGCTCGCTGGCGGCGTGGGACTGACGACATTCGGAGCCTTCCTGCCTCATTTCAGTGGGGACTGGCATTTCCTTACGCATCATGAGCTATATTTCGATATCGCCAAGAATATGCGTGCCTACCCGGAGAGCGGCTATCATCTGTCAGCATCGCCGTTTGCCGTCTCCCAGGAAGCCTTCAACCTGTCACGCAGCTCCGTTAAGCCCGAGACCAGCTGGGCCTATTCAGTCGGTTACCGCTTTACGCAGCGTCGCGTGGACTTTTCGCTCAGCGCCTATCGCGTGAATTTCTCGAACCGTCTGGGCGCGCTGGTTCAGGGCAGCCAGACAAACCCTCAGACGACGGTCCTGAACCTCGGTGGCGTAACGATGAACGGCGTGGATGCTGGCCTGACGCTGCGTCCGCTGCGTGGTCTCTCGATCTTCAACTCGATCAGCTACAACCACTCAACATACGACAACAACATCAGTCAGCAGGGCACGACCTATGCCACCAAGGGCAAGCACGTCGTGAACTATCCGGACCTGATGTACAAGGCTACTGCTGAATACACGTACAAGAAGGCCAGTTTCAACATCGACGCCCTCTACACCAGCAGCCGTCCGTTCAGCTACACGAACGACACATCGCTACCCTCCTACTGGCTGGTTAATTTTGGAGCGCGTTATAATTTTGGTCGCATCGGACGCCTGAAAAACCTGACAGCATCGTTTAACGTCACCAACCTGACAGGATCCCGCTACCTGATCATGACCGGTGATGACGGCGGAAATCCGCTTTCAGGCGATTACCAGTCTCTGGTCGTCGGCGCACCGCGCCAGTTCTTTGGCGGGGTAAAGGCAGACTTCTAAAAACCTTTCTGGACCGGACCTTTATCCTAGCGCTGCTTTTCTGGAATAAGGAAAAGCAGCCACGACCTCAACCGGATGACTGCATGAACGGTAAGACGAACAACCAGCGCCCCGCCCTATGGGAGCGGATGAGCTTCGGCTTTGGCGATCTGGCCGGAAATTCCCTGTTTGGCATCACCGGTGCCTACCTCATCTATTACTACACCAATGTTGACGGCATCTCTGCTTCTGCCGTTGCTCTGTTAATGTTGCTGGCGCGTGTGGTCGATAGTGTCGTGGACCCGCTCATCGGATATATGATCGACCACCGCATCCTTTTCGGCGGGCGCGTTCGGCCATACTTAAAATGGTTTTCCCTGCCGCTCGGCTTTCTGACCTTCTGCTGCTTCCTTCCGCTCCCACTAGGATCAAACGGGCGCCTTGCCTGGGCTTATGCTACTTATCTCGTGATGGGTGTCCTCTTCTCGCTCGTTATCGTGCCGTACGGCCTTCTGCCGAATGTCATGACACGCAACCGCGAAGACCGTCTTTCCTTGGCCACCTTCCGTATGATGGGTGCAACGCTTGCGACCTTTCTGGTGGGCTCATCTATTCTGCCCATGGTGCATATCTTCGGCGGCGGCAACGAAAAACTTGGATATCCGCTGGCAATGGCCGTCGCGGGGGCTGTAGGCGGCGGATTGGCGCTCATTCCTTTCTTTACCTGCCGGGAACGTCATGCGCTTGAAGCGAATAACAGCCCGGTACTGATTCTCCTGGGCTCTCTGTTCCGCAATCGAGCATGGGTGATCGTGACGCTCGTGCTGAGCCTGTTCTACATCAACCTGACGGCATTCTACGGCCTTTCACTTTATTACGCGACGGAAGTCCTGCATCGCCCACAATATTTTGGCGGACTGCTTATCTCGATGATGGGCGCCAGCAAGGTTTTCGGCGTGACGTGTTCGCCCTGGCTTGCACGTTGTGTAGGACAGAAGCTGACGATTATCCTGCCCTATATCCTCTCTGCCGTCGGCTTGGCACTGTTCGCGTATGGCCCGAATAATGCTGCCTATCTGATCGCCACCTTTGGTGTAATCTGCTTTTTTCAAGGCATGACTCTTCCTGTATTCTACGCCATGGTCGCAGATTCCATCGACTACGGCACGGCCGTCACAGGCGTTCGTGCATCCGGCATGGCCTATTCAGTCAACAGCTTTGCAGGAAAGGTCGCTTGGGCCATCGGTGGTTCGCTGTCTGCCGCAATTCTGGCCTGGGGCGGCTATGTCCCCCACGGCGCCACCCAGACGCAGACTGCCCGAGACTTCATCACCTTCGGCTTTCTGGGTGTCCCTGCCTGCGTCGCCCTGCTTTCGGTGCTGATTATCATGCTTTACCCGTCCGAAATTGAAATAACGCGCACGCTCCAGCCGGAAGCCCCGGTTGAACCGCAGGGGCTCTGACATGACGAACACATTCGGAGCCGAAGCCGCCGCACTCGTCGCGCAAATGACGATTACGGAGAAGCTCGATCTCGTCTGTGGAAACGGCTTGTGGCGCACAAAAGGTGTCCCACGGTTGGAACTTCCATCACTGCTGATGGTCGATGGCTCCAACGGCCTTCGCGTCGTGCCGGACCAAATTTCCACGGACACACAAAACACGGATCTCGGTGCATTCCTCAATGCGGTAGAGACGACGGATGATCCAGAAAAGCGGGACGACAACGTTCTTCTCGGCAAGAGCATCCCAGCGACATGCTTTCCTGCACTGTCGGTTCTGGCCAATAGCTGGGACATCACGCTCGCTCACGAAATCGGAACAGCGTTGGCAATTGAATGCCGTGCTGCAGGCGCCCAAATCCTGCTCGGTCCAGGGATTAACCTGCGACGGTCACCACTGGCGGGACGGGGGTTTGAGTATTTCAGCGAAGACCCGATCCTGACGGGAGAAATGGCAGCAGGCGTCATCCGAGGATTGCAGGACAATGGCGTCGGTGCATCACTAAAGCATTTTGCCTGCAACAACTCAGAAACCGAACGCATCAGCATGGATTCCGTCGTTGAACCCCGCGCGCTGCATGAAGTTTACCTTTTGGGGTTTGAGCGGGCGATCGCCAAAAGCAGTCCATGGACGGTCATGACGTCCTACAACCGGCTCAATGGAGTGCAGACTGCTCAAAATTCATGGCTCCTGCGCGACGTTCTGCGTGGTCGGTGGAGTTATGCCGGCATGATTATGTCCGACTGGCATGGGATTCAGGATCTACCCGCCGCGATAAGCGCCGGAAACGACCTGGATATGCCATTCAATGCGGCCCGCAGACGACGCCTTAAAGACGCAGTCTCAGTCGGGAACGTGCCGACCCGAGTGCTAGATGAGGCCTGCATCCATATTGCTGCATTGACACTCCGCATCGCAGACGCGCAGCGCAGACTGACGGTGTCGCGCCCGAATTTCGTCGTACACCACGATCTTGCTCGCAAAGCCGCGTCCCGCGCCTGCGTCCTGCTGAAAAACCAGAACGATATTCTCCCCTTAACCCCAAAATCGTGCACCGGCCTTCTGGTCATCGGCACGGGCGCGGTCGCGCCCGAAATTCAGGGCGCAGGGAGCGCCGCCGTACGGCCTATTCGATGCGACATTCCACTGGAATGCCTGAAGACGATTGCGCCGATAGACGTACCCATCCAGTGGGAAGCCGGCTGGAGCGCAAATGGCGACGATGACGCCCTCCTTCACAACGCAGCCCTAGCTGCCGCAAGAAGTGCTGAAACTGTTATCGTATTCGCCTCGCCCCCACCCTGCATCAGCGGCGAAAACGCCGACCGTCCGAATCTGGCTCTTTGCCCATCGCATGATCGCCTGATTGCCGAACTGACGACGTTCCATAGTAGAGTCATAGTGGTTCTGACGCATCCGGACGCTGTCGTGCTGCCCTGGGCCGATAACGTACAAGCCATCCTTTCAGCAGGCTACGCGGGAAGCGGATACGGGAAAGCAGTGGCCGATATCCTGTTCGGACATACCAACCCTTCCGGAAAAACTTCCGTCACATGGCCTATGCGACCAGAAGACTGCCCTGCCTTTTTGGGATATCCCGGTGAACAAGGAAAGCACTTCTATCGGGAAGGCATTTTCGTAGGATACAGGTTTTTCGATATCCGCCAGATCAAGCCTCTTTTCCCGTTTGGACATGGATTATCCTACACATCCTTCACCTATGATGCCCTGCAATTAACCAGCACCCAGGAGGGTGCGTCGGTTCGATTTACAGTATCCAACACTGGAACCCGAGCAGGTCGGGAAATCTGTCAGCTTTATCTCCGACGCAGCCCAGCCGCAGCCAACCGGGCATTACCTCATCATCCCCTCCGGGCTCTGAAAGGATTTACGTCCGTTTCTCTGGAAGCGGGAGAAAGCCGCGTTGTAGACATAGCGCTGAATCGCCGTGATCTCGCCTATTTCGATACCGTGCGTGACGACTGGACCGTGCCTACCGGAACCGTCAGCGTAGATATCGGCGCATCCTCCCGCGATATTCGCCTGTCTGCATCTCTGCATATTGTGGGCGATGCGGCACCAACGCGATGGCTCGACCTGCATACCCCTCCAGGACAAGTGCTGGAGATCTCTGGCGTGAAAAAAGATCTGGTCGCCTGGCTTGCTGATGTGACGGGCCAGAGTATTGTCGAAACCGAAACTCAGCTTGCTCCTTGCACGCGCTCCTTTCTCGGCATTTACGACACCTTATGCTGGTCGTTCGGGCTTGAACTCGACGAGACACGGCTGACACACATTCTTGATGACGCCAACAGACGCAGCCGCGCAAAAAAACCAGCCATTACAGCGAAACATATCCACAATGATTATTGATAACACAGTCCCCCCCGCTCGCGCATGGAACACTTGGTCCGACCGACCGGGGGCGATGACGTTTCTTCCCCTTGGCGTTCATGTTACCCCCCTGCTCTACTCCACCAACCAGCGCAGCGCGACCCTGCTTCCGCCAGGCAAGGACTTACTGTTTGGTCGTCACGACATGGAAGGACGGCTGGTCGAATTTGAGACCCAGCATAGCGGAACTCAGATTGCATTCCGTTATGATAAAAGCGACCCCTACTGCCTGCATGGCACATGGGATGGAAAAGTCCTCGCCGAATGGGGCCTGCGTTACTGGATAAATCTGTGCCTATCTTCCGAATGTGGCGCCACCGTAACCTATACCGGGAACGCCGCTGTTATCCGGCTTGGATATCGGTACGTTGCTCTGATGAGCAACACCGCACCGGTTCAAGTTACAGCACATGAAACGCTGGAATCCGCGGCAAAAGATTTCGACAATCACGGCTATTTCCATACGTCCAGCAGGGGAACATCTGCCCCCGTCATTACTTTACGATTTAACTTGGAAATGATGCGCACGGGGCGCTTCGTCGCAACCGTTGCGGACAGTGAAGAACTGGCGATCGCGAAAGCCCGGGGCGCGCTTGAAAGACCGCCTGAGACAGAGCCCGTACTACCAGCTCAGACCGGCCGGCACGCCGGAGCATTAGACGCAGTGCGAGATGTCATGGCGTGGAATACCCTTTATGACGGAATTAATCGACGCCCCTACACCACTTTCAGCCGGATCTGGAATCTGGGAACATTCGCGGTCTGGTACAACGATCAGACCTATTCCGCGCTGATGGCCGCTCTCCTCGATGGGGAGATCGCGCGCGAAAACATGGCGGTGGCAACGGCGAGTGCAACGCCGCAGGGTAATTTTGCCTGCCTCACTACATCGAACGACACATGGGTGGATCGTACCCAAGCCCCCAATGGCGCATTCATGACGTGGATGATTTATTTGCGTCATCGCGAAAAATCACTGCTCGAATGTCATTACGAGACTTTGTCCCGCAACCACGCCTGGTGGCGCCGCGAGCGAGACCCGGATGGTATGGGATTGGTCTCATGCGGAACATCCGATGTCGGAGTAGCTCTATACAAGGGTACCCACTTCGGAGCCCGCAACGAAACGGGTATGGATAATTCCCCCACCCATGACGAAGCGCTCTACAACCCTGAAACACGCACACTGTCATTGCTCGATGTCGGACTGAACTGCTCTTTGGCACTTGATGCGGAGTGTCTGGCGCATATTGCACGAGAACTGGGACACACAGAAGACGCACAGAATTTCAATGCACTGGCGAACGACACCCGCAGCAAAATTCGGGAACATCTATGGGATCATGAACGCGGTATTTTCGCCAATCGCCAGCGGCATGGCGGCTTCGTACGCAGCCTTGGTCCGACAAGTTTCTTCCCGCTGATCTGCGGTGCTGCCACACCAGAACAGGCACAGTCCCTGATCGGATATTTCTCCGATCCGGTTCGCTTCGACGGCCCCTATATGATCCCTAATGTCAGCCGGGATGATCCTGCCTTTGCAGATAACGTCTACTGGCGGGGCCGTATCTGGCCAAATGTGAATTATTTTGTGTGGCATGGTTTGCGGCGCTACGGTTTTATCGCCGAAGCATCTCTGCTCGCCGAGCGCAGCATGGCGCTGTTCAACCAGTCATGGACGGACCGCAGAATTGCCGCAGAAAACTACTCGGCGACGACCGGCGAGGCCAACGACCAACCAGATACGGACCTGTTCTATTCCTGGGGCGCGATGCTGCCGATGCTGGGTGTTGCAGAGGTTATGGATATTAACCCCTGGGCAGGTTGGGAACTGCATAATACAGGCGCAGACGTCACACTTGGCCCGATCCACACCCCGATCGGACAGGTCATCATGACTGTTACGAATGGGCGCCTGACGCTCTCCCGAGGGCAGGAAAAAATCCTCTCCTGGACAGGAACAGGTCGCCTGACAAACCTCACGATCAGCGAAGGACTCATGAGTTGCAATATCCATGCTCATGAAGAGCAACGGGGAATTCTAACGCCCGGCCCAACCTACGCCGCACGGATCGCAGAAATCCGTCTGGATGGCAGGATCCTTCCCGCTAGCCCAACCCAAGACATAGACCTGTCGGATATTCATTCCGGGCAACGTCTCGACCTTTATCTCGCACAGCCACCTGTGGCGTGAACACTTCAGTATTGCCTCACTGGTTCCGAAGACCAGAAAACCGCTTCCGCACTGCGGCCTTCTGGTTCTGGCATCACCTGCCCACGCCTCAGATGTGTCGCGAGGCCATCGCGGACATGAAACGCGCCGGGCTGGGCTGTATTCTTGTACAGGCACGGCTCGCCATGCCTCTGTCCGACTATCTTTCTCCGAGCTATCTGGCCCTGTGCCGTCTCGTCTCGGCTCTGGCAGATGAACACGGACTTAGCATTGAGATCTACGATGAATATGGTTGGATGTCGGGACACGGAGGTGGCCTTACTGTGCAGGGCGCAGATCACCTCCGCGAACGACACCTGTTCTGGACTTCCGGAATCCTCCAGAACGGGCAGGTCACACTTCAGATTTCAGACATCGACGCCACGTTTCTGGATTTTCTTGGACCGGCCGCAAGACGCTGGACGTATGAAAGCGGCAAGCCCCAATGGGGCTTGTGGCAGATCGTCAGCGGTGGCGTCATATCGTCCCGGACACTTCTTCAGCCTTCCCAGATCAGATTTCTTGAAACAGGCGATAGCGGTTGCACCGTACAAATCACTGCCCCGGATCTTCCGGACGGTAGCCCCGTTGCCCTCTTCGTAGCAGCGACATGCCTGACATCCCGGCTGGTCAATTACCTTATTCAGGAAACAGCGGAACGCTTTTCCAACCGTGTCTACGCCCCCCTGCGAGAGGCTTTTCCCAAAGCAGAGGCATTTTTCTTCGACCATCCTTATGCCGGTTTTTATACATGGAACGGTCAGAATTCAGCGTCCGGACCCGACGCAATCCACAATTCCCTTCTCTGGGACAACAGCCTGACTGAGACTGGTATCGACGGTATTGTCCTTTTGGACGCGGTTTATGGCACGGATCCACAAGCCGCATCGCAGCGCGCATATCTGTTTGAAACCTATGCCCGACAGATGCATCATGCCTTTTTCGGAACCCTCAGACGATGGTGCGACGCACATGACATTGGTCTTACCGGCCATGAACTGTTGCCGCATGTCGGTGGCTGGAATCTTCTCGGAGGGCTGGGTGGTATTGATGCGCGCGTCGCTCCAGGTGGAGACTATTTTGGTATCGACACATTTAAAACCCAAAGCGTCACGGATGCCGCCGATTACAATCCCCAGCTTTCCGCGATATTGGGGGATTCTCTTGCCCGTGCGCATGGGCGTACGCGTTGCACGGTCGAACAATATTCTACTGGACGGGAAGTAGGCCGACCATCCTTGCATGGACAATGGGACCTTTCACTTTCCCGGCTACGCGCCCAGATAATCCGTCATATATTTCAGGGCGCACGCCGCGTTTTGCTCCATGCCCTCTTCCTTCCAGACGCGCTTCATCCAAACCCCGATCACCAGTCAGACCCCCGTTTCGACTTCGCTCCCGGCTTCAACCTTCAACCCTGGTGGGACGACGCACCGGACGTTCTGGAAGAACTCGCACGTCTCTCAGCTTTTCTGGAAGGTGGAGTGCCGGTGCGATCCGTAGCCTTGTTCTATCCTCTTGAGGATCTGAGGGAAGGCAGAAGCCCTCCAGACTGCGCAGATCATTTCGGCTTGTGGGCCGAGGCACTAATGAACGCAGGCATCGGATATACTGTTATTGACGAAAAGCAGATCAATGAGAAAACCGTCTTCAATGGCTGGCTGCATCTGACATCAGGGCAGTTCGATACCCTCATTCTGCCAGACGTTACTGTTGTCCATGACCCGAAAACTCTCTCAATCCTTGAAGAGTTCTCTCGTACAGGAGGACGCATTCTCAGATCAGGCAGCACATCAACCGTCTCCCGGAATGACAGAACACGGCGCTTCGAAGGACCGGCTATCCTTACGTCAGACATTGCTTTCTTCATCAAAGACGCCTTCCCCTCACCACTCATGTCCATCGAAGGACAGTCTCAAAGAATTGCAGTACAGAAATTAACCCCGTCCCTGCTGCGCGTAACTGTCTTCAATGATTCGGATCAGGAGAGAAGCGCCAGACTGACCGCGACACCACAGGAACGAACCCTTCTGGAATGGCAATGCGAAACAGGAGAGGCAATGTCGCCGGTCTTCATCTCCGCAAATACGACATACGTCTTCCCCCTAAAACCCAAACAGCTTTTAGCTTTCGAATTGTCCGTCACAGTCTCGGAAACCCGCAGCTTCCCAATGAACAAAGCCCCCTGCCCTTCAACACCTTATAAAACAATTCTCGAAACGGACTGGCTTTTTCAGACCGGTCCAGACAGCAGTCCCGTCCCTATCTCCGTCGAGTGTGGCTGGGAACAACAGGGATTTGGACATTTTTCGGGCACAGGAATTTATACTCTGCACCTCCCTCATTTCAACAGGTTCAACAAACACAGCCTTTCCCTTATCGTCCCCAAAATTTCGGGTACGATGAGATGCTTCGTGAATGAAATACAGATAGGAAAAAGCATCGAAGATAACGCATCGTTCCTTCTACCTTGCTTAGATCAGCCCTTTAAAATTAGCATACATATCCGCAATACCATGGCAAATACTCTATATCCTGCAATGGATACACCCTTAAAGCCAACGGAATTTCCTTGCGGTTTGCTATCTGCACCATATATTTCAGCTTCATGACCATTTGACCTAGGCTCAAGATTTATAGCCAGAAGATGACGGTTGCAGCGAGGTAGATGGCTGAGAAGAAGACATTCGGGCATCTGTCATAGCGTGTTGCGACCCGCCGTCAGTCCTTGAGCCTTCCGAACATGATCTCGATGCGGTTGCGTCTTTTGTATTGCTGCTTGTCGTATTTGACTGGTTTTCCGCAGGATCTCCGTCCCGGAATGCAGGGCCTGATCTCTTATCCCTTATTCCTTCAAGGCATCCCGGAAGCAGTCAGCATCCTAACTTCGCTCCGCCAGTAATCACTGTTCGATGGGAAGGCTGTCCAGCAGAGCAGCGGCACCGGTGTCATCACTGATCTGTCCTGGTGTCATGAAGAGACCCAGCGGTCGTCCGTTCTGATCGGTGAGGCATGGATCTTGGTATTCATACCGCCCTTGGTACGACCGATCAGGCGGCGTGGATCCCATTTTTTAGCCGCAGGATCGAAGCTGTGCGGTATGCTTTGAGATACGTCGTATCAATCATAATGGTCTGAGGCTCTGCCTTTCCGGCAGCCGGACCGTCCATCATCCGGGCGAAGATCTCTATGGCGTCCCAGCGCGTCTTGTGCGGGCCGTATTCCCGGGGCGCATCACGCCAGCGCAGACCATTGCGGTTCATAAAAATGATACCGCTCAGCACAAGGCGCTCATCGACGCGAGGTTTGCCGTGGCTCTTGGGAAAGAACGGTCGCAGACGCTCCATCTGTTCGTCCGTCAGCCAAAACAGATCGCTCATCTTCAGTCTCCTCGCAGAGCCTGAATCAGATTTCCACAATCAAATCAATTGGTTATTGGCCTAAAAAGGTCATACCTCAACCGTAAGCGCCGCTTCCTGTTTCGATGACTGCGACGGGGCTTCACTCCCAACCCACGCTGCCAGGGCGGCAAGGAGAGACTGGATGTTCTGCTGTGTCTGTTCAAACCCGCCTCCCGGTTTGAGCGTCGCAGCATTCAGATAGAGGGAGCGGCAGATCTCCAGTTGGACGGCATGGATATTCTGCTCGGGACGGCCGTAATATTGGGTAATATATCCGCCGGCATAAGGAATATTCCGACGAACCGAATACCCTAGGCTTCCAAGTATGTTTTCAATAATATCCGGCAAAGCGGGGACGCAGCTTCGACCATGAACGTCACCCAGAACGACATCACACGATCGCGCATAAGGCAGCTTAGGCATGGAATGGGCTTCCAGAAGAATGGCATAACCAAATCGCGCCTTCATATCACTCAGGAGCGCCGTAAGGGCCTCGTGATAAGGCAGCCATGCCGCCGCAATCCGGTCCTTTATCTCCGAGAGATGAAGCCGCTGTCCGTACACCTGCCGTCCCTGCGACACGTAGCGTGGAATGACTCCGAACCCCGCCTTCACCTTCTCCGTAAGTAGAACCTCGTCATCAGGCGGTCGCGGATCAAACATTTCCGCATCGACTTCGCGCCAGTCGCGATTCACATCGCACCACACACGGGGAAGTTCGGCACAGATTAATGTTGCGCCAAAATCCGGTGCCTTTTCAAACAGTCGATCCACAAACCGGTCTTCGCTCTGTTGCAGCTCATGAAAGGATAGCGAGGTACTGTCGAGAAAATCCGACGGATAATTCCTTCCGGAATGTGGAGATGAGACAAGCAGAGGAATCGCAGTATTCCGCGGTTTATTCACCGTGAAGGACGTCAGTGGTACAGGGATTTTCATATTTTTTGCATATTTGGTCCCACAGGGGGTTGCAAGGTTTTTCGGATACGGCTAGAAACCGCCTCACCGGATCGGGGGGCGCATAGCTCAGCGGTAGAGCACTACCTTGACATGGTAGGGGTCACAGGTTCAATCCCTGTTGCGCCCACCACTCGGTCCGGTGATAAATTCCCTCGGAATTAATCATTTTTCTTCGATGTCTCTATCGATTTATTAGACCGTACGCTTCGGTCTATGTCGAATCATGACAGCTGAAACCACTCCTTCTTGAACAATTCTGTGCAAAATCCGTGCACCCATCACGGCTTTCTGGCCGCTCATGCGAATCGACTAAGAATTATTCAGCCATCGATGCCGAACCATGCAATGACCTCCACCCAATAGGCATCTGGCATCACCTTGGCGTACCGCGCCGCCGTGGTGATGTTGCGCCATCCACCGTCAGCTTTGAGGCGCATTAGCTCCCTTGTGCAGGCAGTATTGCTAGTTCGCTTATGTGTATCGGGAAACATACGGGGTGACGCCAGGGACGAACACGCTCTTCGGCTTCTCGAGCTTTTGGGGTTTCCATACACGCATATACCCCGGTAGGCCCACTTTGCGACACAAGACTGAGCATCCGGACTTGATCTAGGTTCAGGACTCATAGCCAGAACATGAGGGTTGCGGCGAGGCAGATGGCTGAGAAGAAGACTGTCGGAGACCTGTCATAGCGTGTTGCGACCCGCCGCCAGTCCTTGAGCCTTCCGAACATGATCTCGATGCGATTGCGTCTTTTGTATTTTCGCTTGTCGTATTTGACTGGTTTTCCGCGAGATTTCCGTCCTGGAATGCAGGGCTTTATCCCTTTTTCTTCCAGGGCATCCCGAAACCAGTCAGCATCATAACCCCGGTCCTCCAGCATCCACTGTGCCATAGGAAGGCTGTCCAGCAGAGCAGCGGCGCCGATGTAATCACTGACCTGTACCGCCGTCATGAAGAAACTCAGCGGTCGTCCGTTCTGATCCGTGACCGCATGCAGCTTCGTATTCATGCCACCTTTGGTGCGACCGATCAGACGCCCTGGATCCCCTTTTTTAGGCGCAGGCTTGAAGCCGGGCGATGTGCTTTGAGATAGGTCGCATCAATCATAATGGTCTGAGGCTCTGCCTTTTCGGCAGACAGTCCATCCATCATCCGCATAAAAATGCACATGTCGCCCCAGCGCTTTCAGCGGTTGTAGAGCGTCTTGTGTGGACCGTACTCCCGGGGCGCATCACGCCAGCGCATGCCATTGCGGTTAACAAAAATGATCCCGCTCAACACACGGCGGTCATCGACACGCGGTTTGCCATGGCTCCTGGGAAAGAACGGCCGTAGACGCTCCATTTGTTCGTCCGTCAGCCAAAACAGATCGCTCATCTTCAGTCTCCTCGCAGAGCCTGAATCAGATTTCCACAATCAAATCAATGGGGCCTGATCCTAGTCGCCTACGGTACGCCGGTTTCCCAAATAAGACTGTCAGACTCCCCGCTTGTACCGTTTCTCGACTTCCAGGTAAGGATGGAATGAAACACGAACAAGAGTGGTGCGGCATACCAAAAGCGGGGTCACAAACCTGTGGTTCGATGGGCCGACGACTTGGTTCAGGGATCAGGGGGAAAATGAGCGGGGACGAGCGTGGTGATCATTCGACATCTTACTCTGCTTTAAGCCTTTTCATTCACAGAAGACTCAACTGGCATCCGATGAGTACGGCGAACCTCAGTAAAGACTGCCACCCAAAAATCTCTTCGTTTTTCATTTCGTGCATACGAGGCCAATGTAGCTCGATCGCTCGCAACCATAACGGCCTTTTCTCCATAAATCTGAAGAAGTTCATGAGCGGCAATTTTGATATCGTCTGTCGCGTCCAACATCGGCTGTCCTAATATTTTCTGGAATAAAGGTTGCGGAAGTTCCACTTGCTCAAGAGCGCCAGAAACGTGAAGCGGAGCTGAAAGAATATCTATATACTCACTACCAGAAAGAGGGAGAACCACTCCCAATCTTTCGGCTGCATCCCAGTCCACTTTGCTTGTCACGAATCTATCTCCGGTATCACGGATCCTAGATTGACCTACAAAATACTGAAAAAGAGTTAACCAGAGCGAATAAGAAGAACTTCTTATTCGTCATGACCGAGGCGCCGCGTAAGCCGGCACGTCGTTGCCCAATTTTTCGAAACTGGGCAACGACGTGCACGGCCAATCACGCACGGCGAGGAAACGATATCAGCACTCAGGGTTACGCCTTGTTCGCAGACATGCGCGAAGAAGTGTTACCGTTGACCGCTGAGTATGGTGTCGAAAGATCAGACGAACACGGGGAATCGTCTGGAGGCAATGGCGATGCCTCTACGTCTTGGTTTAGGAGACAGACACCGAGGGTAATCTCGCGCTGTGCTAGGTGTCTTCGTTTGAGGTGCTAGGCGTGGAGTTTTAGGAGAGAGCGTTATGCGCCTCATCCTAGCATCGTTAGCCGCGGTAATTCTCGCAGGATGCATCCGTCACCCACACAATTCACAACCCCATGAAGCGGCAGCCTGTATGAATTATCAGATCATGATGACCGCACCAATACCGCTAAACGCTATACAGCGGCTTCGGAAAAAATGTGCGGCCTCACGGTGATAAAGCGCTGTGGCTTACCAGCCCCAACCTGGACCAAATCCGTAACTCGGGCCGAAACCTCCGCCCCAAGGGCCCCACTCCCCCCAGTTCCATTGCGCGTCCTGATAATCCTGTGCAGCCATTTGCTGTTCGTCAGCGATATTCTGCTGCTGCTGATAGGCCTGGTATCGTCCATATGCTGTCTGATCCCCTACATACAGGCAGCCACAGACTGTTGGGTCAGCGTAAACGTAGCTCACCGTGTCGCCATGAATACGGCGAACGAAGTGGTGCGCTGGCAGCCTCTTAAGCATGGCAATCCGCTGTGGAGTTGAAGCAGGTTTCAGAGTAAACCCTGCAGCAGCGAGATGATCTTCCTTCTGGGCCACTATTTGCTGAGGGGTTTCACACGCAGATAGAGCGCTTACGCAGAAGAGAGATGTTAGAAACGCTTTTTTCATATTGAGAACCTCCAATAAAGGCGTCGTGGCAATATGTGCCCGGGAGCATACTCACATGCTTTGTCAGCTCATTTCTATAAAAGAAATTGAAAAACCGTTTATGAGACAGGAAGCGCTCCGAAGGGCGGTTCCTGTCTCATTTACAAAATTCCTCGCCGATCCTTTTATTTCAACGTTCGAAGGCCTGCGTGCATTTGTTGAGCCTATCTGAGAAGTCTGGGGTAGCCAAAGAGGATGCATACGACGCATCGCGCAAGGAAGATTACTGTGCACCCTATATCAATCCGACCCCGCTCAGTACATCAGCTCAGAATGCCGACGAGAAAGCCCAGGTCACACCCTGAACCGTCCCGGGATTGGTGGAGACCTATTCACCTGAGAAGAAGGTCTGATGAGCAATTTTGTGAAGAAGTTTTCTCCTGAAGTCCGTTCCCGTGCGGTTCGGCTGGTTCTGGAGCATGAAGATGAACACCCGTCGCGGTGGACGGCGATGGTGTCGATCGCCGGCAAGATCGGCTGCTCGGCGCATACGCTGAACGAGTGGGTTAAGAAGGCCGAGGTCGAGACTAGCAAACGAGCTGGCGTTCCGGCCGAGACCGCCGATCGGCTCAAGGCGCTGGAACGTGAAGTGCGCCAGGCGGAGCTCGACCGCGTCAACCGGCAATCTTGTCCACCACCCGGATCGCGGGTCTCAATATGTCGCCATTCGCTACACCGAGCGCCTGGCCGAAGCCGGGATTGAGCCCTCGGTAGGCAGCGTCGGAGATAGTTACGACCATGCCCTGGACGAGACGATCAATGGGCTGTTCAAGGCCGAGGTGATCCACAGACGTGGTCCATGGCGCTCGTTTGACGCCGTGGAATACGCCACCCTCGAATGGCGCGACTGGTTCAACAACCGACGCATCCTCGAGCCCATCGGCAACATCACGCCGGCCGAGGCCGGTCAACAGTTTTACGCCGCTATAGACCTCGCCCCACTGGCAGCCTAACTTAGGAAAACCGCTCTCCGCCAATTCCGGGGCGGTTCACAGAGCCCGAATCAGATTTCCACAATCAACATATAGGAAATGAAATCACAGAGCAGGTCTCAAAACCAGAAGGGGTTTTCGAGCCCTCCATCTGAGGGCCCAAAATCACGCAAAAAACGCTTCAATCAACTGCCCTACGAACACTATTACAAATGATATCTCATGGCTTCTAGCAACGCTGCAAAAGCTGGCGAGTGTAATCGCCTGCTGGGATAATACAGATAAGGACCTTCACACTCTAGGCTCCATTCAGAAAGCACTTCAACCAGTTGTCCCATTTCAATATATGGCTTTGCCAGATCGTAAGGAACGTAACCTAACCCAACCCCATCGATGGCGGCATTGAGGACTAGCATGGAGTTGCTAAAGGTTGTTTGCCCCGCAAAACGAAATGAAACTTCGCGCCCGTTCGGTTCACGAAATTCCCATTTCAGGTTCCCCCCAGCAGTCGTCATCCGCATATTAATACAGTTATGACGCCGCAAATCATGAGGTGTTGCAGGGCTCGAGTAATGGTGAAAGTAATCTGGGGATCCCACGACGCAAAAACGCCAGTCGGGGCCTACACGCGTTGCGGCCATGTCTTTCTCGATGGCTTCCCCAATACGGACCCCTGCATCGAAGCGCTCTGCAACAATATCGACAAAAGCGTAGTCCATGCTGAATTCAATATTGATGTCAGGGTATTTCTGAAGAAATGCGAGAAGTTTAGGTCGAAATATCAGTTCTATGGCCGCATCGGTGCAGGTGATACGAATGGATCCAGCAGGCTTGCTACCAAGAGACGTAATTAAGTCAAGCTCTGTAGAGACCTGTTCAAGAAGGGGGCCGACACGCTTCTGAAGCTGCTCTCCGGCATCGGTAGTTGCAACATTTCTGGTTGTTCTAGACAGTAGGCGCACCCCGAGCCGTTCCTCAAGTCCTCGCACCGTGTGGCTCAAGGCTGAGGGCGTGACACCGAGCTCGGCAGCGGCCCGCGTAAAGCTTCGTTCCCTGGCAACCGTGAGAAAAGCCGTCAACTCATTGATATGATCTCGTGGCATTGCTGAGCTTATTTCAAATATTCATGAACGTTATATGCTCTAATCGACTGCTGCAAGATCCCTTATCGTGTTCGGAACAAGGCCTCGTCCGGCCTCACAGCGAAACACAGGAAATTTTTATGGAAATCTTCCGCGTAGGTCACAAGTCGTCTTTCAAAGGACCCAGAGACTGGTTCACTGGCACCGTCCGGGTTGACATGCTTTTCAACCCGGCGGCCCCCGATCGTGTTCAGGGTGCAAATGTGACATTTGAACCGGGAGCACGGACAGCCTGGCATACTCATCCACTAGGTCAGACCATCATTGTGACATCAGGCGTTGGTCGCGTACAGCGATGGGATGGACCTGTCGAAGAAATCCGTCCTGGCGACGTGGTTTTCTTCGAGCCAGGTGAGAAACATTGGCATGGTGCCGCTCCAGAGACAGCCATGACCCATATCGCAATTCAGGAAGTTGAGAATGGGAAAGTCGTAGACTGGCTCGAGCATGTCTCTGATGCACAATACAGACAGTAATTCAAATATTTATACAAGAGAAACATCATGATTAAAGATAAAGTTGTTCTGATCACCGGTGCATCTTCAGGGATTGGGGAAGCAACAGCGCTGCTTCTTGCGCGACAAGGTGCAAAAGTTGTTCTGGGCGCACGCAGAGAAGAGCGTCTGAAGGAAATTGTAAGTGCTATCGAAGACGAGGGTGGCACAGCGGCCTACCTCGTGACCGATGTCACGAAACCGACCGATAACGAGGCTTTGGTCAACGTTGCCAAAGAAAAATATGGTCGTCTCGATGTGATTTTCCTTAACGCAGGCCTGATGCCAACAGCGCCCGTCTCCGCCTTGAAGACGGATGAATGGAATGCGGCCGTGGACATCAATATCAAAGGCGTACTGAATGGTGTTGCCGCCGCCATGCCTCATTTTCTCGCACAGAAATATGGGCAGGTCATTGCTGTTTCCTCAGTAGCCGGTCTCAAAGCCTACCCTGGTAGCGCGATCTACGGCGGCACCAAGTGGTTCGTTCGCGATTTCATGGAAGTGCTACGCATGGAGTCAGCTATGGAGGGCACCAATATTCGTACTTCCACCATCTACCCTGCCGCAGTGAAGACCGAATTGCTCGGTGGCATTTCTGATCCTGGCGCAGCCGAAGCCATGAAAAAACTTTACGATCAGCACGCTATTCCACCCGACCGCATTGCCGATGTAGTTGCGTTTGCGATTTCTGCTCCGGCAGACACAACAATTAACGAATTTACAATTGGACCAGCCAGTCAGGCGTGGTGAGGAAGTTTCAATGCCGCATATCATCGTAAAGTTATGGCCTTGCAAGCTGGAGGGATCGAAGAACCGTCAATTGATGTGCGTGGTCCGTGATTTCTGGCTTTTGTCGATTTGATTGACGGTTTGTGCGATGGCATCCGGTCTGCGTTTTGAGCAGATTGGGGGCTGTTACCCGCTTGATAGCTACGCTGTGGTGCTGATCCGCTGCAGAAAGAGAAAGCGGCGCATGTTGTAGACGATATTGGCCAGCCCGATCCTCATGGTGGCCCGGGTGATACCGACAGTTCGGACGAACAGTCCCGTCTGCGATTTCTGATCGGCAAAGACATGCTCGACGCGGGATCGGATCACGGACTTTCCTGCATTGGACCACTGGATATGGAGTGGCATGGGTTTGAGATGCGGCTTTTTGCGATGAACCTTTGAGACAAAGCCCTGCTTTTCCATGAAGTCTTCATTGGCTTTGGAGCCGCGACCAGCGTGGCACCCAGGATCTGGCCGGACATCGGCAGATAACCGGCGTCCCGCAGGGTCGCATCAAAGCGCTCAAACAGTCTTTCAATGGCCTCCGCCTGTGTCAGGCGTTCACGGAACAACCAGACTGTTTTGGCATCAGGAACCCGATCTGAAAGTCCCAGACCAAGGAAACACATGAACGACAGGCGGTCGTTGATGAGATACTCTGTCCGCTCATCAGACAAATTGTTGAGCGTCTGGATCACCAGGATCTTGAACATCAGCACCGGATCAAACGGCGGTCGCCCGCCTTTGCTTCCGTCAGAATACGCCAGAGCCTTCTCCAGCTCAGGGCGGAAGGCCTCAAAATCCACAGTCCGGGAAAACGCTTCGAGCTGATCACCAAGCCCGCTCTACCGGGCAAGCCGCTCTTCAACGTCAAAGAAACCAGACTGCTTCATAGCGCCATTCCCTCAGTCAGAACCAGACGAATGGAATCACACAGAACAAGTTAGCGCCAAGAGGGTTTTCGAACCCTCCAGGTTGAACCCGCTTCAGACATGGATAAAATCCACTTATTATTTTATTAAATTCCCACGCCTCTTTAGGATGAGGTGTTCAATGATAGATTTTTTCTTCATTATTGAATGTAACTTAATCAATATATCAATATAATTTACTGCTTTATATATTTAACATCTGCAGCTGGGGGGGCTCCAAACATGCGACGATACTCCCGGCTGAATTGTGATGGGCTCTCGTAACCGACACAAAATCCGGCCTCTGCTGCATCCATGTTTTGATTGAGCATGAGGCGGCGAGCTTCTTGCAGTCGTATACGATTGCGATATTGCAATGGACTCATCATGGTTGCTGCTCGAAAATGTCTATGAAAAGAAGGCGTACTCATTCCTGCGACCTCGGCGAGAGATGCAATATCAAAAGCCTCACAATAATGCCCCCGGATCCAGTCAATGGCCCGGTTGAGATGTGACAGGTTTGATCCAACTGTGGCTATTTGCCGCAATACATAACCTTGAGGACCTTGAAGTAGCCTGTACAATATTTCTCTCATGGTGGATTCATACAAAACAGGAATGTCCTGTGGAGCATCCAACATAGAGAGAAGACGAAACACAGGATTAAAGATATCGTCCGTTAATTCACTTGTGGTTATGCAAGAAGGGCAAATAGATTTTGACTCTGATTCATGAATTCCAATATCATTTATCAGATCCTTTATTTTTTCTGGACTAAGAGAAATACATAAAGAAAGATATGGATTTTCTTTACTTGCTTGTGTAACGCACCCTTTAACAGGAAGGTCTACAGCTGTTATCAAATATTTTTGGGAGTTATACTCAAAAACCTTATCACAGAGAGTAACCGTTTTGCTGCCTTGCACGATAATGCAAAATCGGGGCTCATAAACTACATCCATAGGAGTAGTGGGTTCATCTGCACGAAACAGAAGAAGCCCTGGGATGATTGTGCGTGTTGTCGGTTCAACGCAGTGCCGATCAATAATACGACGGAGCGTGGTCAAATTGGCGTTCACAGTGCCAAACCTATTTCTAAGAGATGATTGATACGGCTATGGTTAGAGCTAGTAACAATGATGGTTTTATACAAGATCCATATTTTAAAGTTTTCCGTCCTACCCCTCGCAGTTTTACGATCCAAAAACCTTAAATCATACCAAAATTATATTTTTTACGTCCCTGCCCTTATCCGATCTATCTGTCGTTCACACTAGAAATGTCCAGATTAGGGCTGATTATTTGAGCATTTTCCTTCGCAACGGAGAGAGAAAACTAAAATTATCTTAGGGCACCCGCCAGAAGAATAAGGTTTGTTACATTTTTATGAAATGCCAATCTTCTGCGAAGTATGATCGTATCGTATAATTTTTTGAGAGGATCATTCTACCGCCGTTCCCTGCTTTCATTGCATGATCTGATCATATCTCATGTGTGAAAGCAGCACGTCATACCTGTCAGGCGTGATCTCTGCTGTCTTATTCACGCTGCATCATGGCGAAAGCTTGCCAGCTTGTTTGACTCATCAGGTTAGATAAGTGGGACGCGAAACAGGCGTTCCAAAGCCCTTAGAATTGAGTTTTTGATGGGAATCGTCGCCCTAGCGCTTCGACGGCCATACACATTCCTTGTCGCGGGGTTATTGATCCTGCTCCTTGGTATCACCGCCGTTTTTAAAACACCGACTGATGTTTTCCCGAACATCGATATCCCTGTTGTCACCGTAGTATGGTATTATGACGGTCTTGATGCTGCAGAAACTGAAAAGAGAATTAGTACCTATACTGAATTCGCAAACAGTTTTTTTGTTAATAACCTGAGAACCATCGAGAGCCAGACGACACCGGGTCTTGTTGTTGAGAAATTATACTTCCAGCCCGGGGTCAACGTCGATCTTGCCATGGCGCAAACCGTCTCGGCGACCAACTCGATACGCGCCTTTCTCCCGCCAGGAATCCAGCCTCCGATTATCATGCAGTACAGCGCATCAAGCGTTCCGGTTCTGCAACTATCATTATCATCTGACAAGCTGACCGAAAGTGAACTGTATGATTACGGCATCTACCGTATTCGTCAGCAGCTCGCTCCAATTCCAGGAACACTTCTGCCGCCACCATTTGGCGGAAAGATTCGTCAGGTCATGGTGGATATTGATGCGACGAAGCTGGCCGGAGTGGGGCTGACGCCGTTAGATGTTTCCAATGCCATGAATGTTCAAAACCTTACGCTTCCGGGCGGTACGGTTAAGTTCGGGCCCACGCAATATGACGTTCGTATGAACGGAATGCCCGATGTTCTTGCCCGTCTCAATAACGTTCCCCTGAAGCGTGACCCTAAAACTGGCGCAATCATCCGGGTCTCAGATGTGGCGCAGGTCCGCGATGGAACGGCGGTCCAGCAGAACGTCGTGCGTCGTGAAGGGCACCGATCCGTCCTCCTGTCGATTATGAAAGCCGGAAACGCATCAACACTCGATGTGGTTAACGCTATCCGTAATCAGGTTCTACCCGTTACCCGAGCTGCAGCCCCTGCGGGCATGAAGATCGAGGAGCTCTTCGATCAGTCTTTGTTCGTAAAGTCTGCCATTACTGGAGTTGCATCAGAGGCAGTCATTGCTGGGCTGCTCACCGCAGCTATGATTCTCGCCTTTCTTGCCAGCTGGCGCTCAACCATTATCGTTGCCATTTCCATTCCGCTAGCCATCCTGTCTTCAATCGCCATTCTGTCCTGGACAGGTCAGACATTGAACTTGATGACACTGGGTGGGTTGGCTCTTGCTGTCGGTATCCTGGTGGACGACGCAACCGTTACCATTGAGAACATTCATCGCGTACGCCACGAAGGGGCGACTTTACGTGAGGCTGTGCTGAATGGTGCCTCAGAAATCGCACTGCCAACGCTCGTCTCGACTCTTGCGATTTCCAGCGTGTTCGTATCGGTCGAGTTTCTGGTCGGTCCTTCCCGCTTCCTTTTCACGCCGATGGCTCTCGCGGTGGTTTACGCCATGCTTGCGTCATATGCGATCAGTCGAACATTAGTCCCGATTTTTTCAGCTATTCTCTTACGCGCTGAAGAACGGCAGGTGGAACGCCGGCAGGCTGCTGGTCTGGGACCAGATCTGATTGCCCGCTTCGGTATTCGTTTCGATTATCGCTTTAACCGCATCAAAGATGCTTATGTTCGCACTTTAACGCGGCTTATTGAGAGCAAATGGAAAGCACCTGCCATTGGTGGGGTTGCAATTCTTGCTGCAGCACTCATTGCCACTCAGGTTGGCCAGGATTTCTTTCCGACCATTGATGCTGGTGAATTCAAACTGCACGTCCGTGCCCCAGAAGGCACACGTCTGGAGAGTACAGAGCAGACATTCGATAAAGTTGAAGACGTTATTCGTAATATTGTTCCTGAAAACGAACGAGCACTTGTACTTGATAATATCGGTATTCCTTTCCGGTACTCCATGCCTTTTGATGACGGCTCAACAGTCGGGCCAAATGACGGCCAGATCATGGTGGCCCTCAAGGAAGGTCATCATCCGACGGCTGATTATATCCGCAAACTTCGGACCGAGCTGGCTCGTCGTTTTCCAGAGTGTATTTTCTATTTCCAGCCGGCAGATATCGTAACCCAGATTCTGAATTTCGGCCTACCTGCACAGATTGATATCCGCATCGCGGGTTACGATGCAGCAAGTAACCGCAAGGTCATGCAGGAAGTCCGTCAGGAAGTCTCACATATTCCTGGCCTCGTGGATGTCCATCTCCACCAGCAGATTGCAGCTCCAGAACTCTCCGTTGCGATTGATCGGGAACGGGCCCTTGACCTTGGACTGACGCTGAATGATGTCGCACGTAATGTGATGGTATCGCTTGCTTCGTCCAACACAGTCACACCGAACTTCTGGGTCGATCCAGCATCAGGTATTCAGTATCCTCTGGCCGTTCAAACCCCACAATATCGCATCAACACACTGAATGATCTTCGCGACACGGTCATCGCATCCACGGCTGGATCACAACATTCATCAGTTCTTCTGAGCAATGTCGCGACCATCCAACGCGGTACGGCACAAAACGTCATATCGCACAGCAACATTCAACCAACCCTCGACATCTACGCGAGCGCAGAGGGCCGCGATCTCGGTAGCATTGCCCGCGATATCGACAAGGTCATTGCACGTCATCGCGGTGAACTGTCTGCAGGGAATACCATCACAGTTCAGGGCCAGATTGACAGCATGCATTCAGCCTTTGTGCGGCTAGGGATTGGTCTAATGGTTGCAGCCATTGCTGTTTACCTCCTGATGGCCGTGAACTTCCAATCCTTCATGGACCCGTTTGTCGTGGTTCTGGGGCTCCCAGGTGCCATGTGCGGGATTGTATTCATGCTGTTCATCACGGGAACAACATTCTCCGTGCCATCTTTGATGGGAGCAATCATGAGTGTCGGTGTCGCCAGCGCCAACTCAATCCTGCTCGTGACATTTGCCAAGGAAAGACGTGCTGAAGGTCTTAGCGCCATTGAAGCAGCAATCGCTGCAGGACAGGCACGCCTTCGTCCCATTCTCATGACATCCCTCGCCATGATCATCGGTATGTTGCCAATGTCTCTGGGGCTTGGCGATGGCGGCGAACAAAATGCTCCGCTCGGACGTGCCGTAATTGGCGGCCTGATGATGGGAACCTGCGCCACCCTGTTCATTGTCCCCTGGCTCTATACGCGCCTGAGAAAACGAGAAAGCCGCATTCTTGAGGAATACAATAATGTCTAATTCCCCCCATTCGTCTGCTGCTGTCCAAAATACACAGCGTCACGGACCTGTTGCCCCGTTGCTCGGCGTCGGTGCAGTCATCCTTCTCGGCTATGGACTATACGCACATAGTGAGCGAGGCATTGCCGCTCGTGCATTGGCTGATACACGTCAAAATCAGATTCCAGATGTGAATTTCATGATTGCCCATAGAGAGACGAAACCCGTTTCTCTTGATCTTCCAGGTGAAACCTTACCGCAGGAAACATCCTTCATTGGCGCACGCGCATCCGGCTATATTGCTGAGCGCCATGTTGATATCGGAACAACTGTAAAAGCTGGTGAGGTTCTAGCCATTATCCACGCGCCAGAGTTAGACCGCCAGGTCGCGCAGGCTAAAGCTACTCTCGAGCAGGCACGCGCCAATCTGGAGCTTGCTCGAATTACAGCAAGGCGCTCAGGCGGACTTGTTGGCGGAGGTGCGGTCAGCAAGCAGAATTTTGATGCTGACCGCATTACCCAGCAGGCACAGAATGCCGCTCAGGCAGCGGCGGATGCCGCTTTGGCAGAGGTCGCTCAACGTCGCGCCTATACAACCGTTACAGCTCCATTTGATGGTGTAGTGACTGTTCGTAATGTCGAAGTGGGTGATCTTGTCAGTGCAGACAGCGCACAGGCTAAGCCTTTATTCGTGGTCGCACGCACAGACCGTCTTCGCGTGCGCGTTCATGTTCCTCAGGAAGAGGCGAGCACTGTTAAAGTCGGTACACCCGCTATTCTGCACGTTCCAGACCATCCCGGTGAAAGCTTTCCCGGAGCCGTAACACGTACGGGTCATGCTCTGGAACAAGACAGTCGCATGCTACCTGTGGAAATTGAACTCGATAATCGTGACGGCAGACTTTCTGCTGGCGTTTATGGTTTGATCCATTTTGATCTTCCACGTCCCGCACCAACCTTTATTATTCCATCTGACTCCTTGATCTACAATGCTGATGGATTATCAGTCGCGACCGTGGATTCGGATAATCATATTCGACTGCATAACGTTATTGTTGGGCGAGACTACGGAGCGACTATAGAAGTCCAAAAAGGACTGTCAGAGAATAATCGCCTTGTTCTACACCCTGCATCGTCGCTGACAGAAGGACGGCAGGTTATTGCGCATGATATGAATGACACGAAGGAACATGGATGATGCGCTCTTCTGCCACAATATCCACGGCCAGTATGATACTGGCCCTTACTGGCTGCACAATGATACCAACCTATCACAAGCCGCCCTCACCTATTGCAAATTCATGGCCATCCAGGGTGTCAGGATCGAACAATACAGAGTCCGCATCACTCGCTAACTGGCGTGATTTCTATCGTGATCCAGTACTTCAGGATTTGATAGAAACGGCACTTGTTAACAATCGTGACCTTCAGATTGCTCAGCATCAAGTCGAAGCAGCCAGTGCGCAATTCGACATTGAAAACGCGGCTCTTTTTCCGACGCTTAACGGCACTGCCGGTGCCAACGTTCAAAAAATGAATTCCCATATCTGGAGCCTGTCACAAAGTGACAGTCCATTCTATATGCGTCAGTATGCTGTAGGGTTTGGTGTCTCAGCATATGAAGTGGATTTGTGGGGGCGCATTCGTTCGGCTTCACGCGCATCATTTGATCGTTATCTCGCGGATCAATTAGATCGTGAAAGTATGCAGCTGAGCATTATTGCAGGTGTTTCGACTGCAATGTTAAACTGGGTTGCCAATAATCAGGCTTTGACGATCACACAACACGTGCTTGAAAACCGCCAGCATACATATGATTTGGTCAAACAGACTGCTAATGTCGGTACAGGAACTCAGCTGGATGTTGCCGAAGCAGAAGCTGCTTTGCATGATGCTGAAACAAATTTACAAATATATACGCGCCAACGTGAGCAGACACTGAACCAGCTAGAGCTTCTGGTCGGCACTCCTTTAACCTCGAAAATACGCGACGAACTGAATCATAAGGCATCCTTAGAAGACGTTGTCCCTTTTCCCGATGTTCCAGAAGGTTTGCCATCAGATATGATCGCTCGTCGTCCGGATATTTTATCGGCTGAGCAGGTTTTAAAATCGTCTAATGATGATATCGGAGCAGCGCGCGCAGAATTCTTCCCTAAAATCCAGATTACGGCCGCAAACGGCACGGCGAGTAACAATATTACCCGCCTTTTCCAGAGCGGAATGGGTGCATGGAATGTCGCGCCCCAGATTACCCTACCTCTCTTTGATGCGGGGCGTCTGACAGCGCAACTACATCAGGCAAAAGCTCATAAGCGGGAAGAAATCGCCCGTTATGAAAAAACAGTGCAAACAGCATTTAAAGAGGTCGCCGACGCTTTATCTGGCCGTTCTACATATTTGGAGCAGTTGCACGCCCAGACGGCGCTCGTGAATGCGGGGCAAAAACAGTATCGATTAGCTTTAGCGCGATTTGAAGGAGGGTATGATCCCTATCTAACAACCCTTGTGGCTCAACGCACTCTGTATAGCGCCCAGCTCAGCGCCATAACAACGAAACTACAGCAGATGTCTAACATAATTACATTGTACAAAACTTTGGGTGGTGGATGGAAGGAAGGAGTTCGAGAAAGAAACGAATTCATAATAAATAAAATTCTTTAACTACTTATGAATAGTCTGCAAAAATAGTGTACAATTAATTTATCTATATTAATATTGAGGGTTCAAAGAACCCTCTTCCTTTGAGGGTTCCTCTGTGAGGAGACTGAAGATGAGCGGCCTGTTTTGGCTGACAGACGAACAGATGGAGCGTCTGCGACCCTTCTTTCCCAAGAGCCACGGTAAACCCCGCGTCGATGACCACAATGTGCTGAGCGGCATGATTTTTGTGAACCGCAATGGTCTGCGCTGGCGGGCTGCACCCCGGGAATACGGTTCACACAAGACTCTCTATAACTGCTGGAAGCGTTGGAGAGACATGGGCGTTATTATGCGAATAATGGATGGCCTGTCTGCTGCGAAAGCGGAGACTCAAACGATCATGATTGATGCGACGTATCTCAAAACGCACCGCACGGTTTCGAGCCTGCGGCTAAAAAATGAGATCCAGGCCGCCTGATCGAGTGGACAAAAGACGGCATGAGCACGAGGCTGCATGCGATAACGGATCAGAACGGACGATCGCTGAGCTTGTTCATAACTGCGGGACAGATCAGCGATTATACCGATTCCTCAGCTCTGCTAGACAGCCTTCCTGCAGCACAATGGATGCTGGAAAATCGTGGAAATGACGCCAACTGGTTCAAGGACTGGCGACGTGTCGCAACACGCTATGACAGATGTCCGAATGTCTTCTTCTCAACCATCGACCGCGCCACAACCGTCATCTTCTAGATATGAACCTAACCGCTACCGTTACGTCAACAACATTAATTGTGCAACAAAGCCCATCCCCCCCCCAAAAAAAAAGGGAAGCGATCAACGTTCTTCGGACCCTCCTCATTTATGAAAAACTATTTGGGGGACAGGGCATTATTTTTATTCGCCAAAATAGGTGCGACCTGAGTGGCGAAAAGTTCCAGAGAACGCAGAATATATGGATGTTCCGGATCAATGGAATGCACCTGAATGGCAATTTCAGTTGCATGATCCAATGTCCTGTCCCGCAGAAGGGAATTAACGACTTCTTCCGGTGTGCCAATGTGCACATCAAAGGTGCGGATCAGGGTATCAATATTCGTATCATCTATCGTATGGCCTGCGGCACGGAATTTCCTCACCTGACGCGACAGGCCTTTTTCGGCCAGTCGCAAAGCCTTCGCCCGATCATCGGCTACAAAAACCGATCGTGACGCCAGAATTCGCGGGTCCCGACCGTCAGGAAGGGCGTTGAGATAGGCTTCCACCATTGGAACCTGCAATTCCCACAATGAAGCATCCGGTTTTTCCGGCCGACGGGGCTGCGTACGCGACAGTAGCAATCCGTCACCATCGCTCCCTGCCCGCCCGGCCCCGAATACGGAGAACGTTGCCTGCCAGCTACGGTTCTCAAGCCCCGTCCCAACCGGCCACAAACGGTTGCCGTCCGGTAATTCTTGTCCGGTCCATGCCGATTTCACCGTATGGAGTTTGCGGTTGAAGACGGCATGTCGATCCGAAAAATTCTCACCAAATGCCGGATAAGACGTCGGGGTTCCCCCAGAGCCAAAACCGACTTCCAGTCGCCCTCCTGATAAAATGTCCGTAACAACAGCATCTTCCGCAACCCGCACAGCATCTTCCATGACGAGCGTGACAACGCCGGTTCCCAGACGAATTCGAGACGTCTGGGCAGCAGCATGAGCCAGAAAGGGAAAAGGTGACGGAAGGCCGCCTTCATCCCCATGGAAATGATGCTGGGCAACCCAGGCGCTCTGAAAGCCATAAGCTTCCGCAGCCCTGATCTGCTCCAGCGCAAGAGCATATCGCTGAGCGGCAGGGACATCATCCAGAAGACGGGTAAAAAAACCGAACTGTTTTTGTGACACGGACCAGATAACTTTCAGTCTGATTCAGGGTATGGTTTGGTGCTCTATGAAATATTCCATAATCAATCGGCATCTCCTGCAGAGAATGCCGATTGATTACTCTGACGGAAATGTCGGATATCCCAAAGAAAGCATAAGCCGATTTGCCCAGTTAAAGAATGAAGAGGCATTGATCAGATCCAGAATTTCCGCGTCTTCAAACCCCGCCTGTCTCAACATTCTGATATGAACATGCGAAAATCCGACTGGTGTTTCAGACACACGTCGGGCGATTTCCTCCACAAGCTGCCATTTCAGATCTGTGTCGTGGGGAAGCTGCCCCGTTTCCAGCAATGCGGCGAGAGCCTCTGGGGAACCGCCTTGACGCTCACTGAAACGTACGTGGACGGAAGCGCAGTAGATGCATCCGTTAAATCGCGAAACAGCAGTGGCCGCAAGCTCCCGTTCCCTGCGTGGCAGTCCTCCTGCGACATTGTAGAAAATATCCTTGTCGCTGCGTGTCCGGGCTCCAAGAATCTCGGGGTCCCGTGCTAGCAGCCTGAAATATGGAGATTTAGCCCGTGCGCGGTCTACAAGCCCCTCATAATGGGCCTCAGTCAGGTTGCCTTCTTCAAGAGGCTCAAGCCACGGGTGCCAGTCTAGTTGAGCCTTTGTAAAACGGTCGGGTTCCTGAGTATCTGTCTGTGAAACAGTCTGTTCTGTCACGTTCATGATGGGCTCTCCGAAAGGATGTCACCTGCTGTCGGGCCGACATCGCGTAGCACGCTTAGGCTATGAATAATGCGGATCTGGAACGCCAGGAATGAAATGAGCTGGGATAACGTCACGATGCCCGTGTCAGTCCACCCGGCTTCTTTCAGTCTTTCAAGTGCCTGTACCGAGGCGTCCCTGGGATGAAATGTCAGGAAATGAGCGTGCTCCAGAGCCCGCGCCAATGATCTGTCAACATTGACGTCCAAAACTTCAAATCCAGAGCCGTTGAGATCCTCAACTGAAAGTGGGCCGGCAGGATAAGCTCCATAAGGCCCCAGTGTTCTTCCCCGCCGGAGCAGATTTTTAATAACCGGTGACAGCTCTTTTCCTTGTTCTGATCGTTCAAGAAGGTCCAGATAGAGGCGATAAATCGTCGTATCGCCATGTAGTCCCGCAACAAAGGCGGCGACGGCCAATCGATGCGTCTGGGGGAATTCTCCGTCCTCCAGGGGATTGAGGAGCAGCTCAGCGCTCTTTTGCGCATTGTCACGCAAAACCTCACGCCCCCGCCTGAGGGTATCCAGCCAAGAATCTGCATCAATTCCGACCACGTAATCAATAAGATCTAGAGGCGGATCCGCTTTGAAAGAAAAAAATGTAGTCATCAGTCTATCCGAATATCTGAAGTATCTGGGAAAGCTCAGAAGACATATCCAATTCGGGCATAATAATATCCGCCCTCGTACCCGCCAGGGGCTGTTTCCGGATACTTGATTGTGCCCTGGGTTTCGGAAATGGTACTGGCCTTCACGCGGGTGGGAAACTTGTTGAACAGATTATTGGCCCCTGCTGTCAGCGTAAAACCGCTCCCAACGCGGGCGCTAAAAGCAAGGTTGGTCTGAACCTGTGGTCTTATATGTGTCCAGGTTGAGGAGGGATCACCGCTATAATTGATCCATTCCACGCCGGCGTAGCGCTGTTCCTGAACATACAAATTGTAGCGCCCCCTGCTCCAGTCCAGCGCAAAGGATTCCTTGTTCTTTGGAGATGCCCTCAGCAGATTGTTTCGCGACAGGCTGTCATAATACGTCTGCCCAAGCTGCTGTAGAACGCCGGGAGTGTCGGCGTAATGCGTCACTTCGGTGTCCGCCACATTGGCTTGTACACTTCCTGTCAGAACGCCCCAGCGTTTTGCGAGAGGAAACTGGTAACTGAGCTTGGCCGTAAAACCATTGGTAGTCGTGTTGCCGATATTGGTCATGTAATTGACGAATATTCTGTCGGTCGGACTGCTGGTAATTCCCTGGCTGTACAGGAATTCATTCATCTGGGTGCCTGAAAATTCCGTCGTACTCTCGATCCGGTCATTGATGTCGATCCGGTAACCGTCCAGCGTCACGCGAAGAGAGTCGATGGGTGTCCAATCAAAACCGATATCATAACTGCGGGAGGTTTCTCCTTTGACGCCGGTTGCACCGAGAAGTCTGGCAACCGGATCAAACGAAGACAGGTTTTCCGTCACCTGTCCGGGGCCAGTTGACGTCGCGTTGTAATGAACCGCTCCCAGGGTTGGCGCCCGATAGCCTGTATTGATGCTGGCACGCAGAGCAAAGCGCTTGTTGAAATTGTAACGCATCCCGATCGAACCTGTCGGAGCAGCCCCCTTGTCGGAATAACTAACTGCACGGCCGCCGATCGTCAGTTCCCACTTCCGGGTCAGGAACAGATCGAGGCCGACATGACCGTCAAAAATATCGCGGGACCAGTTACCAGCGTTCTGAGGCTCAAAGCCAGCATAACCGGCGGCGCCTGAACTCGGCTGAACACCTGTTTGTCCAACAAGAACAGGTCCGGTTGCCCATGACTGATAGTCTCCTTGCCCGATCTGATAGGTATCGTGACGATATTCCAAACCGAAATTGAGTTCAGCAGGTTTCGCAAGCTGCGGAATTGCAAATTTCTTTGAGAATTTCGCCCCCCCGATCAGTTCGGAGGCAATGATCTGTCCCTGATGAAAGTTCGTCTGGCTATCCACGCCGAAAGTCGGGTTTTCATCGTTTTCGACATTTTCATTTACACGCTCACGCCCGAACGAGGCGTAGGTATTCCAGGCGATCCCATGCGCCAAAACCCCACGCAAACCGCCATTGACCTGAAAATCCAGTTCATCGAATGTTTCAAGTGGCGAGTATCCGTTAGGGTAAAGAGCGCGGGTGGTATTGTTATTGGCCGGCCCGCGAAAAAATCCGACACGAACCGTTGAGCGATGTCCGAGAGTGCCAGTCGCATAGCCTTCCACGTGGTCAGTAATGGGAACATGACCATTGAAGCTGAAAACTTCAGCCAGAGATTTGCTGACACCCTCAACACGATTGACATCCTGCCCGACCCGCTGCTGCATCTCGGCATCCTGTGGCAGGTCGTAAAGTTTGGCCGTGTTGAGCGCATCCCGATGGCTTGGAAGCTGGTTCAGGACCTGCCAGGCGACATCAATCCCGCCGCCCTGATTACCAATCTTGTGCTCGATATCGCCATAGCCTTCAACGGCCTGACCGTCTCCGGCATAAAATCCGCTGTTCATGAGGTTGACCGTGCCACCATTTTTTGTACCGCTCTTCAGAACGATATTAATGGCACCACCAATTGCGTCCTGCCCGTAAAGAGCTGTCGCACCTTCTGTAATGATTTCGATATGATCAATAGCACTCAATGGAATGAGGCTCAGATCCGCAGGTTCGGTTCCTTTGGCTGGGCCATCGCCCCAGTTGCCAAGAGCGCTTATATGTCGCCGCACACCGTTGACCAGAACGAGCGTTTCATCAGCATTGAGATTGCGAAGAATCACCGTCTGGGTGGGCGTTGTTGAATAGGCGCCGCCACCTCCTCCCGGCGGAGCATTCAGTTCAGGCGATGTTTGCTGAAGGGCTGCGATAACATTGGTCTGCCCTGTCTGCAGAAGCTGTGCTCCTGAAACAATAGCGACGCTAACCGTACTTTTCGTGGGTGTCGCAACCCTGAACGCAGGCGCGATATTGCCCTGACTTCCTGTCGCAACGATCCGCTCGACCCCGCTGTGGTCTTCAACACTTCCGGGCGCCGTCGAAGCAGCGTGCGAAGGTAATTTGGAGGGGGCACTTGCCTTGTGTTCCGCAGACTGTGGACGTCTGGCCTTGACGTATTTCCGTGTGTCCCTCTCGCTTTCCGACGCAGTTGTTGCATCTGCGGCAATTGCGACGCCGGTCGCCCCCAGAGAGAGCAGAAGAGTCGTGGCAATCCATACGGGTCTTGAACCGGAACGCCGCAGAAAGTCATGAGTCCGTCTATACGGCATAGCTATTTCACCATCGACTATGATGTTTGTGCTGGCGATGAATCACCAGTAATGAATGTTGATAAACACGATTCTACAAAAACAACAACCGTAAATGTTTTATTGTAAGAATAACTATTATATATAGTTTATTATTGTCTGTTATCCGCTTCCTGTTTTTCAGGAAAAACGCTCCGCCCTTTTCTTCTTGGGGTAAGAGGCCTGGATGGGACTCTGAGAACGCAACAAATATTTTCGCCAAATATCTTTCCAAAACGGGAAATTTAAGGATATATATATTAACAACTATTTTATTAAGTTATTAATTCATACCCACGTTTCAACACGCCCCATCCTGAAGGTGATAATGCCGCTTCATCACTCCGTGTCTGTCCGACGATCTGCGCTGGCAACCGTGTTTCTTGCGGGACTCTCTGCTTTTCCACAGGCCCAGAGCCGGGTTCCGGACCGTACGATCATCTATCTGGACCCACAGGAGCATACCAATCTCTACCCGCCCGCAGGCGGATTCTATCCAAACGGCGGCATTCTGAGCCAGATCACGGATCGTCTGACCTGGCAGGATCCTGAAACGCTTGAAATCAAACCATGGCTGGCAACCGACTGGTCCGTGAATGCCGATAGTACGATTTACACATTCCACCTGCGTTCCGGCGTCACGTTTTCTGACGGGACGCCGCTCGATGCGCAGGCTGTCGCCCTCAATTTCCAGACATACGGCAAAGGCAATCAGGCACTTCATTTTCCGGTTTCAGAAGCCATCAGCAATTTCGATCATGCGGAAGTTGCCAGTCCCACTACCGTCATTTTCCATTTCACCCACCCTGCCCCGGGCTTTCTGCAGGCCACGTCTGTTCTGGGTTCGGGGATTGTCTCTCCCGCGACACTGGGGCGTCCGTTCGATGACCTGGGAACGGCAACGGGCATCATAGGCTCCGGTCCTTTCGTCGTCTCAGCGGATATTCCGGGGCGGGAGGTCGATCTTGTCGCGCGTCAAGACTATCGCTGGGGGCCAAAAGCGGGAGAGGGCAGAGCCACGGTGGAGCGGATCAAGATTCTGGTCGTTCCTGAGGACAGTATTCGGGTGGGAGCGCTTCTTGCAGGTCAGGCCGACATTATCCGGCAGGTCGAAGCCTATGACGAAGAACAGATACGCCGTGCGGGATACAGGCTTTTTGCACCATCCACTCGCGGCGTGAACACCGGCCTTGCCTTCCGGCCCGATAACCCTCTGGTAGCGGATATCCGGGTTCGAAAGGCGCTCCTTCATGGAACGGACCGGCAGGAAATCGTGAGTGTCCTGTATTCGCGGAATTATCCCGTAGCCCGTTCGATCCTGTCCTCACAGGCCGCAGGATACGCCGATTTCTCCCAAAAACTGAAATATGATCCTGCTCTTGCTGCGAGTCTTCTGGACAGCGCGGGCTGGAGAATGGGCGAAGATGGCCTACGTCATCGCAACGGACAGACGTTACGGTTGGGAATTCATGTCTCCCTGCCCCATCCCCAGAACAAGACCATGCTCGAACTGATTGCCCAGCAATGGCGTCGACTGGGCGTGCAGCTCGACATCATGTCCGGAGCTGCGGCAGGGGTTCTTCTGGATAACCTCAACCCGCAAAGAACGCCCCTGACCGTTTCGGAAGTGGGACGAGCTGATCCCGATGTTCTGAAGAGCGAATTCTTTCCACGAAACCGCGATTCCCTTCTTCAGAAGGGAGGACAAAGCACGAAAGTGCGTGCTTTCAGGGATGAAGCTCTCGACACGATGCTGCTTGATATCGCCTCCATCACCAATCGTGAGGAACGCCTGAGACGGGTTGTCGCAGTTCAGGAATATCTGATCGATAATGCCTATGACATCCCGCTTTTTGAAGAACCACAGGTTTATGCTGCGTCCCCCGATTTAAAAGGCCTGCGCTTTGAGGCTGTCGGCCGACCGGTTCTGCGGGATCTGGAGTTTGCGGCCCCATGAATGTCTCTCATTTCCCTGAACGTCGTGGCTTTTCTGGACATTTCCTGGTGCAGGTCGGTCGGGCTCTTCTGATCCTCTGGGGCGCCTTCACGCTGACTTTTATCCTGTTGCAGATGATGCCAGGAGATGCCGTCATGATCCGCTTCATGGACCCTGAACTTGGCCTGTCACCCGAGCAGATCGAAACCATGCGCGTTCTGTACAGCGGGTCTTCGAACCCTGTGTTTCAGTATTTTCACACCCTCTGGCAGGTTCTGCATGGCAATTTCGGATATTCCGTCCAGCTTGGCGTTCCTGTCGGGAAACTGCTGTCAACGGCACTCCCCGTTACTCTGCGGCTGGCAGGCGTCGGGTTTCTGCTCTCTCTCGTCTGGACACTCGCGATTGCCGTAGGGGCCAGTCTTCTGCCGATCCGGGCCCTGCGACAGGCCGTTCATGCCCTCCCCGGACTCTGGAGCGCAATTCCACTCTACTGGTCCGGCATTCTTATCATTCAGGTTCTGTCCTTCAGGTTGCACCTGCTGCCTGTCGTCGGAGTCGGGGCATGGGAAGGTGTGCTTTTACCGGGTTTGGCCGTCAGCCTGCCGGTTGCCGCCCCTCAGGCCAAACTTCTGCTTCAGCAAATCGAGGAAACGGAGCGCCTTCCTTTCGTCATGGCCAGCCGGACACGCGGGGCCAGTCGGGTTTCTGTTTTCTTCCGTCATATTCTCCCCAATTCCGTCATTCCGTCCCTGACTATGGCAGGGCTGTCGCTGGGGGAACTGATTGCAGGCGCCATCGTCACTGAGACCGTTTTTGGTCTGAACGGTCTGGGTCAGATGACGCGGGATGCCGTCTCGGGGCAGGACGTTGCCGTCCTTCAGGCTGTCGTCTTGATTGGTGCAGCAGGTTTCGTAAGCGCCAATCTCGCTGTTGACCTTTTCATTCCTCTGATCAACCCGACTTTGCGCATGTCCCATCGGATCGGAGGCGGCAAGTCCGGATCATGAAGCGATTTTCCATTCCTTCTCCCCTCTCCGTGCTCTCCGCCATGATCATCGGAGTCTGTGTGGTTGCAATTCTGTACCCTTCCGTTTTAACGAGCGGAGATCCGGCAACAGGAGTGGCTCCCGAACATCTTCTGCCGCCAGACAGTGCGCACTGGTGCGGAACCGATCAGCTCGGGCGCGACGTCCTGACCCGCATCATTTACGGCGCGCGCGAAACGCTGCCAGCCGCTTTCGTGGCGACCATGACCGGTATTGTGCTTGGCTCGGTCATCGGGGGATTTGCCGCACTGTCAGGGCCTGCGGTGGACACGCTGCTTTCGGGTGTCATTGATGTCCTTCTCGCTATTCCTGAACTTCTTCTGGCTCTGACGGTCGTCATTCTGACGGGTTTTGGCCCGATTCATGCCGCTCTTGCCGTCGGTATAAGCCAGACGGCCGGCTTTGCGCGCATTGTCCGCAACCTCGTCCGGACGCTACGGTCGCAGACCTATGTCGAGGCCGCCCGCCTGTCAGGAACCGGTTTCTGGGGCATAGTCGGATGGCATATCCTTCCCAATGCCTTTCGTCCGCTGCTCGGGATGGGGATCCTGCGCTATGCCACGGCCATCCTGTCCCTCGCCACTCTGGGCTTTCTTGGATACAGCGCGCCTCCGCCAGCGCCGGAATGGGGGCTCATGATTTCAGAAGGACGGGATTATCTGGCCACAGCATGGTGGATGACCACATTCCCCGGCCTCGCCCTGCTGACCGTCGCTCTGGCAGCCAACCGCCTGAGCCAGGCCATGACGAACGCAGGGGAAGAACGACCATGACCTCTCCAACCCCTGTTCTGGACGTAAACGATCTGGCCATTTCCTATGGTGACAGGATCGCCGTGAAGGGCTTTTCGTTTGCGGCGATGCCCGGAAAGACGATAGCCCTGATCGGAGAATCCGGCTCTGGAAAATCCACCATCGCCAAGGCTGTCATCCGCCTGTTACCGCCTTCCGCGCGTATTGATCGTGGTAGCATTACCCTGAACGGACAGTCTCTGCTTGCAGCATCGTCACGCACCCTCAATACCATTCGTGGACGTCAGATCGGGTTCGTCCCTCAGGATCCGGGCAGTTCGCTTGACCCTCGCATTCCCATCGGCCGACAGGTTGGGGAAATTCTGCGTCTGCACACCTCCGAAGGTCGGCGGGAGCGTCATGACCATGTGCTGGCCCTTCTGGAAAAGGTTGGCTTACCCGATCCTGGACGGTGCTTTTCGCAGTTTCCCCATGAACTCTCGGGAGGCATGAAGCAGCGCGTGCTCATCGCCATCGCTGTTGCTCTTGCTCCCGACCTCATTATTGCAGACGAGCCCACGAGTGCTCTGGACGCCACGATCCAGCGTCAGATTCTGGATCTGCTCGACAGTCTGCGCGAAGAAAACGGCTGTTCAGTTCTCATGATTACCCATGATCTCGCCATCGCCCGTGACAGGGCGCATGACGTCGTCGTCATGCAACACGGCACGGCCGCGGAACGTGGTCTTTCAGACAGCCTCTTCAGTGCACCCCATTCTCCGTATACCCGCAGACTCCTGAGAGACTCTCCTGCCTTTCATCCCAGAACTCCTCCCGTGCGAAAGGTCGCCCCGGCGCAGGTTCCGGCCCTGGAGGTCTCAAACCTCACCATCACCCATAGGACTCACGGAGGGCGCACAAGTCCGACCGTGCGGAATGTTTCCTTTACCGTACAGCCTGGCACGACCCACGGCATCATTGGAGAATCTGGCTCCGGCAAGACCACGATCCTGCGTTGCCTTATGGGACTGATTTCTCCGATTTCAGGAAGCGTCCAGATTCATGGGGCAGATGCTTTTGGTGGCCGCCCCGGCGAGCGGGGGCCATTCCGCAGCATGCAGCTTGTCTATCAAAACCCCTGGAGTTCGCTGGACCCGAGGCTGACGGTTCGTCGGATCATAGAGGAGCCCCTCCGCAACCATTTTGATGAAAACCGTTCATGGCGTCTCCAGCGGATCCACACACTTCTTGAGCGGGTGCATCTGAAGCCCGACATCCTTGAGCAGTATCCTTCCGATATTTCCGGAGGCCAGTGCCAGCGTGTGGCTCTGGCGCGGGCTCTTGCTGCGGAACCCGACATTCTTGTGCTGGACGAATTCGTTTCCGCACTGGACGTCACGGTACAGGCCCGCATTCTGGAACTCCTGACGGAGTTACAGAATGATCTTGGCCTGACATTCGTCTTCGTATCCCATGACCTTGCAGTTGTCAGACAGATCTCTGATACCCTCTCCATCATTCGGCACGGAGAGCAGGAAGAATACGGGCCTGCCGAAAGCATCTTTTCGAATCCCGCATCGGACTATACCCGAACCCTGCTTCAGGCTATTCCCTAAGTTCATAATCCATTGATTTTATTGTAGAAATCTGTTTCAGGCTCTGCAAGGGGACTGAAGATGAGCGACCTGCTTTGGCTGACAGACGAATAGATGGAGTGTCTGCTGCGAAAACCGAGACTCAAACGATCATGATTGATGCGACGTATCCCTAAGCGCACCGCACGGCTTCAAGCCTGCGGCTAAAAAAGGGGGATCCAGGCCGCCTGATCGAGTAGACAAAAGACGGCATGAACACGAAGCTGCATGCGATCACGGATCAGAACGGACGACCGCTGAGCTTTTTCATGACTGCGGGACAGGTCAGCGATCATACCGGTGCCTCAGCTCTGCTGGACAGTCTTCCTGCAACACAATGGATGATGGGAAATCGTGGGTATGACGCCGACTGCCTCGCCGCAACCGTCATCTTCTGGCTATGAGGCCTGAGCCTACCGACGCGTCGGCCATCACTGAACAGCTCAACAGTGTTCGCGGCCTGCTGTGCGTGATCGCAGATGGGAATACAAAAAGGAAAACAAGCAATAAACGGCATATTGGCAGCATTCGGAGTTCGAGTTGTGCTGCTAGCGCGAAGCATACCCTGTTAAGCAGATAGCGGAAGTCGGGGCTTCAGCATAAGGGGAAAGAAAAATACTCTGGACATAAAAGTTGGCCCGAGCGCAGTATTCTATTTTCCTTGGAGAATAATATGTCATACCGCACCAACGACGACGAAGACGGTATTAATTCAGAGATCCATCAGTTATTCTTCGAACTCCAGCGTGATGCGGAGCAACTGAATATTGCGGTCGATAAGTCAGGGGCAGACACTGAAATCAAGCATATGGTCGCGGCGTTGGCCGATAAGATCGACGGGTTGGCATCATTGATGTGACGTGCGCTTGGCCCGATTGGGAAGCATCTTCATGGACTAGTGCCCAGAATCGAAACCCGGAGTTCGTATCATCAGCCTGCGGAAAGCTAACAAACAGGGGGTTCGCTCTATGTCTCGCAAGGCTAACATCATTATGCCGGCTGACGAGGAAGACCCCCAGATCAATAGGGGCATTGCACTTGATAACGGCAATCCGGAACTGACGGAAGCGGACTTTCAGGTTATGACGCCAACCGTAGAGGTAATGTCGGCATTAACGTAGGCCAGGCTCAAGCCACATAGGCAAAACATAACGGTTTCAGCGCGGCAGATGGCTAAGAAGAAGGCATTTGAGCATCTGTCATACGTAGTGCAATGCGCTGCCAGCCCTTGAGCCTTCCGAGCATGATCTCGAGGCGGTTACAGCGTTTGTATTTCCACTTGTCGTATTTGACCGCTTTTGCACGGAATTTCCGCTCTAGATCACCCTTTTGAACCGCAAGCTCGAAGCCGTGCGGTGCGCCTTGAGATACGTCGCACCAATATAATGGTTCGGGGCTTGGCCTTTTCGTCAGCCAGACCGTCTATCATCCGGGCGAAGATCCCCATGGCGCCCCAGGGCTTCCGGCGGTTGCAGAGCGTTTTGTGTTGAGCGTATTCCCGGGGCGCATCACGCCAGCGCATCCCATTGCGGTTCACAAAAATGATCCCGCTCAGCACTCGGCGGTCATCAACACGGGGTCTACCATGGCTCTTTGGGAAAAAGGGCCGCAGACGATCCATCTGTTCATCTGTCAGCCAAAACAGGTCGCTCATTGCCAGTCTCCTCGCAGAGCCTGAATCAGATTTCCACAATCAAATCAATGGGGCCTGATCCTAGGCTGGAACCGCGAGTGTGAATGTGGTGACACAATAGACGAAGGCCATGGCCCGTGGCCGAGGCAGAAAAACCTACAACTGAAGATGCCATTCTGGCGCGGCTTGATGGAGAGATCGGCATGAGGTGGATCTTCCTGACCTTTGCTCTCATCGGCTCAAGGTCAGTCCGCTATGCGCTCTGCCCACCCCTCATGGCGTACTCGCCCCCTGAGCAACAGACTCTCGCGGAAGAAATCAGTGCGTATCCTCAACCGCAAACTATCTACGGGATAGAAAATTTATCGGACTGCGCAATCAGGTGCCGGCGTGCTCAAAGAACTGATCGCCGGATCCATCATTCTCATGCCACTACTCTCAGGCATATGATTGACACTGCGTGGAATGAGAGAGAAGTGTCTCGCAACTCTTGGGAATTTCCCAATGGTTCAGTCATCCAGGATTTCTTGACCGCTGAACTATCCAGGATCCTTTAACGATTAAACCTGTAAGAGATCCTTACAGATTGTCTGCTTGGTGTTTAAAGCTGGGCGACCAACGAGCGTGATGTGCAACTTGCGTGGATTTAGTCCACTTCACTATCTATACTCAGCAGAAAACTCTTATTTTTACACCCCTTTGACATGGCAGGAGTCACAGGTTCGATCCCTGTTACGCCCACCACTCGGATCGATGGAGAAGCTTAATGAACAAATATCGAAGCAATCATGCAAAACACGAGGCCGCAGACTGCAATTAATGTTTCGAGAACCGACCACGTCTTGAGGGTCTGCGGAACCGTCAGGCCTAGATATTCCTTTAGCTGCCAGAAACCTGCGTCGTTCATTGGGCCAAAAGCAACCGAGCCTGCTCCCGTTACCAGAACCATTAACTCGGCCGACACACCTGTTGAGCGCGCAAGAATGGGGGCGACGATCCCTGATGCTGTTGCCATCGCAACGGTTGAAGAACCACAGGCAACACGCACAATCGCAGCGAGCATCCAGGCCAAAACCAGCAGAGGGACGTGAGCGCCAAGTGCCGTATCCGTGATGGATCGTGAAACTCCGCTATCAACGAGAACATGCCCGAAACCTCCCCCCGCCCCTACGAGAAGCATGATCAGGGCGGTCGGCCCCAGACACTCATTCGTAAATCGCAGAACGGTCTCTCGCGAAAAACCCCGTGCGTGACCCAAAACATAAAACGACAGAACCGTCGCCAGCAGAAGCGCGATATCCGTATTACCAACAAAATGTAGAATATTATTGAAGGTCGTATGAGGCGCAGCAACCCGGTCTGCCATCGAACCGGCCAGCATCAGGATAACTGGAGCGAGCACTGTGAAGACCGTGATGCCAAAGCCTGGGAGATTTCCTGGCGGCTTACTGTTCACAAATTGCTTGGCCAGCGGATTGACCCCTTCGGGAATCACTCTTGCTGAAGCGAACCGCCCGAAGACTGGCCCGGCAATCACCGCAATCGGCGTTCCAATCGCAATACCAAGCAGAATGGTTTTCCCAATATCGGCATGATAGGCGCTCAGTGCCAGAAGCGCAGCCGGATGCGGAGGGATAAGGGCATGCGTGATGGACAGCGCTGCCCCCATGGGAAGCGCGACACGTAGTAAAGGCGTCTGCGTCCGATCTGCCAAAACAAACGCCAGCGGAATCAGAAGCACAAAGCCGACTTCGAAAAATACGGGAAGCCCGACCAAAAGGCCGATCAGCATCATGGCCCAGTCAACATGCCGACGGCCCGAAAGGGTCGAGATCGTCAGGACAATACGATCGGCGCCACCGGACTCCGCCAGCATTTTCCCAAGCATGGTGCCAAGCGCGATAACGGTTCCGACATGCCCCAGCACGTGCCCTGCCCCCGCCTCGAACGACCCCACAACCCTGTCAGCCGGCATACCTGCAACGAGGGCCAGCAGAATCGAGACGGAAAAAAGGACGATGAACGGATTGATCCGGAACCGGGCGATCAGAATGATAACCGACACAATAGCCGCGGTCGCAAGCGAGATGGCAAAGATGGAGTTCATCAAATGTCAACTTTCCTGTGGCATCCTAATACAAGAAGCCATCTTATCGAAAACCATTCCAGCACAAACCGGACAGACAATGCCCCTAACACAGTTCTGATAAATTGAAACGGAGTCATCCGTAGAAAGACTACAGTGATACAGTTATCCCGCCATCAACCATCAGCACCTGTCCGTTAACGAAGCTTGAAGCCCTGGAAGACAGAAATACTGCTGCCCCGACCAGTTCCTCGACCTGTCCCCATCGTCCTGCCGGCGTCCGTTTGCACAGCCAGTCCGTGAATTCTTCGTCCGCCACGAGCCTTTCGGTCATTTCCGTCGCAAAATATCCCGGCGCCAGTCCGTTGATCTGAAGTCCGTGTCTGCCCCAGTCCGTCGCCATGCCTTTTGTCAGGTTTTTGACCGCTCCCTTAGTCGCCGTATAGGGCGCAATTCCTGGGCGGGCGAGTTCACTCTGGACGGAACAAATATTGACGATCTTGCCCTGTCCGCGCGGAATCATATGTCGTGCCACCGCCTGGCCGACAAAGAAAACTGCATTAACATTAGTTGAAATCAGATCATCCCAGTCCTTACGCTGAAATTCCTCCAGAGGCGCACGGCGCTGTATCCCGGCGTTATTGATCAGGATATCGATCGCTCCCATGTCACGCTCGATCGCTGCCACGCCATCAATCACCGCATCCTGATCCGTCACATCGAAAACAGCCGTTCTGGCTCTCAATCCTTCCGCCTCGAACCCGGACTGGGCAGAGTCGAGACTCTCAGTATTTCGGCCATTCAAGACAACCTCGGCCCCGTAATGCGCAAGCCCTTTTGCCAGCGTCAGACCAATGCCCCGTGACGCCCCCGTCACAAGGGCGCGCGCACCGGAGAGAGAAAAAAGATCGGGATGGGACATATCTGTCAGCCTTAAAGTCACGGTTCTATTCTTCCTAGCAGCCTGAACCCGCCATGGATCCACAAGTCCGCGTGCGCATCGCGTGCTCTCAGACGGGCAATGAACTTTTGTCAGAAAAATTCCCCACCCTCTTCTGGACAGCATAAAGGTTATATGTAACATACATAACGATAGTTTGTGATTTTTAAGTGTGATATTCTGTCACAGACAAACGTTAGGCAGACGACGGGCATGTCTCTTCTTGTGTCCCGTCTGTGCTTTTCAATATCTGGGTGTGATTCTATGGATCTGGTTCTGGGAATTGATGTTGGAACAGGCAGTGCCCGGGCGGGTCTCTTCACGCTTGAAGGACTTAAGAAAGCCTCATCCGTCCGGCCAATCCAGACATGGGCCCCGCGTCCCGGTTACGCCCAGCAATCCTCACAGGATATCTGGACCGCCGTCTGCGAAGCGACCCGCAGTGCTCTGGAAATGCTTGATGAACCCGGACAAGTCATTGGCATAGGCTTCGATGCAACCTGTTCTCTGGTCGTCGTTGGCGGCAATGGTCAGGGTCTCTCAATAGATCCCGGCGGCGCACCGGGACAGGATATCATTCTCTGGGCGGACCACCGCGCCATTGAAGAAACGCGCGAAATCAACGGCAGCGGCCAGGAGGTGCTACGTTATGTTGGCGGTACGATTTCCCCCGAAATGGAAACGCCAAAACTGCTCTGGCTGAAGCGCCATCTTCCACAAATCTATGAGCAGGCGGCTCATTTTTTCGATCTTCCCGATTTCTTGACATGGCGCGCCACCGGTTCGCTGTCACGATCGGCCTGTTCGACAGCCTGTAAATGGACTTATCTCGCCCATGAAAACCGCTGGGACGAAGGATATTTTCAGTCCATTGGACTTGAAGACCTCACACGCGAGAGCTTCAGGCGCATCGGGAACGATATTCGCCCCCTCGGCGCTCTTGTTGATGGAAACTTGAACGCTAAAGCGGCTGCGGAAATGGGACTGTCAGCCGGTATCCCTGTTGGCGTTTCCGCCATTGACGCCCATGCCGGAGGCATCGGTCTGTTCGGGTTAAACACCGAAGATTCCCTCTCGGACGCTCAACTTGAGCGCTCAATATCGCTAATCTGCGGAACATCGAGCTGTCATATGGCCGTATCGAAAGATGCGCTCTTCGTGTCTGGTGTCTGGGGCCCCTACTGGAACGCCATGGTCCCTAAGATGTGGCTGAATGAAGCAGGACAGTCCGCTACGGGCGCGCTGATCGACTTCGTCATTTCCAGCCATACCTTTGGCTCTGTGCTCAAGCAGGAAGCTAAAGACACAGGGACCAGCGTCTACGCCTTGCTTAACGCACGGATCGAAGCTCTGGAACGCCAAAGCCTGCCGGGAACGATCACCGCCGACCTGCACGTGTTGCCAGACTTCCACGGAAACCGCTCTCCCCATGCCGATCCTGACCTGACCGGTATGATCAGTGGCCTACGATTGTCTGACACGGTCGACGATCTGGCACGACTATACCTTGCCACCTTGCAAGGCCTCGCTTACGGCACGAAAGACATTATCGAGGCCCTTAACGCGCAGGGCTACCGGATCGACACCATTCTCGCGACCGGTGGCAGCACCAAAAATCCGGTCTTTCTGCGCGAACATGCCAACGCTACCGGTTGCCGTATCCTGCTCCCCGCGGAGCCGGACTCCGTCCTGCTAGGCGCCGCCATCCTAGGGGCGGTCGCGAGCGGAACATACACCGATCTACGACAGGCCATGGCACAGATGAGCCATGCAGGAGACGAGATCGTCCCCGACCCGCGCCTCGCTACGTATCACGCCACCAAGTGCAGCATTACTCACGACATGCTCTCGCAACAGCTCATCTGGCGTCAGCAGATGCATGACATGCTGGAAAAGAAGAACACCGCCTGACGGCACAGCCGTACGACCCGTTCTGCCATTCCTGCCCTGCCGAAACACAGTATCATCCCTTTCCAGAGGCCGATTTCCATGTTCCGTCTCAAAGACACACGCACAGCCATCTGCACTCTCGCGCTTCTACTCACGGGCTCCGCCCTCTCCAGTGCTGAAGCCGCCGGAACCCTGACGATCGCCACCGTCAACAATGGCGACATGATCGTTATGCGGCAGCTTTCGACGGAATTCGAAAAAGCCCATCCCGAAATTCACCTGAACTGGGTCACGCTTGAAGAAAACGTCCTGCGTCAGCGCGTCACGACCGACATCGCCATGAAAACCGGCCAGTTCGATGTCGTCACCATCGGCAATTACGAAGTGCCGATCTGGGCCAAGCAGGGTTGGCTCACCGAAATCAAGCCGGACGCCACCTATGACGTAAACGACATTCTGCCCTCGGTCCGCGACAGCCTGACGGCGAACGACAAGCTCTATGCCCTGCCGTTCTACGCCGAAAGCGTCATGACCTATTACCGCAAGGACCTGTTCCAGAAAGCTGGGCTGACAATGCCCGAACAGCCGACTTATGATCAGGTTCGTCAGTTCGCGGACAAGATCACGGACAAGCCCAATCAGGTCTATGGCATCTGTCTGCGTGGCAAGCCCGGCTGGGGCGAAAACATGGCGTATATTTCCTCGCTCGCCAACACATTCGGGGCGCAGTGGTTCGATGTGTCATGGAAGCCAACCCTGACATCCGACGCCTGGAAAGCAACCCTGAACTGGTACGTCTCCGCCCTCAAGGCGGATGGTCCTCCGGGTGCGACGTCCAATGGCTTCAACGAAAACCTGGCTCTGTTCGCCAGCGGTCATTGCGGGATCTGGATTGACTCCACGGTCGCAGGCGGCCTGCTGTTCGATCCCAAACAGTCGCAGGTTGCGGACAAGGTCGGCTTTGCTCCCGCTCCCAAAGGCCCCTACGGCAAAGGACCGACCTGGCTGTGGAGCTGGAGCCTCGCCGTGCCCGTCAGTTCCCATCAGAGCGCCGATGCCCAGACCTTCATCGCATGGGCCACATCCAAGGATTATGTGAAGCTGGTCGCCGCCCGGAAGGGCTGGGTCTCAGCCCCTCCGGGAACACGCGCCTCGACCTATGCAGCGCCCGAATATCTTAAGGCCGCCCCTTTCGCCTCTTTCGTCCTGAACGCCATCAAGACCGCTGATCCCAATGGTCCGACCGCACAGCCCCGTCCCTATACCGGCGCCCAATTCGTCGCGATCCCTGAGTTCCAATCCATCGGCACTCAGGTCGGCCAGACGGTCGCAGCAACCCTGTCCGACCAGATGACGATCGATCAGGCGCTGACATCCGCTCAGACTTCGATAACCCGCGCACTCCGCCAGTCCGGCCGCGCGCGATAACGCCGCCAGATCAAGGTCAAGATACCATGCAGGCCGTTCTCGAACACAGCCCGCCCGCAGGGGCGACAGCCCGGACCACGAAGAGGACAGGATTCCTGCTCCTCTCTCCGTCCGTCCTGATCCTTCTGGTCTGGTCGATCGTCCCCCTCGTCATGACGCTGTGGTACTCGCTACAGAACTATAACCTCGTTGATCCCACGCTGCACGGCTTCGCGGGCATCGACAATTACTGGTACCTGCTGACCGACCCCGATTTTCTGCACGCTTTGCTGAACACGCTCGTCCTCGTTGCGGGCGTCCTGCTGATCAGCATCGGCGGAGGAACCCTGCTGGCTGTTTTATACGATCAGGAATTCTTCGGACGCGGCATCGCCCGCATCATGGTCATTTCGCCATTCTTCATCATGCCGACGGTTTCCGCACTGTTGTGGAAGAACCTGATGCTGCACCCGATCTATGGCGTCTATTCCGCCATGATGCGGGCCGTGGGCCTCACCCCGATCGACTGGCTGGCGCGCTTTCCGCTCATGACTGTCATGATGATCGTCGCCTGGGAATGGCTGCCCTTCGCGGTTCTCATCCTGCTGACGGCCGTGCAATCTCTGGACGGCGAGCAGCGTGAAGCCGCCCGCATGGATGGCGCGGGGCCGATCGCGCGTTTCCGCTACATCATCCTGCCGCATCTGGGCCGCGCCATCAGCGTCGTGGTCATGATCGAGACGATCTACCTGCTGACGATCTTTGCCGAAATCTCCGTCACTACGGCGGGCGGACCCGGCGTGGCCTCTACCAATCTCGCCTACCTGAACTATTCCCGCGCCCTGCTTCAGTTCGACGTGGGCGGTGCTTCAGCGGGTGGCGTGGTCGCAATCGTCATCGCCAATATCGTCGCAATTTTTCTGGTGCGCGCCGTAGCCCGCAATCTGGAGGCCTGACATGGCGCTCAAGACAAAAACCAGCACCCGCATTGGCGTAACCATTCTTGGATGGGGAATAGCGCTCTGGCTGTTCTTCCCGATTTTCTGGATGATCCTCACAAGCTTTAAAAGCGAAGTGCAGGCCATCTCTACGCCGCCGAAGCTGTTCTTCATGCCCACACTGAGCAGCTATGCCGAGGTGTTCGAACGCGCCAATTACTGGCACTTCGCGCTGAATACAGTGATCGTCTCGGTCGCAGCGACAGCCATCGCCATCGCACTGGCTGTTCCCGCCGCGTATTCAATGGCGTTCATGCCTTCAAAGCGCACCCGCGGGACTTTGCTCTGGATGCTCTCGACCCGGATGCTACCCCCCGTGGGCGTTCTGGTGCCGATCTACATTCTGGCCCGCAACACGCATCTGCTCGACACCTGCACGGGCCTTGCAATCGTGGACATGCTCACGAACCTGCCGATCATCGTGTGGATGCTCTACACGTTCTTCCGCGAAGTCCCGGCCCCCATCCTGGAAGCCGGCCGGATGGACGGCGCCACACGCTGGCAGGAAATGACGATGGTGCTCCTGCCGCTTGCCCTGCCCGGCATCGCGTCTACAGCCCTGCTGTCGCTTATCCTGTGCTGGAACGAGGCATTCTGGTCCCTGAACCTGACGTCCTCGCACGCGGCCCCGCTGACAGCCTTCATCGCGTCGTTCTCGTCGCCAGAAGGCCTGTTCTTCGGAAAACTGTCCGCCGCCTCCACCCTTGCCGTCGCCCCGATCCTCGTTTTCGGCTGGATCAGCCAGAAACAGCTCGTCCGCGGCCTGACCTTCGGAGCCGTTAAATGACTCTGATCCCGGCTCACTCCCTTCACTCTTTCTACACGAACGGGGCCTGACCCATGGCGACTGTCGAACTCAAAAATCTCCGTAAGACGTATCTTACGGAAGAAATCATCAAGGGCATTTCCCTGTCGATCGAAGAGCACGAATTCGTGGTCTTTGTCGGCCCGTCGGGCTGCGGAAAGTCCACGCTCCTGCGCATGATCGCAGGGCTGGAAGATATCACCTCCGGCGATCTGCTCATTGACGGGCAGCGCGTGAACGACGTGGAACCCGGCAAGCGCGGTCTGGCTATGGTCTTTCAGTCCTATGCGCTCTACCCGCACATGAACGTTTACAAAAACATGGAATTCGGCCTGAAGCTGTCCGGCATGCCGGAAGCGGAACGGCGCGCAAAAATCGAGAATGTCGCCCGCACGCTCCAGCTCGAACCCTATCTGAACCACAAGCCCGGACAGCTTTCCGGCGGTCAGCGTCAGCGTGTCGCCATCGGGCGCGCCATTGTGCGCAATCCGAAAGTGTTCCTGTTCGACGAACCGCTCTCCAACCTCGATGCCGCCCTGCGCGGCCAGATGCGCGTGGAACTCTCAGCCTTGCACCGCAAACTCGGCGCCACCACGATCTATGTGACGCACGACCAGGTCGAAGCCATGACCATGGCCGACAAGATCGTCGTCCTGCAGAAAGGCGTGGTCGAACAGATCGGCTCCCCGCTCGAACTGTACCATCACCCGCGCAACCTGTTCGTGGCCCGCTTCATCGGCTCCCCGCCCATGAACTTCTTCTCGGCCATTTTCCAGGGCGGAGACGCCGCCGGATCGAGCGTGCAACTCCGGGATGGATCGACCCTCTACGTCCCCGTCACATCCCCGGGCCTTCTGCCCGGAACCAAAGTGACGGTCGGCATCCGCCCCGAACACGTCGAACTGGCATCTTCAGGCCCCAACAGCGGCGTCGTGGAAGTCATCGAACGCCTCGGCGCTATCACGCTCGTTCATGTCCGCATGCCAGACGGGGAAATCATCGTCGTCCAGACGGATGGTGCCGTTCTCACGGATGTGAATAGCCCTATCAGCCTGACCCTGCCCCCGCGCAACTGTCACCTTTTTGCCCCTGACGGTTTGGCCTTCGAAGCCTGCCACCGCCACCCACTCGCTGCCTGATTTTAGGAACCACACATCATGTACATGGAAAAACTCCGTCTCGATAACCGCGTCGCCATCGTCACCGGTGGTGCACAGAACATCGGCCTGGCCTGCGTCACCGCACTGGCCGAGGCTGGCGCGCGCGTCATCATCGCCGATCTCGACGAAACCATGGCAAAAAAAGCCGTGGAAGACTTACGCATGGAAGGCCATGATGTCAGCAGCGTCGTCATGGACGTCACGAAGACGGACAGTGTGCAGAACGCCGTCCGCAGCGTTCATGAGCAGGAAGGCCGCCTGGATATCCTGGTCGCCTGCGCCGGCATCTGTATTTCCGAAGTCAAGGCTGAGGACATGACGGATGGCCAGTGGCTCAAGCAAGTGGATATCAACCTGAACGGGATGTTCCGCTCCTGCCAGGCCGCAGGACGCATCATGCTTGAGCAGAAGAAGGGCGTCATCGTCGCGATCGGCTCCATGTCCGGCCTGATCGTAAACCGCCCCCAGCAACAGGCTGCCTATAATGCGTCAAAGGCAGGTGTTCACCAGTATATCCGTTCGTTGGCAGCAGAATGGGCTCCTCATGGCATCCGCGCCAACGCCGTTGCTCCCACCTATATCGAAACGACGCTCACCCGCTTCGGTATGGAAAAGCCGGAACTCTACGACGCCTGGATCGCCGGAACCCCGATGGGCCGTGTAGGCCAACCAGACGAAGTCGCTTCCGTCGTACAGTTTCTTGCGTCTGACGCAGCCAGCCTGATGACCGGCACCATCGTGAATGTGGATGCAGGCTTTACGGTCTGGTAAGCTAGGACAGTCCGGGCGCTGTCTTTGCGCCCGGATATCTTCACAGAAAAAGAATGTAACAATCAGTCGCTTAGTAAGAAAGTCTTTTAAAGTTTCATTTTCCTCCAACTCTACTTGCAACTAATTCGCAATATCGATACCAACCTCTGATCACGTGTCAGCACGTACAGTCATTGAGGTCGGGTATGCACCGCAACAGGATTCTTTACGCGATACCCCTCTCCCTCGTCATGAGTGGAGAAGTCTTCGCAGCCGACCAGAATGTCCTTCCTGAACCGCCACGCTCGGGGACGAAAAAAATCAGCACAGCCGGACCGCAGGCCAAAACGGTTGAAAAACTTGAAGTCCACGCACGCAGGGCCTCGACCCTCGCTTCCTCCGCGACCAAGTCGGACACGCCTCTGATCGAAACCGCCCAGTCGGTCACGGTCATCACGCGCAACGAAATGGATATCCGCAACGTCCTGAACCTCAATCAGGCTGTGCGCTATACCGCAGGCATTACTGCCGATCTTCGTGGAGGCGGTGTGGGAACACGTTATGACCAGTTCGCCCTGCGTGGATTTACCGTTCCCACATTCCTCGACGGCCTGAAGCTTCAGGACAGCCCGACCGGCTATGCCGTAGCCCAGACTGACACCTCCCGTCTGGACCGCATCGAAATCCTCAAGGGCCCAGCATCAGCCCTTTACGGCCAGTCCAGCCCCGGCGGCCTCGTCGCACTGTCCAGCAAGCTCGCCACGGATCAGCGCTCTTACGGGAGCGTCAATGCGACCGGTGGTATGTTCGACCTGTACCGTGTGGATGCCGATGTTGGCGGCTATGTGACGGATAACGGCTTCGTCCGATATCGCCTCAATGGTACCATCAACGGCCAGCATAGCCAGCTCGCGCGTACCGGAAGTCGGCGCTTCTCCATCAGCCCGTCTTTCACGTTTGGTGGCGACGGCCCCACGACGCTGACGATCCTGGGAAATTACCAGTATGATCCGGAAAACGGCACTTATGGCGGTGTCCCGCTTGTCGGGTCGCTTAAACCGGCCTCGTTCGGCTATCTGCCACGCAATTTCTACGACGGCGACTCATCGTTCGAAAAATACAACCGTCGTCATGGCTCCGTCACCTATATCTTCAATCATCGCTTCAACAGCGACTGGAGCTTCAGCACGCGCGGTCGTTACGATGACATCAAGACCCAGTATCGCAGCGTCTATGACAGCGGCTATTACGTTTCAGATGACACATTGGCCCGTTCGGCCATCGCCACCAACGAACACACACACAACCTGGCATTTGACAGCCAGTTCAAGGGCAAAGTCCGCACTGGACCGCTGCGTCACACTATGATGTTCGGTTTCGACTATATGCAGCAGAGCGCCTCGGAAGTCGGATACTACGGCTCAGCGCCCAGCCTGAACGTCTTTCATCCGAATTCCCAGATGGTCATTCCCACCCCATCTCCCTGGGTGAACTACAACACCGACTCCCATCAGGCCGGCATCTACGGACAGGACGAAATCCACTGGCGTCACCTGATCCTGACAGGCAGTATCCGTAATGACTGGTACCGCTCCCATCAGGTCGACAACATGTACAATACGACGACCAACCAGAGCCCGAGCCAAATTACCTGGCGTGCCTCAGGTCTGTATCATTTCGATTTCGGCCTCGCTCCCTATATCAGCTACTCCACCTCTTTCCAGCCACAGTCCGGCAGCGTCTCGACCGATGGCGGAAAGACCGTGCGTCAGGCCAATCCGTCGCTTGGCAAGCAGCTTGAAGGCGGCCTGAAATACCAGCTTCCGGGCACATCCCTGCTTCTGACGGCTGCGGGCTTTCATATCGAACAGACCAACGTGCTCGTTGCTGTCGGCAATACTGGCTACAGCGCCGAAAGCGGGCTGGTCCATTCGGACGGCTTCGAGTTCGAGGCCCATGCAGAGCCGTTCCACAATCTTGTGCTGACAGCCGCCGTCAGCATCCAGAAAGTACACGACGACTCAACCGGCAAGCCGCTCATCCAGTCAGGCAAGGGCAATGCCTCACTGTTCGCCTTCTATACGATGCCGTCCGGTCCCGCGAAGGGCCTCGGCTTCGGCGGCGGCATGCGCTATTCCAATAAATCCTATGGTGGTGAAGCGTCTTACGGGAGTGTCTGGGTGCCGCAATATGCCGTATTCGACGCGTCGATACGCTACGACCTGTCCAATCTTTCCCATAGTCTGCATGGCTGGAATGTAGGCGCGAGCGTCCGCAACCTCTTTGACAAGAATTTCATCGCCAACTGCCTGAGTTACGCCTCTTACGGTCAGGAATTCTGCTATTACGGAGAGCGCCGCAACGCGCAGGCCAATATTGGCTTCAACTGGTAAACCACAACCCGTAAGCCCCCGACGCTACGACATCGCCCTGCGCCTTGTCGTAGCGTTGCCGTTCGGTTACGCCCTGTCCGCGCTAGGCGGTATCTGCCTTGCATTTTGGCTTCCCCTGTCCCGAGCAGACAACGCCATGGCCGGGATCTTTGTCGGCATAATCCTCTGGCCCGTCATTTTCATGGCATCCTTCGCAATCGCCCGTATCGAACGGCTACTGACCCTTCTGATCCCTGCGACCTGCCTTCTGAGCGCTCTGGCCCTTCTCGGCGGCTGGCGCCCATGAAAGGAACGTTTCGTGCCTCCATGGCCGTAGTGCACACGACACTAGGTCTCGTCACGGGCTGGGTACTGTTCGCCATCGCCTTGTCCGGTGCCCTGAGCGTCTTCCGGCAGGAAATCAGCCTCTGGGCCCGACCTGAAATTTCCGGGCCTGCGTCCGATCCCCTCGTGACAGACGCCCATGCTTTGGACTGGCTAAGCCACAACGCATCCACCGCCAGCGCATGGTATGTCGGCAGCGCCACCGATCACTGCTCCTTTGCAACAGCCCTGTGGCCGGACACAAAAGGCGACTACATCCAGCGCGCCCTTGATCCCGCAACAGGCAGCCCCGATGGCATCCGGGACACGCTGGGCGGTGAGTTCTTCTACCGCTTCCATTTCGAACTTCAGCTTCCCTATCCTTGGGGACGGCTGGTTGCAGCTCTTGCTGCATTGGCCCTCGTCGTCGGACTGGTCACCGGCATTATCATCCATCGCCGCATTTTTGCGGACTTCTTTACCTTCCGTCCCTCACGCGGGCAGAGAAGCTGGCTGGACATGCACAACCTGCTGGGTGTCGCGGCACTGCCTTTCCATCTGATGATCTCCTTCACAGGCGCCGTCACCCTCGGAACACTGCTCCTTCCGTGGAGCACGCAGGCCCTCTACCGGAGCGATGTCACCGCCTCCTACATGGAAATCAATCCCGCACTCTATTCCCGACCTGCAAGCGGCCATGCCGGCTATCTCGCGCCGATCCTGCCCATGCTGCAGGAGGCTGACAGGCGTTTCGGTGGCACAGGTCTGGAACAGATTTACGTTTTTAACCCGGCCGATCAGGCGTCGCTCGTCACTGTAATCGCGGGCAACAGTCGTACCGTTAGCACGTCCTCACAGATCATCACCTTCGACGGTCCATCAGGTCACATTCTCAGGGAACATATCGAAAAACGCCCTGTCATCCGGGCCTATACGTTCCTGTACGGACTGCATGTCGCGCGTTTTGCTCCCTGGATCACACGCTGGCTCTATTTCCTGTCCGGACTGGCGCTCGCAGCGCTAATCGGCAGCGGCATGCATCTATGGACGCTCAAGCGCCTGCGTCGCCCGCATCATTCAGGACACCGGATCGTCGCCCGCCTGAATGTGGGGGTCCTGATGGGCACACCCCTCGCCTTTGCATCTTTTTTCATCGCCAACCGCCTTCTGTCAGCCACGATGCCCCACCGTGCCGGATATGAAGTGATAACCGTATTCATCGTCTGGGGGATCACGCTGGCCTACACACTATTCCGCAACCCGGAGCGGACATGGGCGGAGCTGCTGGGCAGCAACGCCGCAGCATGCTTTCTGATCGCAGCGCTCAGCCTGCCGTGGCACGGCAGCACCATCACGGGCGTCGGGCTGACAGCCCTTCTCCTGTCAGCATCTTTCGCTTTTGCGACGTATCACAGGATACGAAAAACCGGGCTCCTGGCATGAACTGGATTTCCGCTCTGTGTGGACAGTCCGCCATGCTGATGTTCGTCGCCGCCTCTCATCGCGGAAACCGGATCTTCTGGCATGACCGCCTGACAGAACTACAGCGGCGCATCCTGAAATCATGCGCCGCTGTAGTTCTGCTCCTCAGCCTCGCGCTTCAGACTCTCAGCGACGGGACCGTCATCCTGAACATGATTGAATGGATCCTGCTTGCCGGCCCCGAAATCATGATCGCGACACTCGCCTGCTCCTTCAGGGAAAGCCTCGTCCGACCATGATCCGGAAGGCGCTCACCCCGCCATCGCCGGATCGGTAAGCGTGATCTTCCCCGTTTCCATACGGCCGCCCAGAACATGCCTGAAATCCGGATCTTCCGGAGACGTAAGCGTCACGTCATACCACTGATGGCTGGCTGACAGGTCCAGCCGGATCTTCTGATACCCTTGAGCTTTGAGGACCACAGTCCGCAAGGGGCCAACATCTCCGATACGATACTGAACCGTCAGCGGCACCTTGCCAGTATTGGTCATGGTAAGGACGATCCCTGGCCCTTGTCCCTTGACGCCAATATCATAACGACAGGCTGAACGAAGCGCGACCCGATCAGCATGCCCTCGGTAAGCCCGATAGAACCCGTTAGGCGCATGAACTGCGACATCATACAGTCCATCCACGCCCGGCAACGTCACATCCATCCGGTCTCCTGCTGCCACGGCATAGGTTCCAGCCTGCATATCGCGACCGTCATTGCGATAATCATAGACATTGAATGGCGCACCTGCCGCCCGTTCCCCATGAAAACTCTGCCCGGCTCCCAGCGTCAGGCTCACCTGCCCATGCTCCACATCAATGCCGCCGTCACAGTAAAGCTCATAAGGCAGCGCACAGGCCGGACGTGTTCCGCTTTCCTGACGCACGGTTTGCCGCAACAGATCCGGCTGATCTTTCAATACGGCGATCTCATCCGCAGACAGCGAGCGGAAACCACCCGGCAACGGACGGTTTCGTGCATCCTCGATAACCTTCAGATGCGTGTTCCGGTCCAGATAGTTCAGGGACGGTGCAACCTCGTCATGAGGATGAAAACAGGATGTCAGATCGCCGCAGATGGCTCGACGCCACGGGGAAATATTTGTTTCCCGGACAGGCGTGCCGAACTTCTTCTCAACAAAGTGCTCCAGAAACCGCAGTGTCGAGCTATGGTCGAAGAGCTGTGAATTAACCAGTCCACCCCGGCTCCACGGAGACGCTACAACCATCGGCACCCGGAAACCGAGCCCGATCGGGCCGCTGCGTGCGATCCGCTCGGGAACGCCCCGGCGAACCTCATCCTCAGCAGTCGTATATTCCAGACCGTCCGCCCCGATCGAAGCGGAAGAACGGCCCGTTTCCGGACGCTCCGGATCAGGGGCCGCATAGGAACAACCGTGATCGAAATACCCATCATTTTCATCATAGGTCAGAATAAAAATGGTCTTCTTCCAGACCTCGGGATTTTCGGTCAGGATGTTCATGACTTCCGACACATACCAGGCTCCGTACCAGGCCGATATCGGGTGGTCCGAGAAATGCTCCGGTGCCGCCATCCAGGAAACCGCCGGAAGCTGGCCTGTCCGGACATCCTTGCGGAACTGGTACAGCACATCTCCCTTCGGCGCCTTCATCCCCTTCGCATCCGGATCACCCACGAAGGCAAGTTCCTCAAGGCTGCGATAATCGGGATCAGCATTGTTGACCACGAAAGCCTTCGTGAAAAGCGCACGCTCCTCGGGCGTCAGCTTTTCAAATCCCTTCGCAGATTTCTGACGCTTTTTCAGAACCTCCATCAAAGCCTTCGCCTCAACAAGCTGCTCACTCCGCTCTCCGGATACCAGCATCTCAAGGTTTTCAAGCCGATTGATATGCTCTGAACATTCCCGGATCCGCTCTTCAATCCATTCCCCGAAGCCCGGATTGGAACTGACATTGAAGCTATCGAAACACTCCAACACGTTACAGCCGAAATTGGACAGCCAGGAACGCTCCGCCGGAGACATGCCGCCCGTCTGGCTCAGTTCATTCTGGTAGAATTTCCATGACACCCCGACCTTCTCCAGCCGCTCCGGAAAGGTCGTCCAAGTCATACCACCTTCGAGGATTTCCGGGTTCCGCATATAAACGGCTGACGCGGTATTCTGCTGGTCCCGCACGGTTCCGGTCCAGAAGACGAGGCGGTTGGGCGTCGTGCTGGACATGACGCCACAATAGTTCTGGTCACAGACCGTAAATGCATCGGCCAAAGCGTAATAGAACGGCAGATCCTCGCGGGTGTAATATCCCATCGTCAGCGGATACTGCCTGTATTCCTTCTTGTGAGGTCGCTTGACATCAATCCACCGGTCATGATGCCCCCCGTTCCAGGCATCGACCTGACTGTCCCGAGAATGCGGGATCGAGCCCATCCACGTGACCTTCGTGTCGTGAATGTTCAGACGCCACGGTGCATAAGTTTCCCCGCTCTTGCCGGACTGCACAAAAACGGAACTGCCGTTCTTCTGACGGATTGCACGCCTGTCGTTGAAGCCGCGAACACCAGCCAGCGTTCCGAACATATGATCAAAAGAGCGGTTTTCCTGCATGAGGATAACGACATGCTCGGCATTCAAATATGTCGTACCCGGCTCGGGCGCGATGGCATAAGCGCGACGAATGGCGGCCGGAAGCCCTTCAGTTGCGACTGCGGCACCACCGAACAGGGCATATTTAAGGAAGGTTCTGCGAGTGGACATATCAACCGTTGCCTGGGACCTGAAGCCGCGTAATGCGACAGACTAGAGAAATAGCCCCGGATGAATAATCGTCTCCTGCCCCGAATTCATCCCGCAATCCCGAAACTTCATGAAAACGTAACCTGACCGAATAACGATGAACGGGCGCAGGTCGCTTTGCAAACCATACACCCGTTCATTGATCATTTTCTCCAAACACACGGAAACCGATGCTCGGCAGTCCTCAGTTGCCCAGTGCGCGATCGACGGAACGACCTGCACGTTCGACCGGTCCTTTCGGCGGATCTACTGTATCACGGACCTTTTCTCCGAATGTCCGGTGATGCTCACACGCTGTCAGGGTCACGCAGGAGACCGAAAAAGCCAGCAGAACCAAAATTGATTTACGCATGCGGACTGTCTTTCGAAAAATGTCAGATTACATAGAACGGTACTCCCCGCATTCAGTTGCTGCTTATGATTTCAGATCCCGAATGGCGGTTGAGCCGTTTGAGTTTCGCAGAATCCCTATCTGAACGAACAACGGTCATGAGTTCATACCCGATAATGGCCAGAGTGGACCGCTCGAGCGGCAACCAGGCCTTCGGCCGGCCGTGAGATCTCATGACGCTGAAAGCAGCGATGCAGGGCGGAGCGTGTCAGATGGGGGATACCGGCCTGCAGGGCATAAAGGCAGTCATCCAGCGGTAGCAACGTATGCCGGCGAAACGCTACGATCATCGCTTCGTCCATCTTCGGAAGGACCGTTGAGCGCGGCTCTTTAGGACCTGTCTTCTGATCTTCGATACTCTGTCGCTTCCGCCACTTTGCAACTGTTTTCGGGTTGATCCCGAACTCCTTGCTCAGCGCCGCGAGCGAAGCCTGCGATCGCTGTATTGCTGCTCGCACGGCGTGTGTGGTCGTGGCGCTCCCATGACGTCTCTGCCCCATAATGCTTCCTTCCACTCTCGTGAAAATGCCAAATCATCAAACCACGGGACTAGACAATCAGATCCCGCGCCCCGACATGAGTGGAGGAAACAAGCCCCTGTATGTCGCGCTTTTCTTCATCGTGCTGGCTTTTAAGTTGGTTAACAGCTCCCACGATACAGCAAATACTGTTGCAACCGTCATCTATACCCGCAGCCTGCCGCCACTCGTGGCCGTCATTTGGTCCGGTTTCTGGAACTGCTTCGGCGTCGCACTCTCCACTGGCGCAGTGGCCTACAACATCGTGACGATTATGCCCGCAGAGCGGATCCCAGGACAGCCCACAAAACGCTCGTTAGCTTCACACGATCGGTAATCTTCAAGCGGGATTTTAAAGCCCAAAAATCTCTTAAAGAAAGAATTACCTACAATATCGAAACGATAATTCTCCTTCCCGTAAAAGTTAAGGCATAACTTTCTTGCAAACATACTGTCTTACCGCTCTGAATTCTGGAAAAATTTATAGCTCTTTTAATAAAAAGATTGAATTCTGGTTACAATTATAATGCTCTGTCGAAGAATTTTTTCTTGCATCCACGCTCGAGTTAACGTCTACCTAATATCGGCAGGTGCTCCTAAGTGGGTTTTCGGCGCATGTTGCGTCATTTGTTCCCCTTAAGAGTTATGATTTCGTGCGTATCTTGTGCACGACTGCTATTGTTAAAAAGGAGCCTCGTTATGGCAACAGGCACCGTAAAATGGTTTAACTCCACCAAGGGCTTTGGTTTCATCCAGCCTGACAACGGTGGTCAGGATGCGTTCGTTCACATCTCTGAACTCGAGCGCGCCGGAATGCACACCCTCAACGAAGGTCAGCATGTCTCTTACGAGCTCGAAGCAGGCCGCAACGGCAAAACGTCGGCAGTGAGCATCAAGGCAATCTAATTGCCTTGATGTACATTCCGATGTGCAGGAAGCCGCCCGCAAGGGCGGCTTTTTTCATGTCTGGCACCGGCTTTTCGGCTGCGGCCCGTACCCCCTTTTCGCGAGATCGATCATCTCCACAAACGCATCGGCGGCGGGGCTTCTGTAACGTTCCTTATGCCTCAACCCATAGAAAAAACGACTCTCCGGCACCTCTGACGCCGCATGAAGCGTTCCCGCAAGCAGCGCCGGAGCAACCACCAGCGATGACAGCGCAGCAACCCCCGCCCCTGCCTCGACAGCGGTGCGTACACTCTCGTTCGATGGCAGGACCAGACTGACATTCAGCTCATCCGCCGCGATCCCAAGACACCGGAAATAGTGTTCCAGCGTAGCTCGCGTCCCCGATCCCGGCTCCCGCATCACCCAGACCTGTTTGCGCAGCCATTCCCCATCAGCATGTTCAGGAACCCTGGCGCCCGCCTGCACAATGGTCAGATGGTCTTTTCCAAGCGGCCACTGCGCGAGCGCTGGATCATCGATAATTGCTTCCACGATCCCCAGTTCAACCTCGCCTTCCCGGACTTTCTTGGCGGCTTCTTCGGTATTGCTGACGGCCAGTTCGACCGTGATCTGCGGATATTTTTTGCGGAACGCGACCAGAATGGAAGGGATCCAGTAAGCAGCGATGGTCTGGCTGGCCACAGCACGAAGCGTTCCGCGCTTCAACCCGCTGATTTCATCCAGAACGTTTTCTGCCGCAACCGCCTGCGCGACGACCGCACGGGCCTCCGGCAGAAACAGATGTCCCGCCTCGCTCAGACGGATGCCCCGTCCCACCCGATCAAAAAGCCTTACCCCATAACGCTCTTCCAGAGCTGCAATAGCTGCCGAGACCGCAGACTGGGTAACGTTCATCGCCCGGCTCGCAACAGTGACGTGTTCGCGTTCGGCAACAGCGATGAAGAGACGGAGCTGATCTAGGGTCATGCACGATGGATAGCACAATCAATCGATTTTTCTGATTGGAATCATGAAATTTATGCGTTGGATTGATCGATTGTTCTCTCCGTAAATCTTCACGATCAAGGAGAGCATATTGTGAAGACCCTAGCGCCTGCGGGAGGCCACGTGTCCCGCTTTCCGGGAACGGCCCTGTGCATCGGTATTGAACTTGCGGCTTTTGGTCTCGAGCACATGGAACGGATCCTGGCTGGTAAAGCCTTTCTGGAGACCCTGAATATCGCGCTCATCCTGGGCGTCATCCTGCGGTCCGTCCACAAACCCGCAGACACCTTCACTTGCGGGATCAGATTCTGCTCGAAAACACTCCTCAACATTGCGATCGTCCTTCTGGGCGCAACTTTCAGCCTTCAGGCCGTCTGGTCTACCGGACCTGAAATCCTGCTCACCGTTCTGGGGATGGTGATCTTCAGCATGATCTTCACATGCTGGGCCGGACGGATGAATGGTCTATCTCGAAATCAGACCCTACTCGTGGCCTGTGGTGATTCCATCTGCGGCAATTCCGCAATCATGGCCGCAGCCCCCGCCATTCAGGCCTCAGATGAAGATGTCGGCGCGACAATCGCCTTCACGACAGCAGGTGGTCTGGCGGTCGTTCTGGGACTGCCTGTCCTGCTTCCCTTCCTGAACATGTCCGGGATCGCCAATGGTGCCGTCGCGGGGTTGACGGTCTATGCGGTTCCGCAGGTCATGGCAGCAGCCGCGCCGTTCGGGCCTACCGCCCTGCATGTCGGAACGCTCGTCAAGCTGATGCGCGTTCTCATGCTAGGTCCGGTCTGCGCCGTCCTGTCACTGACGGTTCATCGCAAAAACGACCGGATGCAGCCGCTGAAACCTTCCAGAACGGGCAAAGCTCAAAAACTGTTCCGTCTCGTCCCATGGTATATCGCAGGCTTCATGGCGATGATCATCGTCCGGTCCCTTGGCGTCATTCCCGAAGCCTGCATCGCTCCCCTCAACCAGACCGCCACATTGCTGACCATTCTGGCCATGGCCGCACTGGGTCTGGGGATCGATATCCGCTCCGTCTTCCGGGCGGGACGACCGCTGGTCCAGACAGTCGCGATGTCCCTGGCCGGTCTTCTGGGTGCCAGCATCCTGCTGGTCCGGATACTGAACTGCACATGAGGCAATTCAGCCCTGCGACTGATAGACCCGCCCGTAGCGGTTCGACAGATAGGCGGACAGCGGAATATCTTCCTGACGGACAAAGCCTGCCGACGGAATCTTCCCCTCCGCGAGCAGGTCCAGAACCGCGCAGATGGATCCCGCCGTCGTGAGCTGAATCGCAGTCCGGTAGCCGCCCATGAACTCCTGCGCGTGAATGGTCCGGGCCAGTGTTTCCTGTTGCAGCCGACCGTTACGTAGTCCCGTCACAATAACCGACAGCACCACCAGGTCCTGAGCCGTTCCGGGAATGGCACGGGTCAGGATATCCTGAAGGATCTGCCGCCGTTCCGACAGCCGCAAATCGGACAGGAGAACCTTCATGATATCGCGATGGCCCGGATATCGCATGGTGCGATAATTAAGTTCCCGGACCCGGCCGTCATAGGTTTCACACAACGATCCAAGACCGCCCGACGTGTTGAAAGCCTCATAAAGAACGCCATCGATGCCCAGACTTTCCATGCCCTCAAGCGCGGGAACGAGAATACGCTTCCCATCTACGATAGCCTCACAGGGTTCGATATATTCGTTGATGAGGCCTTCCGTGCTCCAGGTCAGGTTATATCCCAGCGCATTGGACGGAAAACGCGGCAGTGCTCCGACACGTAACCGGATCGTATCGATCTCGTCGAAATGCCCGGCCAGATCATGCGCGGCAATCGAAACAAAGCCCGGCGCCAGACCGCATTGCGGAATGAACGCATGTGCAGCGCCCTCGGCCAACGCCTTGACATCACGGGTAGACGCCACATCCTCGGTCAAGTCCAGATAATGCACGCCCGCCGTGGCGGCAGCCCGCGCGACAGTCCGCGTCAGATGAAAGGGAAGCGCGGAGAGAACGGCGAACTGCCCTTTGAGCAGCTCTGGATCAAGCCCCAGCGCGATATCGGCTGTTTTGCGGGCAATCCCTTCAGGCAGTTTGAGGCTGTTGAGATACTCCGCGTGACAGTCAAGCAGCGTCACACGATAGCCGCCGTGATGAAGAAGCTCCGCAATGGCTGAACCGATCTTGCCCGCACCTGCAACCGTAACCTGCTTCATGATCATATCCTGTTCCGGAAGTGTTACAGACAGGATCGGGGTCTGAGCCGACGGATCTCAAGCGGCAGCGTGACGGCAAAAAGACATTCCAAACGGCAGTTTGCCGTCTATAACAGTCAGAATGACGGATCCGATCGATCAAGCTCTTCTCGATATCCTGCGTCGCAATGCACGCACCCCCACAGCCGCGCTGGCCCGCAGGCTAGGGATTTCCCGCACGACTCTGCAGGGGCGCATAGAACGTCTGGAGCGGCAGGGACGGATCCGGGGCTACACGCTTCTCGAAAATCCGGACGAGGATCTGGTGCGCGCCCATGTCTCGATCGTGCTCACCCCCCGCCACCGGCAAAAAGTGGAGCGGGATCTGAAAACATTGCCCGAACTGCGGGAACTGCATGCGGTCAGCGGTGCCTCGGACCTGATTGCCCTGCTGGGGGCCGCCACGACCGAAAACATCAACCGCGCCATCGACGATATCGGACAGATGGAAGGCGTAGAGCGGACTGTCTCCGCCATCATCCTCTCGACGCGCTTTCGCAAAGGGCACTGAGCCAACAGCCTGACACCTCGCTCCCCTTAAGAAACGGCTTGCTTTCAATATTGACCGCTGTCCACTCTCTACAAAACAGATGTTTACCGCTCATGACGGAGCCCTGATGCAGACGCCCCCCTCCCGTTCCGACGCCATTACGGTCAGCAGCCTCCGCAAAACCTACCGGATCCGTGAAGGAGGCAGCTGGCGGGGAAAAACCCGCGATATCGTCGCGCTGGACGGAATTTCCTTTTCAGTTCCGAAAGGCCAGATCGCAGGCTTCATCGGTCCGAACGGCGCGGGAAAATCGACGGCGATCAAGATCCTCTCCGGCATCCTACGCCCTACGTCGGGAGAGGTGCAGGTCAACGGGCTGGTACCCTGGACGAACCGCATCGCCCATGTAGCTCGGATCGGCGTCGTATTCGGGCAGCGGACCCAGCTCTGGTGGGATCTTTCAGTCTCCGAAGGCCTCGCCTTGCTGCGCGACATTTACGGCGTGGAACCGGAGCGTTTTGCCCGCAACCGCGCCCGTCTGGCCGACGCGCTCGACCTGGGCGAAATCATGGACCAATCCGTCCGCCAGCTTTCCCTTGGGCAGAGAATGCGTGCCGAAATCGCGGCCTCTCTCATCCATGATCCGGACATCCTCATTCTCGATGAACCCACGATTGGTCTGGACGCCCCCTCAAAGCTCGCCGTCCGGGCCTTCGTGCATGAACTTTGCCGGGACCGGGGCACCACCGTCCTGCTGACGACCCATGACATGCACGACATCGAAGCGCTCGCTGAACGAGTAATCGTCATCGGTCACGGCCGCATCCTCGCAGACAGCCCGTTCGAAGATCTTCGCACCACGACCCTCTCCGAGCGTATTTTGGAACTCGATTTTCATGACACGCCGCCTGCACTGACGCTTCCCGCCGGCGCCCACGAAACCGCGCGTGAGCTCCACAGCCTCACCATTACTTTCGATCCGCGCCAGATCCCCGCACCGGCCCTCGTCGCCCATATCGGCCATCTCCCCGGCCTCGACGACCTACGGATCAGCCGCCCCTCGATCGACGAAATCATCACACGTTTCTATGCGGATCACGCCGCATGAGCCTGCGCCCGTATCTCACGGCCTTCGGTCTGCAATGGAAGATCGGGCTACGATACCGCATCGCGGTCGTCGCCGGACTAGTCGCACAGATGTGGTTCGGCGCCGTTACCCTGATGGCCTATGCGTCAGTGTACCATGCCGCTCCGGACGTGCAGGCTCCGCTCTCGCTGCGGCAGGCCATGACCTACACCTGGATCCAGCAGTCACTCTTCACACTTCTACCGCTCGGCTGCCTGCCCGCCATCGGCGACGCCGCCCGGACAGGAGCCATCGTCTATGATCTCATGCGCCCAGTCGATATGTGGAACTGGTGGCTCTCTGCCAGCCTAGCAAGACTGCTGGGCAATGCCGTCCCCCGCGCTGTCCTGCTAGCCTGCGTCGCCGGTCCTCTCGCGATGCTTGTCGGGCTCGGCGCGTGGAGCCTGGCCGGCCCCGCAAGCCTGATCTCCGCGGCTCTGGCCCTTCTTTCCATCACACTCGGTGCTCTACTCTCCGCAACCATCGTCATGTGGTGGAATATCCTCACGGCCCGTACCCTTTCGCCTCTGGGGAGCTATGCCGTTGGAACGCCGCTCGCCGTCCTGTTATCCGGGATGCTACTTCCGCTGCCGCTCTATCCCGACTGGATCCGGCTTTTCCTGCTGGCACAGCCATTCGCCGGCATTACCGACATCCCAATCCGCATCTATCTCGGAACACCCATTCCCGGTGGTGTTACAACGGGTCTGGGCCTTCAGATTTTCTGGCTGACGGCCCTGACATTTCTTGGACGTCTGTGGATGCGTCAGACCGTGAACCGGCTGGAGGTGCAGGGTGCCTGACATGATGCAATCCCCCTCCCGCACACTCAGTGACCCAGGCCTGTATCGACGCATGGCCGGGGCTTCGATCGTGGCGCAGCTCCGCTACCCCGGCACCTTTATCATTCAAGCCATCGGCAATTTCGTCACAACACTCCTCAGCTTCTTCGGCATCTGGAGCCTGTTCCATCGCTTCGGCAGCATCGCAGGATGGGATATCGGAACCGTCGCCGTCCTGTACGGTCTGGTGAACGTGGCTTTTGCCATCGCCGAAACCCTGGGGCGCGGCTTCGAGGTCTTTGGTGGTGAATATGTCCGGACCGGAAGCTTCGACCGCCTCCTCCTGCGCCCGCGCTCGACGCTGCTGCTGCTTCTAGGGCACGAACTGCGCCTGCGCCCGATCGGACGCTTCCTTCAGGGGCTGTTCGTACTCGCGGCGGGCCTGTGGCTCGCCCCACATGTCCAGTGGACCGCCACTCTGGTCCTGCCCTGGGCCATCGCAGGCGGAGCGGCCATGTTCCTCGGCGTCCTGATCGGACAGGCCGCTCTGTGCTTCATTACCGTTGAAGGACTGGAGGTCGTGAACGTTCTGACCTATGGCGGCGTGGAGGCCGGCCAGTACCCGCTGACCATGTTCGGACGCTGGCTCCGGCGTTTCATCACCTTTGTCCTTCCGCTCGCCGCCGTCTGCTATTACCCGACACTGTTCAGTCTCAACCACCCGGACCCGCTTGGCGTGCCGACATGGATCGGCGCGCTTTCACCTGCGGCGGGGTTCGCCTTCCTGGGCGTCATGGTTCTCGCCTGGAACCGGGCAGTCGCAGGATATGTCTCCAGCGGAAGTTGAGGCCCGGAGTTCAGGATCCCGTGCCCATCAGTGAGACATGTGCAGCAATGATCTTCCATCCTTCGGGCGTTCGGAACCATGTCTGGCTCTGACGCCCGATACGCTCCGATCCGATCCGCCGAAACTCCAGATCCACCGCCGCCACATCCCTGCCAATAACGGTAATAACGCGGCGCAGGACTTCCCGCGGCGGCGAACCACCTGTTCTGTTGCGACGGAACGCCTTGATCTCGTCGAAGCCATAGAGATTTTCCCCTACGCCGTAACGCACCGTCTCCGGCCCGTCGTAAAATAGCTTGTCCAGTTCCTGCAGCTCATTCTCGCCCAGAGCCCGTTCGTAACGGTCGGACAGAGAGGTAATATCGCGAAGAATGTCAGGATCGTTCAGAAGCGGATACCCGGATGACGTCATGGTCGCTCTCACTCATTTAAATGAAACGAAGGATACCAGATCGCTGCCAAAAGTCCTTCCCCTGAAAATCCTTCAAAGACATTGACCTTTCGCGAAGTCGCGATCCAATGGACTGTCAGGATCAACCTGATCCCACGCTTTACTCCATTCTCCGTCACGAGTAGGTTTCTGTCATGCGTTACGTCCTTCTCTCCAGCCTGCTTCTGCTTGCCTCATGCACCGCAGCGCCCTGGGTTACCGGTCATACTGACAGCAAATGTATTCGCGAGCAGATGCTGAGCGGCGCCAGTGGTAATCCGCACACCTTCGCCGCGGCTGCCGGCATCTGTGCAACCACAGCACGCAAGGACAATGACGGTCATGACAGACCGCTGGATGTACGCGATGACCAGACCCTTCAGGCGATGGCGGAAAATCCAGATTATAATACCAACCGGCAGTCCTTCGTCGCGCGCGATTCAAAAACCCGCATTCCGGGTGGTATCCGCAATATCAATATCGACTGATTTTTCGGAACGGCACGCCCCTCCTTCCCCTGATATTATAGAGAAATGAGTTTCATGTTCAGCCATATCATGCTCGGCAGCAACGACATTGCCCTTTCCAAGACATTCTATGATGCAACAATGGGCGTTCTCGGCTGTGAGCCGGCCGAACCCAATGCCAAGGGCGTCCTGACCTATGCCCATTCCGCTGGCTGTCTGTTCATCACGAAGCCCCTGAACGGCAAGTCCGCAACGCCTGCCAATGGTGGGACGATCGGTTTTGCCATGAGCAGCCCCGAGCAGGTCGATGCCTGGCATAAAGCCGGCGTAGCGAACGGTGGCGAGGCAATCGAAAACCCGCCAGGTATCCGTCACACCCCGATAGGCGACCTTTATCTTGCCTATCTGCGCGATCCGGACGGCAACAAGCTGTGCGCACTGTACAAGGCTTCCTGAAACGGGGCCTGAGCAACTAAGCCCGGCGACAAGGTTGTCTGCCGGGCTGCCCTGCGGCATGAAGGGGCCACTTCATTCCCTTCTCCCTGCCGCAGGTTTTCAAGATGTCCGAACATACTCCCATTGGTCTCGAAAATAGCGCAGCGCCCGTCACGGCGCTGACCCATTCGGGCAATTTCCACGTCGACGAGACCATGGGCTATGTCATCCTGCATTACGCCCTCGCCCCGCAGGGTGATCTGCGCGCGCGCGTTCTCGAAGAAAAATCTACCGACCGCCTGACCTTCATCCGCACCCGCAATCCGGATGTCATCAAGTCGGCCGATATCGTCTTCGACGTCGGCGGCCTCTATGACCCCCCGCATGGCCGCTACGACCATCACATGAAGGACAAGCCCCTGCGCGAGGACGGCACGCCTTATAGCGCCGCCGGTCTGCTATGGAAGGATTACGGTCGTGCCGCCATCCGCAACATCCTCAAGACCCCGCTTGATGACGCAACAGTGGATCTGATCTGGCAGAGCCTCGATAAGTCTCTGATCCTGCCAATCGATCAGGATGACAATGGCGTGGTGAAGATGGGCAAGCTCTCTCTGGCGGATATCGTCTCCGCCTGTAGCCCGCCCTGGGATACGGCCGAACTCTACGGACGCCAGGAAGCCCGCGCCCGAGAATCCCTCGGCTTCGCCACCGCCGCCACCGCCGTTGCATCACATCTGACGAATGTCGTGGACCGCGTCCGCGCCAGTCTCAAAGCAACCGACCGCGTTCTGGCGGCTTATGAAAATGCCGAAGACAAGCGCATCCTCGTCATGGGAACCGGCATGCCGACCGAAAAGGTTATTTTTGAGCATGACCTGCCCGTCGTTTACGTCGTCTCTCCCGCTGGTCCGGAGCAGTGGAACGTCAAGGCTGTTCCGCCCGTGCGCGGGGATTTCGGGCAGCGCGTCTCCCTTCCCGAAGCCTGGGGCGGACTGGAGCGAGAAAAATTGGCCGCAGTCTCCGGCGTTTCCGATGCCGTGTTTGCCCATCCTGCCCGCTTCATCTGCGGTGCAGGCAGCCGCGACGGCGCAGTCCGTATGGCACAGCTGGCTCTGCAGATCGCCGGGGCCTGAAATAAAAAAGGGGACACGATAGCAATATCGCGTCCCTTTCCCGATCAGGACTGGAGCAATCAGGCTCCAGTCAAAGAGTTCCGCCTATCAGGCCAGAACGTAGAAGATTGCCGCCGCAACACAGACCGTCACCGGCAGTGTCAGTAACCACGCCATCACGATCTTCGTCAGCATCTTCTTGTTGATGCCGGAGCCAGCCGCCACCATCGTTCCAGCAACGCCCGACGTGATGATATGCGTCGTAGAAACTGGCAAACCTGTATAGCCGGCTGTCATGATCAACCCCGCGCCAACAACCTCGGACGCAGCGCCTTGCGCCGGCGTCAGATGGGTCGTGCCGATGCCCTCGCCCAGCGTCCGGACAATCCGCTTGTAGCCAACCATAGTCCCGATCCCAAGGCACAGAGCGCTCAGCAAACGCACCCAGCCCGGCGCATATTCCACAGTCGGACGCAGCTCGGATGCGAGATGGGATGCAAGCTTCCTGTCCGCGTCAGAAGCTGCCGGGTTGGCCGCAACCTAGCGCAGACCGGACAGAACCTGATAGACGTCACCACGTAGTTCGGATGGAGCCTCTGCAGGGCCTTCCGTCTGCGAAAGACGGCTGATCGAAGCAACAGCATCCCCCTTGAAGGAATAACGATCATACTGCGTGACCAGCGGAAGGGCCTGATGGGCGTCCGCACGTATCTGCTCAATGCTGACCGGAGAAGCCGGATTGAGAGCAAAAGCGGCGGGCATGATGCCGATGATGGTCAGCATGATCAGACCGATGCTCTTCTGACCGTCATTGCTGCCATGCGAGAAGCTGACCAGCGTGCAGGTCAGGACCAGCACCGCCCGCACAATCGGGTTCGGCGTCTGCTCGGGCGTGGGTGCCCTGTACATTTCCGGCATCTTCACGAGCGATTTGATGAGGAAATAAAGCAAAAGCGCGCCGACAAACCCCAGTAACGGTGAAACGGCGAGCGCGCGCAGCACCTTCCAGATCTGGCTCCAGTCCACACTGTGGCCGAGTTCACGGGCATGGACAAAGGAAACACCGATCGCAATGCCGACCAACGATCCGATGACACAGTGCGATGATGAGTTCGGAATCCCGAACCACCAGGTCATCAGGTTCCATGCCAGGGCAGTTCCGAACAGCGCGACCAGCATCGGAACGGCAGGGTTTCCACTTGGCGGCGAGAGAACATCGGGCGGCAGAAGCTCCACCAGCGCGTAGGCGACGGAAATACCGCCCAGAATCACGCCCAGAAGGTTCATTAGTCCTGACCAGACGACAGCAACGGTCGGCTTGAGTGAATTGGTATAGATGACAGTTGCGACAGCATTGGCCGTGTCATGGAAACCATTGGCAAATTCAAAGACGCAGACCAAAACAAAGCAGAGCAGAGGCACAGCGCGAAAAGCGACGTAGCCGAGGATGGGTCAAAATGAAGCATGAAGTTCTGATTCCGTTATTCAGAACCCCAATTTAGTCCATTTCAGATATTTTTAATTATGATGTTTTTATTTTTCATAAAACATTCACACCAGTGACTTCAGAACCAAAAGTATACAAACATACCGAACTCTGTCTGCACCCCCGTATACATCATCTACTGCACGAGCGCTTTCAGAAGCGCCTTGAGAGCCTTCTGGGCCGCTTTCGATCCCCATTCCTTCAGCAGTTCCCGCGAACGCGACCGTCGCGAAAGGGCTTCCGGCGTTTCCCGGATCGGCGGCATGGCACTAACGTGCTCTTTCAGGGACGCTGGAAGCGCGGGAAACGGATCAACCCCCACGAGCTCGGTCAGAAGCGCCACACTCGTAATCCTGCAGGTCGGACGGCGTGTGTTCAGACACACATAAGCCCCCATCCCGTTAGCCGCCGGATCATAGATCGCTTTCCAGGTCACGGCAGGCACCGGAATACGCCCCGCCCCGATCGTCCGGGTCTGATCCGGATCATAACCAGGCCCGGTCACGACAAAGATTTCCCCTTCCTGCCGAGCCCATCCCCGGACAGCGCTCTCTACCCCTTCCCAAGGCCCCCGGTTCAGTTCCGCAGTCTGCGGAACGATATTCGACAGCAGGAAGGACTGCTGCTGTGCCTGAACACCGGGTTCGTCCCCGCTGGGTGTCATGTGCCCACGGTCGTAACCCGAAGCCCTGTAATCCTCGAGAGCCGACCGCATCCTCACAGGGAGACGCTGATCAGGATAAAAGTCTCCCTGTCGCAGTGTGCGATCCGCGATTTCCAGATTTTCTTCCGTCAAATCCTCGGCCGACCACAGCGGCCCTTTCGTGCCTGCTGAAGCAAGCACCGCATAATCCGTATTACACAACTGAACTGTCCCGCTCCGGAGCGTTTCATTCAGCTCCTGGGGGGCAACGCCATCAGCAAACATATCCGGACAGGACGCAGCCTGTGCCGGAAGCACGACAAAAAGAGCACAAATCGGAAGATACGACAGAAAATTCAATAATACCTCGCCACCCGGTTCCGCAATATCATCCGGGACTATTCCGGTGTTAGTGGATCAGGGAACCCCACACAACCAACTGATTTTCCAATTTCTTTCCTTCAACAGGCATCACCTGTTTCGGCGCGCTGCTCCTTGCAGACTGTGAAAACTCCGCATCCTCCATTGGCGTTACAGGGGAAAGTCGGGATATGCCTGATACGGCAGAGCAGCAGAGCCCGCATGACAGAAAAGCGGAGACAGACCATCCTCAAGATGAAAGCCCTGATCGGTGTCATACTTCCGGCACTCCTTGCCACGAGCGTTCCAGCCCGGTCTGCTACACTCCATCCTCTCGTACCGATTGCTCAGGCGGAAATGGGAAGCAACACCCACGCCGCCCTGTCTGCACAGGGTGTTGTTGCCACTCTGGACGTCCGTCGGACCACGCACTGCAACGTGTCCGTCGTCTGGGCCGACACCGATACAAGTCCGGCATCTCCATGCAGCATGGCGTTTCTGACACTTAGTGAGCCCGGAAACACACACTCCCACCCCGCCTCATTCCCCCTGACGCCTTACGGCACCGAGGATGACGGTATGGCGCAGCTGAAGATGTCTCTACGGCATCTGGACGCGTCATCACCTTTCCCGCAGGTCATGGTCTCCGCCTATACCGGCGGTGCCCATTGCTGCTCGCTCACATCCATATTCGATCTGCGTCCCGATGGAAGCTCCAGCAGAAGCTGGCAGCATCTCGAACTTGGAGCAATGGATGGCGACGGAGAACCCGACGTCGTGGATGTTGCCGGAAACGGGCAACAGGAAATCCTGACCTCCGATCAGTCCTTCCTCTATGCCTTCGCATCGCATGCCGGGTCCGAAGCCCCTGTCGTCATCGCACGCTACCACGATGGCGTCCTTAAAAACGTCACGCGCGATCCGGCCTATCGAGACTATCTTGCGAAGGATCTGGCGGACAGACGGCGCAACTGGATCAAGTCCGGACGTTTCGAGCCCAATGGTTTCCTCGCCTATGAAGTCGCAACCATGGCCAATATGGACCAGTTCGAGAAAGGCTGGCGCGACATGCTAGCCCATGCACAGTCCACGAAAGAATCCGGCTTCGGCCTGTCGGCATGCGATCTCAAACCGACCGCTGAAAAGCAGAACGGCTATGCCTGTTCCGTCAAGGAAAAGGAACTGCTCCCCTTCCCGCAGGCCCTGTCCCTATTCCTCGTCCGCGCTGGATACGTCACGCCAGAACAGATAGCCTCCGTGACGGACAGTCATGAGCCTGCTTCGATGCTCCACCCTGCCCCCCCCACGGCCACGCCACACGAGACCCCGAACCCACCCTCATCCGCCGCAGCCCAACCACCCGAAAGAGACCAGACCCTCTCCGCTTCGGCTGTTCCCGCAAAATCCAAGGGCCTGTTCGTGCTTCTCGGCGTTCCGGGACTGGCGCTCTATCTTGTTCCGGTTCTGATCGCCTACCGCCGCAATACGATCCGTCAGCACTGGATCGCGATGATAACCGTGCTTCTAGGCTGGACCATTATCGGGTGGATTGCGGTGCTGGTCATGGCGCTCAACGAACCCATCCGGACACGGTAAGGTTCATCAGTCCTGAGCAGGAGGCTGTGGCATCCGCGCCTCGCGCAATGTCATACCGCAGAGCCGGTTCCCAGGCGCGCTCTTGGCTATTCCGACCCGCTGAGACAGATAGATCCCGGTATGCCCCGAACAGGCATAGGCCACGAAACATCCAGTCGCGAAATAGACGATATCCCCAGCCCCGAAGAGTTCTACCCCCATCAGCGTACAGGCCAGAGGCGTGTTCGCTGCCCCCGCAAAGACCGACACAAACCCGACAGCCGCCAGAAGATCCACCGGAACATGCAGCAGAAACGCGAGAATATTTCCCGACGCGGCCCCGATAAAGAACAGCGGCGTAACTTCACCGCCCTTGAACCCGGTCGCCAGAACCGTGACAGTAAAAACCAACTTCCAGAACCAGGACCATGGATAGATCGTCGACCCGAAAAAATTAACGATCGATGCCCCACCTGGCTCCGCAGGCAGCACGCCCAACCCCAGATAATCCCGGTTTCCTACAATCATCACCAGAAGAATGGTCAGAATACCGCCAATCACCGGACGCAGCCACGGCGTCTTGCAGAGCTTTTTCATGAAAGCAGCCAGACGATGTACACTCTCGGCAAATACCCGGCTCAGTAGTCCGAACGCCACTGCGGCAATGGCAACCCGAACGACAAGCATAATGTCCACATGCGAGACGGAGCCATCAGAATTCAGCGTCCCCTGAAACACCAGCGGATAGGAGGCATGATGGATGCCCCAGGCGCGACAGGCCCAGTCCGAAATAATCGATGATATCGCTGTAGGGAGAAGAAAACGGTAGTCCAGCCGCCCAAGTGCCAGGACTTCAAGAGCGAACACGGCTCCCGCGATGGGTGTCCCGAAAACGGCTCCAAACCCCGCCGCAATGCCGCATGTCAACAAAGCACAGGTTTCCGGAGGCCGCAGTCTGAATAGTCTGGCCGTGGCGCTCGCCAGACTTCCGCCGATCTGTATCGCTGTCCCTTCCCGCCCCACGGAAGCGCCGAACAGATGACTCACCACCGTGGCGATCAACACGAACGGCGCCATCCGCAGCTGAACACCCGCACCCGGCTCATGGATTTCATCCACGATCAGGTTCGCCCCGGCCTCAACATCCCGGCCTAACCAAAAGTAACACAGCCCGACCGCCACGCCCGCCAACGGAAGGCCGAACAACAAAGCCGGATGCTCGATCCGCAGCGACGTGGCGCGTTCCAAAAGCCATAGGAACAGGGCACAGGCACTGCCGATACAGACCGACAGCGCAACAAGCACCGCGCTCAGGCGAACAAGGCTGAATATGCCGGGAAAACGGGGCTGATTCTGAAGTTTACTCATAACGGACGCAGCTCTCCTGTCTTGCCCGAAAGGGACGAGGGACAGGAATCATCAGCTTCCGGATGAAGCGGTTCGACCAGGAACGGTCAGGCAGAATCCATTGCCTTCTGCCTCAGAAAAAGCCGTGAAAGCCCCAACCTGTCAAGAGATGACAAGGTTTTTAGGGAGAGACACTTTTCCGCATGACGACGCTATGCCACCGTCTCTGTAACAAAAAACGAACGGCCCATTCCGTTTCCCATCATTCAACCGTTTCAAGGAACTGCATTTCATGCGCCGTCTTCTGGTCCTCACAACGTTGCTTGCAGGCCTGCCCCTCGCACTCCCGGCCCATGCTGAAGGCACGTTTTCCTTCGCCACAACACCGGGTCAGCTTCCCAAAACCGTCGTGCCGACGGACTACATCATCGATCTGACAACCGACATGGATCATCTGACGCTTCAGGGCGACGAGATCATCCGGATTGAAGTGCAGAGCCCGACTGCGGATATCACGCTCAATCAGGCCGGCCTCAAACTGGCCAGTGCCCTTCTGGACAACTCACAGAAGGCCGAGATCCGTCAGGATGATGCCGCCGAAACCGTCACTCTGCACTTCCCGGCTCCGGTTCCGGCCGGCGTCCACACGCTGGCCATCAAGTATTCCGGCCCCATCCTGAAAACGCCGAACGGCATCTATGTTGACGACTACACCGACCCGGCAGGCAAGCCAAAGCGGATGCTCGTCACGCAGTTCGAAGTCGCCGACGCACGCCGGATGTTCCCGGGCTGGGACGAACCTGCCTTCAAGGCGACCTATCAGCTCAACGTCACGTTGCCGTTCGACTATGCCGCCGTGAGCAACATGCCGATCATCGGCACGACGCAACAGGACGAAAAGACCAAGCGCGTCTCCTTCAGCCCCACCCCACGCATGTCGAGCTACCTGCTCGCACTGGTGGCGGGTGATGTGGCATCTGTCGACGGCAAGGCGGACGGAACACCCCTGCGCGTTTTCGCCCCTACCGGTCTTGAACAGCAGGGCACTTACGCACTTGGGGCTGCCGAAAAAATCCTGCCCTATTACAACGACTATTTCGGAATTAAGTATCCACTGCCGAAAATGGACATGCTCGCCATCCCCGGAAACTATCAGGCCGGCGCGATGGAGAACTGGGGGGCGCTGACCTATATCGACAACGTCCTGCTGTTTGATCCGAAGAACAGCACACCCCGCACCCGCGAACTGATCTATGAAGTTGTCGCACATGAAATGGCACATCAGTGGTCGGGTGATCTGGTGACCATGGGCTGGTGGGACAATATCTGGCTGAACGAAGGCTTTGCCTCCTGGATGGAAATCAAGGCGACCGACAAGATGAACCCGGAGTGGGACATCTGGCCGCGTCAGCACGAGACCCGCGAAGCCACGATGGCAACGGACGCCCTGTCCACGACCCATCCGATCCAGCAGGTCATCCACAATGTGAGCGAAGCCAATTCCGCATTTGACGGCATCAGCTACGGTAAGGGCGAACTGGTCATCCGTATGATGGAAGGCTGGCTTGGCGAAGACCATTTCCGTGATGGTATGCGCGCCTACATGAAGGCCCATGCTTTCGGCAATGCGACCAGTCAGGATCTGTGGAACGCTCTCTCCACCACGTCCGGACAGGATGTCGGCAAGGTCGCCCGCAGCTTCACCGAACAGCCCGGTATTCCACAGGTCAATGTCGCCGCCGTCTGCAAGAACGGCCAGACGACCTACACCCTGACGCAGAGCCGCTTTACGATCCATGACCCGAATGCAAAGGCTCTGACCTGGAACATTCCGGTTGTCGCCGGCGGCCCCGGTCTTACGACCAAAAAGCTGGTCCTTGGTGCAGAACCCGCTACCTTCACCCTGCCCCGCTGCAATGCGCCCCTCAAGCTCGATCTGGGCGAAAGCGGATATTACCGCGTGCATTATGACAATGTGGCCTTCGCCCCGATCGCCGCATCGATCTCAAAATTTACTCCCGTGGATCGTGCCAACATTCTTGGTGACCAGTTCGCGCAATTCCGGGCCGGGCATGGCGCGCTATCCTCATATTTTGACCTCGTAGACCGCCTGACCGCCGCCCATGAGACCGACATTGCCACGCTTGAGGAAATCATCAGCAAGCTGGAAACACTCGATTTCTATGAAATCGGCAGCCCGGATCGCCCTGCGTTCCAGGCCTATGCCCGCAGCCGCCTTGTCCCGGTCCTGAAGCGTCTGGGCTGGGACCAAAAGCCGCATGAGAGCGTTCTGGACACGATGCTGCGCCCATCCGTTATCTCGGCACTCGGCACCTTCAATGATCCGGCCGTACTGGCCGAAGCCAAACGCCGTTTTGCAATCTGGCTGAAGAACCCGGCCTCCCTGCGTCCCGATCTGGTCGGTACGGTCTCGGCCCTTGCGATGAAACATGCCGATGCCGCGACCTGGGAGATTATGGCCAAGAAAGTTCGCGATACGCAGGCGACCGAACTCAAGCTCCGCCTCTTCCAGGCCATCGCCAATGCTTCCGACCCGGACCTGATCCGTCGCAATGTGGAACTGGCCTATAGCGGCGCCATTCCGAACGGCCGTATTTCCATGGCACTGTCGTCCATCGCCTCTGCCAGCGAAAATCCGGATCTTGTCTGGAAACTCGTACGTCAGCATGAGGCCGAGATCCGCACACATCTTGCGCCCTGGTCACAGGACGGGTTCCTGCCCGCCATTGCCGCCCATTCCAATAACCCGGACATTCTGGCCGAACTTCAAAAAGACCCGTCTTCCACAAAGACAACCGGTGCGAAAATCGCCACGGCCCATGCGGTCAATGCCGTTTCAGCCCGCAAAGAAGCCGTTCAGGCGGCCCAGAGCCAGATCCACGACTGGCTCGCCACTCGCACCCACTAACACTCCAACGAGGCGGAAAAGATCCGCCTCGTCCCTGTCCGGAGCGGTAAAACTGCTATAGACGTGGCTCTCCTGTTTTACCCGCCACCGGACCATCCTGACCCATGCTTCAGATCGAAAACCTTGTCTTCAACGCCTGGGGACGACAGTTCTTCAATCGTGCAAGCGCCAACCTGCCCAACCCGTCCAAGGTGTCTCTGGTCGGTCGGAACGGCGTCGGGAAGTCCACGCTTTTCAAACTGATCAAGGGCGAGCTTCAGCCGGATTCCGGTGAGATCGTCATCCCCCGCGCCGCCCGTGTGGCAACCGTGGATCAGGAACACCCCGCCACTCCCATCAGCCTGATCGACACAATCCTCGCAGCCGATACCGAACGCGCTGCCCTCATGGCCGAGCTGGAGACCGCCGATCCGGAGCGGATGGGCGATATCTGGATGCGCCTGATCGAAATCGACGCCGACAGCGCCCCCTCCCGCGCCGCAGAAATTCTTAATGGTCTGGGCTTCTCCACGGCCGACCTCGATCGCCCGATGGCTGAGTTCTCCGGCGGCTGGCGCATGCGTGTAGCCCTGGCCGCCGCGCTGTTTGCAGAACCTGACCTACTGCTGCTCGATGAGCCGACGAACTATCTCGATCTAGAAGGTGCCCTGTGGCTGGAAGCGCGCCTCGCCCGCTATCCTCATTCCGCGCTCATCATCAGCCATGACCGCGAACTGCTAAACAATTCCGTCGATTTCACACTGCACGTCACGGAAGGCAAGCTGGAACTTTACACCGGCGGCTATGACGATTTCGAGCGTCAGCGCGCCGAGAAGATTCGCCTGCAAAGCGCCACACGCGCCAAGCAGGAAGCCGAGCGCGCACATCTCCAGTCCTTCGTGGACCGGTTCAAGGCCTCCGCCGCCAAAGCCGCGCAGGCCCAGAGTCGCGTCAAGCGCCTTGCCAAACTGACACCGATCGAAACCACGATCGAAGCCTCAGTCTCGCCATTCCTGCTTCCCTCACCGGCCCGCCCCCTCGCCCCGCCCCTGATCCGGCTGGAAAACGTCGAGGTCGGCTATGGCGATGATCCGGCCATCCTGCGTGATCTGAACCTCAGGCTCGACGTGGATGACCGTATCGGTCTGCTCGGCGTTAACGGCGCCGGTAAGTCCACCTTCGCGAAAATGATCGCAGGTGCCCTTGAAGTCCGCTCCGGCGAAGTCTCGCGCTCTCCCCGCATTGAGGTTGGCTGGTTCCACCAGCACCAGATCGAGGCGCTCGATCCCGAGCAGACCCCACTCGACATCATGCGCGAAGCCCGTCCGACAGACAGCGATCAGTCACATCGCTCCCGTCTGGCACAGTTTGGCATCCATTTCGAAAAACAGGGCACCAAGGTCGAGGCCCTATCCGGTGGCGAGCGCGCACGTCTGCTCCTGAATATGGTCGCCATGGCTGCCCCGCATCTGCTGATACTCGACGAACCAACCAACCATCTGGACATCGACAGCCGCCGCGCCCTGCTGGACGCCCTAAACAGTTACGAAGGCGCGGTCATTCTCATCACTCATGACCGTTCGCTGATGGAACTGGTCGCAGACCGTCTCTGGCTCGCCGCAGACAACCAGATCGTTCCTTTCGACGGCGATATGGACGATTACGCCCGCTTCGTGATCGACCGTGCAAAGGGCGGAACATCCGCCCCATCCCAGAGCGCGGCAAAGGAGAAGCGTTCCAAGGGTAAGAAAAAGAAGGCCAAATAAGAAAATACGAAAATCATTATTGAGGAGGGCCGCCCTTGAATTACTCCTCCTCGATATCCTGACTCCAATATAAAAATTGTTAAATATCCACGACAGAATAGTAAATACACCCCCACGAAACGTGGTAAGATTTTATTCTAATCCATAAATAATGTGTAATTTTCGTTATTTTTGAGATATGTCAATTTCCAAACTTCCGTGAACGCGTAAGTCTCTCCTGACGGGGAATGCCCATCGGCATGGCGGTCAGGTAACTGATGGAATTCCTTGGACGGATTTTAGGAAGGGAAAAGTGTGTCTCCTCTCGGTGGCCTGAAAATCACGGGAAATGACTTGCCCAAACGGTACAGACTTCTCCTGGGCGCTGTCTTCTTCATTGGCTCCCCCCTTCCTGCCTTTGCCCAGAGCGCCGACGACCAGGAACTGGCCGCGATCAAAGCAGAGATGCGCATGCTCGAAGGTCGCCTTCAGGCCATCGAGCAACGTCGTCATGCAGGATCGGCCTCCCATGAAGCCCGCCCGAACGCCCCGAAAACGTCCGTCGCACGTAGGGTGCCAATAAAGGGCGAGATCCCCAAAATCGAAACCGCCCGCGCGACAACATCGCCGTCCTCTCCGGCCAGCAGCTTTCCCCGCCCCAGCACCGGGATCATGCCAGTTTCAACATCAGGCTTCGCTCCGGACAGCGTCACGACAGGCGCTGTAACTTTCCCTTCAACCCCAAACGTTACGCCAACCCACCAGACACCGCCACCGCTGTTCCAGTGGCTAGGCAATCAGCACAATGAAGCACACCGGACATCCATCGACCTGACATCGTCCAGTCCACTCGCCATTACGCAGACGGAAGTGGATCATCTTCCACCGGTCTTCCAGATTGGCAATCTGACGGTCAGGCTGGGCGGGTTCATCGATTTCTCCAATATCTGGAGAAGTTCAAACATGACCAGTGGCCCTGCGACGGCATGGAACAATTTCCCGTATGCCAACAGTCCCAATCACGGACTGAGCGAGGAACGCTTTTCGGCACAGCTTTCGCGTTTCTCCACCCTTCTGGAAGCTAACCCAACCAAGTCCGTGCGTCTTCAAGCTTATATTGAAAGCGATTTCGGCGGCTCTGGCGGGACGACTAACAGTGTGCAGGTCAACGGTTATACCCCCCGTCTGCGACAGGGATATTTCACGTTCACACAGAAAGACTGGGGGCTGCACGTCCTCATGGGCCAAGCTTGGAGCCTGACAACGAATTATGCCAAGGGTGTCATTCCCCGTCAGGAACAGCTCCCGGCAGTGACGGATAACAACCAGATCCCGGGCATTACCTTTACCCGTGTCCCGCAAATCCGGATCGCCAAGGACTGGGACAAGAAATACTGGATCGCGCTATCGATCGAGGACCCACAGGCGACGGTCGGTTTCTCCGATACACTCAGCTCCGGAGGAACCCTCCCGGCCAGTTATGGGCGTCTGGCCGGGCCGCGGGTCTATTACGCCAATAGCGGCGGCGTTCTGCTGAACCCGAACACGCAGTACACATACAATCCAGCTCCCGACATCGTCCTCAAGACGGCGGTTGATACGTCATTCGGGCATTATGAGGTCTTCGGCCTTGCCCGCTGGTTCCGTGGACTGGTTCAGCCAGCTGGCGAGAACCATACTCACAAAAGCACGCAGTTCGGCGGTGGTGTGGGGGCAGGCATGACCGTTCCGCTTGGAACGGACAAGCTTCAGCTGACCGGAAACGTACTCGCTGGTCAGGGTATCGGGCGTTACGGACCCAGCCTCATTCCCGATACGACCTTCGACAGCAACGGCAATCTCACTCCGATCCCGGAAATCATGGGGGCGCTCGGGCTGGTTGGACATCCAGCACGCTCCGTACTGCTTTATACCTATGGCGGTGTGGAGAGCGCGGGACGCCGCACCTATCTGGGTGCCGATGGCATCCAGCATGGCTATGGCGCGACAGACCTGAACCTGTCCGGCTGTGAATACGAATTCGGAACGTGCTCCGCCCAGACGAGAACGCTGGCTTCCCTGACGACGGGCGGCTGGTGGCACTTTATGGACGGGCATTACGGCAGTGTCATGGGTGGGCTTCAGTACACCTATATCCGGAAGTTTGCCTTCAAGGGTAATGACGGCGCGGACCATGCCGTCGACCCTACGACCTACGGACACACGGTGTATGTGACCTTCCGTTACTACCCCTTCCAGCAATAACACCTGGTGAAATATTCACATTACCTGACAAGAATTTCCAATCGTAAACAGAATTTTTTCAATAATTCTGCGCCCTCACAATCATGGTTTCCGGTCTGACAGGCCAACTATGACACTCTGGAGAATTTTATGTCTGGCACAACAACTCAGGCGCCGCCCAAGCCTCTGAATCCGTCCCCGACGCAACCTCAGAAACTTCAGCCGCTCTATGTGCTGTCGTGGTTTCTATGCGCGCTGTTTTATTTCTATCAGTATGCCATCCGTTCCGCCCCCGGCATCATGCAGGATGAGCTGACACGAGCCTGGGGCAACAGTCATCTCGGTCTGATGATTGCGTCCTATTACATCGTCTACGCGCTAATGGCCCTTGCCGTGGGCGTGCTACTAGACCGCTATGGCGCCCATGCCATCATGCCAATTTTCATTGCCATCACGGGCGTGGGTTGCCTGATCTTCGGCCAGGGTAGCCTTGTTGCGGGTATTGGTGGTTACATCATTCAGGGTATCGGCGCTATTTGCGCGTTCGTCGGCGCGTCCTACGTTGCCGCACGTTATCTTCCGGCCCGGACTCTGGCGCTTTTTGTTGGTCTGACGCAGTGCATGGGCATGGCCGGGGCTGCCTTTGGCTCCAAGCCAACGCGCATCCTGATCGATCCGCATGGGTCATTCCATATTCCCTGGCAGTCCGTCTGGTTGGGATTTGGTGTCATCGGACTCCTGCTAGCCGTGGCAATCTTTTTTGTCATGCCGCGCGATACGGGTGACAGTGCCCAGCACCATGGCGATTTTTCGATGGCCAACCTGCTGCGTCCTTTCAAGATCATCTTCTCCAATCCGCAGAGCTGGATTGCCGGCCTTGCTGGCGGCCTGCTCTTCGTACCGACCACGATCGGCGCTCTGGGCTGGGGGGCACTGATGCTGAGCAAGGGCGAGCACACCACGATGGGCTTTGCGGCCACGGATGTCTCGATGGTTCCCATCGGCTGGGTAATCGGCTGCCCGCTTCTGGGCTGGATTTCCGACAAGATCGGCCGTCGCAAGCCCGTCCTGATCGGCGGTGCTCTGGTTCTGCTGGCAGCGTCGCTCTGCGCACTTTACGTACCGGTCGGCGTTATGCCGCATTACTCCGTGGCGCTGATCATGGGTATTGCGTCCGGTGCGGCCATGATCCCATTCTCCTCAATGAAGGAAGTCAATCCGCCCGAGGTCAAGGGAACGGCTGCCGGCGTCATGAACTTCCTCGTGTTCGGAACGACAGGCATCATGTCGCCGCTCGTTTCCACCCTGATGGGCAAGGATGCGCCCGAGACGATGGAACAGTTCCATACCGCCTTCCTGCCACTGGTCATCGGTATCGGAATAGCCATCTTGCTTGGCTTCCTACTCAAGGAAACCGGATGGAAAGTACGCAAGACGTCCTGATCTTTCCGGACAGTGTAAAAAAACGGCCCACTCTCGTGGGCCGTTTTTTTATGCGCGTTATTTCGCGGCAGTCTTCTCAAACGCCCCGGCAATCGTCAGCTTCACATCGTCGCCGACATAGGGGACATATTTCTTTACGCCAAAATCACTGCGATGGATTGTCGCTTCAGCCTGAAAACCGACTGTATATGCCTTGTCCATCGGGTTAATGCCGGCACCTACGAAATGGACATGCAGGACCTCCGGATGGGTGACACCATGAAGCGTCAGGTTGCCAGTCACCAGGGCCTCATCCTTGCTCGTGCGGCGGACCTGCGTAGAGACGAAGGTCGCATCCGGATATTTCGCAACATCGAACCATTCACTGTTCTTAAGTTCGCCTGTCAGAACTGCGCTGGTGGTTGAAATGCTGGAAACCGGGATGGTCACGTTCAGGTGCGAGGCGTCCGGATGGGTCGTATCAAGCTGAAGCGCGCCGGTGACGCCGGAGAACTGGCCGGAATAATAGGTGAAGCCGAAATGCAGCACGGAGAAACCGATCTGCGTATGGCTGGTCTCGACAGTATAGGCGCCGGACTGCACATCCGCAGGGTTGGCGGCATAAGCTGTAGAAGACAGGATTGCGAGAGCGAACGCAGCACCTGCGCTTTTGAAAAAACGTGCTTTCATGATGTCATGATCTTTCTTGATGAAGTGAGTTGAGGACATCAGCCGAACCGAAAACCGGACAGGGCCTTCCCCATGACGATATCGCTATAATCGCGATAACCTGCATCGGTTCCCGCGGCTCCCGCAGCGAACATCAACGGCAGGAGATGTTCCGGCTGAGGGTGACACTCCTGCGCAAACGGGGCCTGCTCCCAATCCAGCAGGCTCTGTGTGCGACGAGCGGGCGGAGCCTCGACCGCCTGCTGAAGCCAGGTGTCGAACGCGACAGATCTGGCGTCGGATACGGCGCCGGGGCGCATAAGATAGCGCATGTTGTGATAAGTCATGCCCGTGCCCACGATCAGGATGTTTTCGTCCCGCAAAGGCGCCAGCATCTCTCCGAGCTTCAGAACACCTGCAGCATCCAGTGCCCCTGGCAAAGAAATCTCCACAACCGGAATATCCGCATCGGGAAATGCGAGCATGAAGGGAATGAAGACACCGTGATCCAGTCCCCGTGTGGCATTTTCCGTACAGGCCATGCCGTTGTTACGCACGAGATCACGGATTTTCCCCGCGATGCTCGGGGCTCCGGGTACGGGATATTCAAGCTGATAGGTGTGAGGCGGAAAGCCGGAATAATCATAGATCAGCGACGGATGGGCTGCTGATCCGACGACCATATCCGACGTCTCCCAATGGCCGGACATAACCACAATGGCATCCGGACGACGCGGCAGGGACGGCCCTACAGAACGGAGATAGGCTGCCATGTGATCCCATGTCGTCCCCCACTCCATAAAGAAGCACGGGCCACCTCCATGAGGCAGGAAAAGAGCGGGCTGCCGCATAGTATTCTGATCTTTCAGACGCATCGTAAGTACCTCCGTTCCTTGCGACGGGGCTGATCTTGCCACCCTCACCCAAAAAGAATAATTCCCTGATTCAGGATAGGATCTGACACCAGGAGTGTGAGGTAAATGCTTGATCGCTTCACAGGCATGCAGGTTTTTGCAAAGGTCGTAGCTCAGGGCAGCTTTTCAGGAGCCGCGCGCTCGCTGGGTCTGTCACAGACGATGATCACGAAACATATTGCCGCTCTGGAAAGCCGGTTGGGGATCTCACTGTTTCATCGCAGCACGCGCAGGCTGTCTCTGACGGAGCCGGGGCGCCTCTTTTTCATTCGCAGTCAGAAAATCCTGACGGATCTGGAAGAGATGGAACAGGAAGTCTCGGCAGAAAACCAGGAGCCACGCGGGCTCCTGCGCCTGAATGCACCGGTCTCCTTCGCTATCCGCCATGTAGGGCCTATCCTGCCAGAATTCAGCCGCCGCCATCCCCTTGTCACGGTCGAACTGGGGCTCGATGACCGGAGGATTGATCCAATTACCGAAGGATGGGATCTGACGCTGCGTATAGGGCGGATGCCATCAAGCGCGCTGCGGTCGCGTCGGCTGGCCCAGGTCAATTTCGTAGTCTGCGCGGCACCATCTTATCTGGAAGAGTGTGGCATACCGCAAACTGTCGCCGAACTTCAGAACCACCGTTGTCTGGGCTATACGCTGGGCGATGAAATCAGCAGTGCACGCTGGAGTTTTGGTACGAAGGGGGAGCGCACGGTTCCGGTGAGCGGTCCCATGCATGCCAATAACGGTGATATCCTGCGCGAAGCTGCCTTAGCCGGACAAGGCATCATTTACCAGCCGACATTCATCGTTTCGGATGATCTGAAATCAGGTCGGCTGGTTCCGCTACCGCTTGATGTCCCCGTCATGACGGGGCCGGAACTCCACGCCGTCTATGCTCCAACGCCTCATGTCCCGCTCAAAATCCGGGCGATGATCGATTTCCTGGTTAAACACTATAGCCCGGTTCCGCCCTGGACGATCTAACGAAACCGGAAAAAGCGTCCCTTACTGAACCGTTGCCGGAGCAGTTTTCTCGCGGATGGCGGCGAATTCTGAACCGACCTTCCATTGTGGCCAGTCATGGGAAAAGGCCACATCATGCCCGACTTTCCACACAGCCCAGACGTCCTGCGCGGCACCGCGCACATCCCAGTCAGGGCTCCAGGCGTCACAGGCCTGATGGTAGCAGGCCATATAGGCCGTCAGCCATTTGCCGCCTGCTTCCGTTCCGCCTTTCAGAAGATCGAACTTGCCGGCCATATCCATGACAGCAAGAACCGGCACACCAGCGCGAGCGAAAGGCAAATGATCCGCGCGGTAGAATGCGCCACGCTCGGGCATCGCTTCCGGCTGGGCCGTGCGCCCCTGAAGGGCGACTGCGGCCGCGAACTGCTCCTGAAGCGTATCCTGCCCTGCTCCGATGATAAACGCGTTATGCGCAGGCCCCGCCATCTGGAGCACATCCATCGTCAGATTGGCAGCCGTTTTGTCCAGAGGTGCCAGCGGATGGGCGACGTACCAACCGGATCCCAGCAGACCGCGCTCCTCGCCTGTCCAGGCGGCGAAACGGATGGTCCTGTTGGGAGTCGGTCCAGCCTTGAAGGCACGGGCGATTTCGAACAGCGCTGCAATTCCCGAGCCGTCGTCAATCGCACCACGTCGAATGACAGTGTTCCCCTGCGCATCCGTGCTTTTGCCGTAAGCATCCCAGTGGGCACCGAACATGACGGTCTCATCCGGATATTTCGCGCCTGTGATCTTGGCGAGTACGTTCTGGCTCTGCAGCCGATCGACCGTAACCGGCAGGTTGGCTGAGAACGTCGTTCGCTTCAGCGTGACGGGATGGAAGTTCTCGGAACGAGCCTTTATCCGCAGAGCATCAAGATCCAGCCCGGCCTGGCGGAAGAGCGCAGCCGCAGCCTTGCCTTCAAGCCACCCCTGAACGGGGACAGGACGGCTTTCGGTGGCAGTATGTTCCACATCATACGCCTCACCGCCTGGTGCCACGACCGTGCTCCAGGGATAGGACGCGGCGGCCGTGTCGTGCACGATCAGGGCAGCGACGGCGCCACGGCGAGCGGCTTCCTCGTATTTGTAGGTCCAACGGCCGTAATACGTCATGGTCTTGCCGCCGAAGCGACCGGCGACGGGTTCACCGGGATCCGCATCGAAATCGGGATCGTTGACGAGGAAAACCGCGACCTTGCCCTTCAGATCAACGCCCTTGAAATCATCCCAGTGACGCTCTGGCGCATGCACACCATAGCCCACGAAAACCATTGGAGCATTTTTGACCTGCAGCCGATCTTCCGGCAGTAGCGTCGAGAGATAGATGTCCTGTAGCTGGATCAGGGGAAGTGCCCTACCGCCGCTCCGGACACTGATGGAACCGTTCGCAGCGGTTCTGGTGCGGATCATGGGGACAGTCTGCGTCCATCCGCCGTTTTCACCAGCCGGCTCAAGCCCCAAAGCCTTGTACTGCTCAATCAGCCAGGGAACCGTGACCTTCTCCCCTGCTGTTCCGGGAGCACGGCCTTCGAAACGATCGGACGCCAGGATCTTCATCGTCTCCGACATGCGCGACGGGCTGATCTCGGCTGTCGGATCGGCATGACCGGTGACCGGAGCAAGAAGAGCCGCTGTCAAGGCAGTGGCAAGAAAGAGGCTACGTCGGGGAAATGTCTTCTGTATCATGGCAAGAGCATATCTTCAGTTACGGTTCTGGGAAGAAAAAATCGTACCAGCGTCTTGCAGTTCTGCCGGATCCACACGATCACGGCGGATGTAGACGCCTTTTCAATCGAATCGCGCTGATAATCCTGTGCGAATATTTTCAGAACGCAGGGCGGAAGATCTTGCGAAAGCTCACGCTCATGGCCGCTCCAGGGGTGACGTGGAGGGTTCGAAAAACCCCCTGGTTTTGAGGTCTGCTCTGTGATTCCATTCGTCTGGTTCTGACTGAGGGAATGGCGCTATGAAGCAGTCTGGTTTCTTTGACGTTGAAGAGCGGCTTGCCCGGTAGAGCGGGCTTGGTGATCAGCTCGAAGCGTTTTCCCGGACTGTGGATTTTGAGGCCTTCCGCCCTGAGCTGGAGAAGGCTCTGGCGTATTCTGACGGAAGCAAAGGCGGGCGACCGCCGTTTGATCCGGTGCTGATGTTCAAGATCCTGGTGATCCAGACGCTCAACAATTTGTCTGATGAGCGGACAGAGTATCTCATCAACGACCGCCTGTCGTTCATGTGTTTCCTTGGTCTGGGACTTTCAGATCGGGTTCCTGATGCCAAAACAGTCTGGTTGTTCCGTGAACGCCTGACACAGGCGGAGGCCATTGAAAGACTGTTTGAGCGCTTTGATGCGACCCTGCGGGACGCCGGTTATCTGCCGATGTCCGGCCAGATCCTGGATGCCACGCTGGTCGCGGCTCCAAAGCCAATGAAGACTTCATGGAAAAGCAGGGCTTTGTCTCAAAGGTTCATCGCAAAAAGCCGCATCTCAAACCCATGCCACTCCATATCCAGCGGTTCAATGCAGGAAAGTCCGTGATCTGATCCCGCGTCGAGCATGTCTTGGCCGATCAGAAATCGCAGACGGGACTGTTCGTCCGAACTGTCGGTATCACCCGGGCCACCATGAGGATCGGGCTGGCCAATATCGTCTACAACATGCGCCGCTTCCTCTTTCTGCAGCGGATCAGCACCGCAGCGTAGCTATCAAGCGGGTAACAGCCCCCAATCTGCTCAAAACGCAGACCGGATGCCATCGCAGAAACCGTCAATCAAATCGCCAAAAGCCAGAAATCACGGACCACGCACATCAATTGACGGTTCTTCGATCCCTCTAGCTGCAAGGCACCGAACCGATGGGTTTTCAAACGGGAAATAGAAAGACGGCCACGGCGCTGGCCCTCGCACAAACAACCGGGATGAGCCGCGTGAAATAGGCGTGGTGAAAATCCGTCACCAGACCGATGAGCCAGGACAGAGCAAAAATCAGCGGACCGTCCGCGTCGATATAATCGCGATACAGGATATCACCCTCGGCGATAGACAGTCCGCCAAGGATATGACCGGATTCATCACCAAAAAGTGGGGTTTCGAGGCCGAAGAACGTCTTCAGGCTAAAATACAGCACGGCAAGCATCGCGAGAATGGGGCACAATAAAAAAAGCGGCTCATTCTGCGCATGGATGTCGGCATGTTTTTGTCCAGACAAAAGAGCGGGAGAAAAGATCAGGTCTTTCCTCCCGGCTTATGATTATTTGCCCTGTTCGGAAACAAGCCCGCGATGCACTAACATCGGAGTGATGTCCGGATCACGGCCATAGAAGGCACGGAACATTGGGCCGTAATCCATGGTGTGTCCCTTCGAAAGGATCATGTCGCGGAAGCGCTGTCCATTCTCACGTGTTAGACCACCATGCTCCTGGAACCAGGAGAATACGTCCTGGTCCAGCATTTCCGTCCACAGATAAGCGTAATAGCCGGCGGAATATCCGTTAGACCAGATATGCAGAAAGTAGCTGGAGCGATAACGCGGCGGAACGGCTGCAACGTCCAACCCTGTGCTGTTCAGCGCATCGCTCTCAAACTTGTCCACGTCTTGACGCGGTGCCGTCGCGGGCAGGCTATGCCATTTCATGTCCAGCTCGGATGCGGCGACGATCTCGCCCAATGCATAGCCCTGATTGAAGTGTGCAGCCTTACGGATCTTCTCAACCAGGGCCTTGGGCATCGGAGCGCCGGTCTTGTAGTGCCGCGCGTAATGCGACAGGACCTTGGGATCCAGCGCCCAATTCTCGTTGAACTGCGAGGGGAACTCCACGAAATCACGCGCCACGCTGGTACCGGACAGCGACGGATAGGTCTGGTCTGCGAACAGACCATGCAGGGCATGGCCGAATTCGTGGAACATGGTCGTCACATCGTCGGACGTGATGAGTTGCGGCTGGCCGGGGGCCGCTTTAGTGAAATTGGCGACGTTATAGATGACGGGCTTCGTGCCAAGCAGTTTGGACTGCCCGACGAAGTTGGACATCCAGGCGCCGCCGGATTTGTTGTCCCGCTTGAAGTAATCGAAATACATCAGGCCGAGCGGAGAACCGTCCTTGTCATGGACTTCAAAAACCATGACATCAGGCTGGTAGACAGGAATATCCGTCCGCTGCTGGAACGTGATCCCGTAAAGCTGGTTAGCAGCGAAAAATACGCCATCCGTCAGAACCGTTTTAAGCTCGAAATACGGCTTGATTTCATCCTGATCGAGATTGTACTTCGCACGGCGCACCTGATCGGAATAATGCTCCCAGTCCCAGGGCTTCAGATCGAACTTGCCACCATCCTTGCGAATAGCCTTCTGAAGGACCTCGGCTTCGCGCTTCTGCTCGGCAACAGTAGCCGGGACAAGCTGCTGCATGAAGTTTTCAGCAGCTTCCGGCGTCTTGGCCATCTGATCGTACAGCGTATAGGCAGCAAAATTCGGATAACCGAAGAGTGCAGCTTTCTGCGCACGGAGTTCTGCCAGTTCGGAAATCGTGGCGCGGGTGTCGTTTTCGTCCCCCTTCTCGGCACGGGTCCAGCTCTGCTCGAACAGGGCCTGCCGGGTTTCACGGTCCGTCAGGGAAGTCAAAGCAGGCTGCTGCGTCGTGTTCTGAAGGGGAATGACCCATTTTCCGGTCAATCCACGCTCCTGCGCTGCCTTGGCGGCAGAAGCGATTGTGTTGTCATCCAGACCGGCCAGCGCCTTTTTGCTGTTCACGATCAGAGCACCGCTCTTGGCGCTCGCAATCAGCTTTTGCTCGTACTGCGTCTCAAGGTTGGAGAGGCGTGTATTGATCGCACGCAGCTTTGTCTTGTCTGTTGCCGAAAGCCGGGCGCCAGCATGGACAAACTGCTGGTAGTAGATGTCGAGAAGCTGGGCCTGCTCGGGGGTCAGGGTGAGCTTTTCGCGACGATCGTAAAGCGACTTCACGCGGGCGAAGAGCTTCGCGTTCAGATAGACTTCATCTTCATGGGCAGTCAGGCGGGGCGCTTCCTGGCTTTGTACCTTATCCAGCGTATCGTTGGTGTTGGCCTGGTAAACACCGTAGAACGTCATCTGCACACGGTTGAGGGTTTGGCCCGCGCGTTCCATTGCAGCAATGGTATTATCAAAAGTCGGTGCTGCGCGATTGTTGGCGATCGCTTTAATCTCTCGCAAATGCTCGGCCATTCCACGCTCGAAAGCCGGGGCGTAGTCACTGTCCGTGATCTGATCAAAACGGGGGGCCTGATAAGGCAGCGTACTTGCCGAAAAGAACGGGTTCGTGGAAGCAGCATGTGCTTCAGCAGAAAGAGAAAATGCCGAAACTGCAAGAACTGCAGCAAGCCTGAAATTGAAAGCCATGAAATCGCCTGTAATACTCGTGATGATGCCGAACCGTATGGTGTTCAGGAAAGATCGTCAAACGGCTGATCGCGCCACCGCAAGCGTGTGAAAATTGCCAATTTCCACTTGACGGCATTTTCTCCTTGGTGCGTGCGAAAACTCCTCTCTAGACCGGCAGAGTGTTTTGACACGCCCGCCTTTTCGGGGCGGTTTTTCATAGCCGGAGATGACAATGGATTGGACATCGCTGTTCCAGACCATCCTGCCCTATCTGCCTGCCAAATACGCTGGCGACATTGTTTCAATCATCACATTTTTCATTGCCGCGGCCGCGCTGGCCCTGCGCTTCTGGAAGCCGCCGGCCAGCACGTCGAAGCTGCTCCCACTGTTCCGGATCGTGAGCATGGTCGCGCAGGCAAAGGGCTGGAATACCAGCGCCTACCAGCCAGGAGCAAAAGCCATCATGGTGCCGGTCGGCTCCTCACGTGCGAAAGAGGCCGAAAAACTTGGACTGGACATGGTCTCGACGCACCCAAAGGCCGGTGAACCGCCCCGTCGCGTCAACTGATTTCACCGTCGCTCATTTCACTACCGGGCTAATCGTCTGCCCGGAGACAGCTTTCATTTTCATGACCCATAGCCGCCCCCTGAGGCGGCTTTTTTTATTTCTGGAGCTTTTGATGCGTAACCGTCTGATCGCCCTGAGCCTTGGCGCTGTTCTTCTTGCCTCCACAAGCGCCTGCACCACGACTGGCAGCACAACTACTTTCAACACTCAAGCCCTGAGCAGTGACGCCGCTGCCATCGCTTATGCGGTTCAGGCCATCGAGAGCATTCCGGATCTGGAAAATCATCTTTCTGCTACGGATAAAGCGACATTCGATAATCTGATCGCCCAAATCAAAAGCGTGACCGCACAGGTTGCGGCCAACTCCAACGGTTCCATCACGGTTACAACCGGCAGGGACTGGGCCAAGAGCCTCGGCACCAATCTGCAGACCCTGTTGGCCATCGCAACGCCAATCGTGAAGGTCTACTCGCCCTCCACCGCCACTTACATGAGCACGGTGTCCGCGATGATCCCGCTGGTCGAAGCTCTTGCAGGCGTTACGGCGGCCCCTTTTGCTGGCACCACGCAGGCGCCGGAACTGATCCGTGCCCGGATCTATCAGGGCATTTGACGCTCCGTCCTCTTCCTCACCCCAAAGACAGGAGCGGCTCACCTGAACCGCTCCCTAATTTATGTTCCTGCCGGAGTTGTCCATGTTCCGATGCCTTGGCAAACGTGCGCCCAAACATGATCTGCGAACCTACCGTCTGGCGCCCATACTGGCCGCACACCTTCCCACCATTCCTATGCAGAAGGACTGGTCCGAAGAGGTGCCCTATCAGATGTGGGGCAATGACCGATATGGCTGCTGTGCGTTCGCAGCCCATGCAGCCCTGACGGCGACATGGACCCATGCCGCGCAGGGGCTGGTCCTCCTCTCCACGGATATGGTGTTGAACAACTACGGAGCCGTGACCGGGTTCGATCCGCAGACGGGAGCCCGGGACAACGGAACAGTCCTGCTGGACGAGCTAAACTTCTGGCTGCGTCAGGGTCTGCACCGTCCAGGACAGACTCTGGATTACCTGACGGCTTACGGCACGATCGATCCACAGGACGGCGACGGTATCCGTCGCAGCATCTGTTATCTGGGGGGCGTTCTCGCAGGGGTTCAGGTGCCACAGGGCTTCATGGATCTTCCACTGGGCGCGACGTGGGACTGGAACGCCATTTCCGATCGCACGCTGGTCGGCGGCCATGCCATTGCCCTCGTGGGCTACAATCCTGAAGGGATTTTCTTCAATACCTGGGGCACGCGCACATTCATGCCGTGGGACACCTTCACGAAGATTGCCGATGAAGCCTATGGCCTGCTGTCGCGCCAGAACTGGATCGGCATTCCCGGCACATCGCCAACCGGAGAAGACTTCAAAGTCCTTCTGACTGAAGTGAGAGGCGTATGAAAGGCAGATTTTCCTCCGGACGTCCTGTTCTGGCCCTGCTGACAGTTGCCCTTCTCGGAGGCTGTGCGACGGGATCTCCGTCCCCTGTCACGATCAGTGAGGCTATTGCTGGCATCCAGATGGATCTGACGAAAACGGGCGTAGTCAGTACCTCACATATGCAGGACTGGACAGTCGAACAAAAGACAGGGTTTGACCGGAACGTTCGTGCCTTGCAATGCAACCAGCATGTTGCCGACCCGGTTGTCGCCATGATTTCCGGTCCGGTTACGCTATCACTGTCGGGAAGCTTTACGTCCTCGGGCAGCTTCTCAGTCAGCAGTTCCGGCACGCTGCCCGTTTTCGGCCTTCAGGCTGACGCTAACCGCACAAAAACCCAGACAATTAACCTTCCGGTCCAGTTCGTGCCGCTTTCCGCACTACCGGATGCTGAAATGGCTCGGGAAGTCGGTTATGCCGGCAATCTCCTGTCGCAGAGCGATACCGTACGTCGGGCCGAAGGGGAAAGGATCAGAACCAGTCGCGATGCCCTGACACAGCATATTCTGGAACTGATCGCCCTCTATCCCGGATCCTGTCCTAAAGATCCGGCTCACCCCTTCGTCGGTGTCCGGCACGTTCCTTGAAACGCAGCTGCGAAAAACAACTAAACTGGCGCGGAAAGGCCGAGCGCCCTTCCCGCTGCAGTGGCAATGTCATGTCTCAGCCGCACGACACTATGCCCCCCTGAAGGATGGACCCGGTTTGTCAGGATCAGCACATAACTGTCGCTGTCAGGGTCGATCCAAAGAGACGTACCGGTAAAGCCAGTATGCCCGAAGGAACGGCGGGAAAACACGTCTCCCCTCGGGGAAGAATAATGGGTATCGATGTCCCAGCCCAGTCCCCGCAGCTCCGTTTTTCCCGCCGGCTGCTGCGGCGTAGTCATAAGGATGAGCGTCTCCCGTCGTAGGGGGAAGCGGCTCGGACGTCCTTTCAGACGATCCAGAAGGGCCTGTGCATAAAGCGTCATGTCCCGCGCATCCGAGAACAGTCCGGCATGGCCGGCCACCCCCCCCATTCTCCGCGCTGTCGGATCATGCACCACGCCGCGCAGCATGTTGCCCTGCTCGTCATACTGTGTCGGAGCGATGATAGGACGCAGGCTATCAGCCGGAAGATAGCCGGATTCCGTCATACCCAACGGTTCAAGAATATTAATCCGGGCATACTGATCGAGCGGCATCCCGCTCAGTTTTTCGACCAGAAGCCCCAGCATAATGTAATTGATGTCACTATAAACGAACTTCTCGCCCGGTGGATTGGCGAGCGGAGACTTCATGGCTCGCCTGACCCCCTCAGACTTACCGGTCCAGGGATCATTCAGGGGAAGGTCCGGCGGCAGACCGGAATAATGGGTCATGAGCAGGCGAACCGAAATATCACCCTTTCCATTGGATGCAAATTCCGGGAAATACTGACTTACGCGGTCATCAAGCTGCAACTTCTTCTGCTCGACCAGTTGCATGACCGAAGGCGCCGTCATGGTCGGTTTGGTGAGGGACGCCATGTCAAAGCGCGTCCCCCAATCCAGAGGTTCGGACACCGGAGCCAGTGCCCGTTTTCCATAGACGAACCGATGCACGATCTTTTCATCATGACCGATCGCGACCACGGCGCCCGGAGCTTCACCGCTTCTGATGGCATCCCGGACGAGAACGTCCACTGCATCGAACGAAGAGCCCGGTCGCGCGCATGCGGTCATCTGGCTGACACAGGTCGCACCCCCCCCAAGCAGGACATGGCGCCGCTTCAGAAAAGCGTGCCTTTTTGTGGCGAGCGTCTCCGGCATGTTCCGTCTCTCTCTTCTGCCCTGATCCTTTACGGAAAAGAGTAGCTATTTTTTACGATCACGCAACAGAATGCCTGACCGCGTTCGACCCGTTAATACGTGCGGCGGAGCACGTAAATCGGGCGCTGCTTCGTCTCCATATAAATACGGCCGATATATTCCCCCAGCATGCCGATACTAATAATCTGCACACTACTAAAAAAAATAATCGCAACGAACAGAGACGTATAACCTGGAACGGGATTGCCCCAGATGATCGTCCGCAACATGATAAAAAGCGCATAAAACATGGAGAGCAGCGCACCTGCTGTTCCCAGATAGGTCCACAGCCGAATAGGTGCGGAGGAAAAGCTGGTGAAGCCTTCCAGAGCGAAATTCCACAGGGAATAGCCAGAGAATTTCGTCATACCCGCCGCACGGGGCTTCCGGACGTAATCGATACTGACCGTCCGAAACCCAACCCAGGCGAACAGGCCTTTCATGAATCGCTGACGCTCAGGCAACCTTTTGAGCGCCTCGACCACGCATCGGTCCATCAGGCGGAAATCCCCCACATTTTCTGGAATTCGGATATGGGCAAGGCGATTATGCAGCGCATAGAACCAAGACGCCGTCTTGCGCTTGAGCAAACTGTCACTGGACCGGTCGATCCGTTTACCCAGCACGACCTCCGCCCCGTCCCGCCAGGCCTGAACCATTTTCGGGATGATCTCGGGCGGATCCTGAAGATCGGCGTCGATGATGATGACCGCATCCCCCGTCGCCGCATCGAGACCAGCCGTCAGCGCGGCTTCCTTGCCGAAATTGCGCGACAGTTCAAGGACCTTGAACCGCCGGTCCACTTCGCAAAATCCGTTCAACTCCCGTAGAGTACCATCGCTGCTACCATCATCGACGCAGACAATTTCCCAATCCGTGTCCGCAATCCCGTCAAGGACCGGCAGGATACTCCGCACGAAATGGCCGATAGCGGCTTCTTCGTTCCAGAACGGGACAATCAGGGAAAGCTGGCGGGCCATAGAGGGTTTTCAGGTTCCAAATCGTGACAGAATGATCATAACAGAAATATTCTCGTAACAGTCAGCCCTCCCAGCACGAAAAGAACAGCGTTCTTCGGGTACAGTCGATGCGTGTCAGAACCTTTCATGAGCATTGATCTTTTGCCTGCAGCCGATAAGGTGCCACGTCAGGACGGTGATCGAATTTCCATTCCGTTCTGTCTTTTGCAGAATCAGGGGATGTCAGGACCGGAAATGCAGAGTCCATGACCGATCAGACCACAACAGGGCCATCAGCCGCACAGCCCGCAGACAGAATGCCGCAGTGGCATCTACAGGGTGAGCAGACCGCACCGGTCATGGTTCTGAGCGGTACCTGGCAGGCGCGGGCCGGCAATATCCCCGTTTTCCCGAAAGACGGGCTGAAAAAAGCGCCCGGCGCCCATCTATCCTTCCAGACATCCGATCTCCAGGTCTGGGATACCGGACTTGTGGCGTTCCTCTGGGATCTCAAGCGCGTTGCCCATGACGCCGGCATCAGTCTGGATATGCAGACACTACCCGGCCCGATGCGCCAGCTTCTCGAACTATTGCCCGAAGTCCCCGACGAGCCCGTCCATCACAAGACCGCCCGCACCCCTTTTCTGGAAACAGTCGGCAATCACGCTATCGCATCAATGACGGAAGTTGGCGTCGTCTCCGAACTGGGCGCGCTGACAGCAAAGGGTGCCGTCCTCACGCTCCTCGGTCGCAGCCGGATGCGTATGATCGATCTGCTGGCCAATACGGCTGATGCCGGCCCGTACGCTCTGCTCATCGTGGGTATCGTCAACTTTCTGATCGGTGCGATCCTGGCATTCGTGGGCGCTGTCGAGCTTCAGAAATTCGCCGCCGGCATCTATGTGGCCAGTCTGGTCGGGATTGCCATGGTGCGTGAGATGGCCGCTGTTATGACAGCCATCATTATGGCCGGTCGGACGGGTGGCGCCTATGCCGCACGGATTTCCACCATGCAGGGCAATGAGGAAATTGACGCCCTGAACGTTTTCGGCATCCCGACCTCAACCTATCTGATCCTACCAGCCGTCCTTTCCCTCATCATCACGATGCCGTTCCTTTACCTATACGGATGCCTGATTGGCATGCTGGGCGGCTTCGTCGTGGCCATCTCGATGCTGGACATCACGGCGGCGGGATATTTCCATCAGACGGTCACAGCGTTCGGGATCGGCCAGTTCGTCTTCGGTTTCACCAAGAGCCTTGTCTTCGGGGCCTTCATCGGTTTGACGAGCTGCCGGATCGGCCTGAAGGCCGGGCGGTCAGCCGCGGATGTCGGCATTGCCGCCACACGGGCCGTCGTGGTGGGGATCGTGGGCGTTATTGCGATCGACGCGATCTTCGCCGTCATCGCCGATGTTCTGGGGATCTGAGACATGCCTGACCAGACCGTCCTGTCCCTGCGCGATATCACGCTCTCCTTCGGCCCCAAGATCATCCAGAAAAACATCTCGCTCGACGTACGCAAGGGAAGCATCTTCGCCGTCATGGGCGGCTCGGGCTGCGGCAAGAGCACGCTTCTCAAGAGCATGATCGGCCTGCTGCGTCCGTCCGCCGGCGAATATCACGTCGGAGATGAGAATTACTGGGCCGGAGACGAAGCCCACCGCGCAGAGCTGAACCATCGCTTCGGCGTGCTGTTCCAGAGTGGCGCGCTCTGGAGTTCCATGACGATCGGCGAGAATATCGCCCTGCCGCTTCAGATGTTCACTGATCTGAAACCCGCCGTGATCCGCAGGCTGGTGGAACTGAAGCTCGGCTTCGTCGGCATGTTGCAGGCAATCGATCTTTACCCCTCCGAAATCAGCGGCGGAATGCGCAAGCGCGCCGGTCTGGCCCGCGCCCTTGCGCTTGATCCGGACATTCTGTTTTTCGACGAACCTTCCGCAGGCCTCGATCCGATCACCTCCGCGCGACTGGACGATCTGATCCTGAACCTGCGCGATGGACTTGGCGCAACGATCATCATCGTCAGCCATGAGCTGCCGAGCCTGTTCCACATCGCCGATGACGGTATTTTCCTGGATCCCAGGACAAAAACCCCGATCGCCCATGGCTCGCCCCGCGATTTGCGGGACAACTGTACGGACCCACAAGTGCATGCCTTCATGCACCGTGAACGCGACGAAGAAGGAAACACATGATGAACAGGCAGGCTCTTGTCGGTGCTTTTGTCCTTGGAGGGACAGGCCTGCTCGTCGCAGCGTTCGTCCTGTTCGGCAATTTTCATCCTTTCAGCCGGACGGAAAAAGCCGTTCTGGTGTTCCACGGCGCCTCTTCGGGACTGACTGTTGGCTCTCCCGTCACATTCCGGGGCGTACAGGTTGGCGCGGTGGACCGTGTCGTCATCGAATACAATCCCGCCACCAAAGACGCCTATATCCCCGTCTTTGTCACAATGCGTCCAGACAACATCATCCTGGCGAACAACAGCCATCATCGCCCTAGCATGGCAGACCTCATCCAGCAGGGCTTGCGCGGCGAGATGAACCTCAAGAGCTTCGTCACCGGCACGTCTGAAATTGATCTGGATTTCGCCCCCTCGATCCCGGCCGTGCTGCATCCCGATATTGCCCGCATCACCGAAATCCCAACCAGGCAGTCCACCATCGCGGCCATGACACAGAGCCTTCAGGACCTGCCCCTAAAGCAGATCGGCGAGAACGCCGATGCGACCCTGGTATCAGTCCGGAAGCTTTCAAACCAGCTCGACAAAGACCTGCCAGCACTCGTGCAGAGCATTCGTGACACCTCCGATCACAGTCGGGACATGATCGATGCTGCCCACAAGACGGTGACGGACCTCGACCCTGTTCTGACGCGGACACTGCTCAGTGTAGACAAGCTGGCCAACGAGGGCACGACCCAGCTCAATGCGCGCGGTCATGAACTCCATGCCATCCTGCAGAACAGCAACGATGCCGTCCAACAGGCTTCAAAGAGTCTGGCCAATTTAGAGAGCATGACGTCCCCACGCTCTGCCGACCGAGCTAATCTCGAAGCAAGCTTGCGGGATATCGCCGCCGCCGCGTCTGCCCTGCGCGGTTTTGCAACAGACGTGGAGCGTAATCCGCAGCTCCTCCTCACGGGACGCCGGCCATGAGCAGACAGTTCCGCCGCCCTCTGTTCCTTCCGGAGACCAAACCCGTGACACGGCTCATAACCCGATCTGCATCTCTTCTGGCCCTCGCCCTGATGTCAGGCTGCGCCGCACCTCCCGTCCAGTTCTACACGCTCGGCGCACCTGCCATTACGCAAAACACCGCTGCCCTTCCCGCTTCAGCTCCTGTCCTAAGCGTGTCGCATGTCACACTTCCGGATTATATCGACAGTCAGGATATCCTCATACGCCACGGCGACCAGCTTGACCGCAGCCCCAACGGGCGCTGGGGAAGCCGTCTGTCCCAAGGAGTGACCGACCTTCTTGCCGCCCATCTAGGGCAGGACTGGCCAGGTTATGCCGTAACCACGCAGCCTTTGGCAGAAACGCCGGCCTTGCGTCTTGCAGTTAATATCAGCAGGCTGGATCTCAACAGCAGCGGTCAGGGTGCCCTGACGGCCGACTGGGCACTGATCCCCTCGGATGAACACCAGCCCGTCCAGCGCAGCCGTGCCTCCTTCACCTCACAGGGCTCTGTGACGACCGACAGCGGCAAGGTTGCCCTGACCCGGACCCTCGTCGAGCAACTCGCTGCCCGGATCGCCAGCACGAGCCCGCATCCCTGAACAGCAACCCCTTTCGCTCAGGCGACGAAGACCCTATTTTCCGTGATCCTGCGCCCTGAGGCTGCAAGTTCGCGGAGCGCCTGATTGAAAACCGTGCCCATTCTCCTGACCGTTCTCGCGGTCGGCTTTCCGGCGTCTCATATTCCCGGGACAGCGCGGGCAGCCGATACGCGCGATACGCTTTCGATTGGTCTGGCGATCGAACCACCGGGCCTGGATCCGACGCGTGGCTCCAGCGAAGCTATCGGGATGGTGACGTACGGCAACATCTACGAAGGTCTGATGCGGCTGGACGAACAGGGTGCCCTCAAACCCCTTCTGGCACAGGAGTGGCATATCTCGCCGGACGGCCTGATTTATGATTTCACGCTACATGACGGCGTGCATTTCCACGACAGCACGCTCCTGACCTGCGACAGTGTAAAGTTTTCCCTGCTGCGGGCCGGTACGACGGACAGCACCAACCCACACAGGACCATTTTTAGCCAGATCGCCAACATCTCATGCCCGGACAGCCTGCATGTCAGCATCCGGCTTCAGCATCCTTACGGCAGTTTTCTTTACCAGCTCGCCTGGAACGACGCCGCCATTCTTTCACCGACGTCTGTGACGCAGAACATAAGCCATCCCATCGGCACAGGTCCGTTCGCGTTCGGTGAATGGCGGCGCGGGGACCACCTGACCCTGACCCGCAATCCGAATTACTGGGGCGCCAGAGCTACCCTGCAATCGGTGACGTTCCGCTTCATGCCCGACCCCCTGTCCGCCAGTAACGCGCTGCTGGCCGGAGAACTGGATGCCTATCCGTCTTTCCCGTCCCGGGAAATCCTGAGCCGCTTTGCTGGAAATCCGCAGTTGCAGGCCGTCCGGGGCAGTTTTCCCTTCAAGGCCATTCTCGCCCTCAACAACGCCCGGCGTCCGTTCAGTGATTTCCGCGTCCGGCAGGCCATCGCACAGGCCATTGACCGCAAAGCTCTGATTCAGGCCGTGGCCGACGGAGACGGAACGCTCCTGCAATCTCACATGGCACCGGACGATCCCGATTACGCCGCCCTACCCGACCGCTATCCCTATGATCCGGACCACGCCCGCGCCCTGCTGAAAGAGGCCGGCGTCGCACCCGGCACGCATCTGACCCTGACTTTCCCGCCCATCGGCTATGCACGCGACAGCAGTGAGCTCATCGCCGCCTATCTGGAACAGGTCGGGCTGATCGTGACACTTCAGCCCGTGGAATGGCCGACATGGCTGGGTCAGGTGTATGGGCAGGGCCAGTTCGACATGACCGTCATCGCCCATACCGAGCCCCATGACATCGCGATCTATGACCGCACGCCGGTCTATTTCCACTACCACAGCCCGGTTTTTCATGGGCTCGTCGAGCAGTACGAAGCGACGGCAGACAAGGTCCAGCGGCATCAGCTTTCCGTGCAGATGCAGGAACAGCTCGCACAGGACGAACCCAATGTCTTCCTGTTCGCGATCCCCCGCGAAACCGTCATGAACCGGCGTCTTAAAGGACTGTGGACCAACCAGCCCATCGCAGGCTGCCCGGTTGCCGGTGTTTCCTGGGCACCATGACGGGCATGGCTGTTTTCCGCATCCCACTGGAACGGCTGCTTCTTCTTGTTGTCGCAAGCCTCGTCATTTTCGCGGCCATGAACCTTCTGCCCGGCGACCCCGCAGCGGTCATGCTCGGACTGGATGCAAGCCCCGAGAGTCTCGCGGCCCTGCACCAAAAACTCGGGCTGGAATCATCCCCGCCCGCGCGATACCTACACTGGATCAGCGCATTCATTCGCGGGGATCTGGGCCGGAGTTACATCTACGACGTTCCCGTCCGCAGCCTGATCGGTGAACGCCTGCAGAGCAGTCTGCCCCTGATCCTGCTGGCCATGCTGCTGTCTCTGGGGACAGGTATCACACTCGGCGTGATGGCAGCCGCAAAGCGCGGAACACTGCTTGATACGAGCCTGATGGGCTTCCTCCAGCTTTTCAAATCCATCCCGGATTTCTTGCTGGCGATGATGATGACGTTCCTGTTTTCCCTGACCCTGCACTGGCTACCCTCCAGCGGCTTTCCCGGCTGGCATGACGGTATCCTCCCGGCACTCAGGGCCCTCACCCTTCCCGCCATCGCTCTCGCCATCCCGCAGGCCGCTATCACGGCGCGTTTCACGCGCTCGTCCCTGATCGAGACCCTGTCTCAGGATTTTATCCGCACGGCCCGCGCACAGGGCTACAGCAGACGCGGCGTTCTGTGGCGCATCGCATTGCCTAACGCACTAATCCCTGTCCTGACGCTGACCGGGATCCAGCTTCCAGTTCTCGTGACGGGAACGATCATCGTCGAAAGCGTCTTCAGCCTGCCTGGTTGTGGAAAGCTCCTGCTGGAAGCCGTCAACCAGCGCGACATTCCCGTCGTGCAGAACCTCGTCATGCTAATCGTCGCGTCTGTAATTGTCCTTAATATCGTGATGACGATCCTCATTCGCTGGTTTGATCCGCGCCTTGAGACAGACCTGTCATGACAGCCCGTTCCAACCGGACGCTCCGGGTGGGGAGTATTCTGCTCGGAATTGTCCTCCTCCCCGCGACCGTCATAACCCTGTTCAATGGCGGTCACGCACCGCCCATCGACGTCCTACACCGTTATGCTCCGCCGTCCCCGCTGCATCCGCTCGGCACCGATCCTTTCGGTCGCGACCTCATGGTCCATGTTCTGACCGGAGCCTTCAACAGCGTGACGATCGCCGCGATCTCCGTCTGCCTCGCCACGATTGTGGGAACGGCACTCGGACTGATCGCTGCAGCCAGACCCGCCAGAACCATCATGGGACTGGCCGATCTGGGTCTGGCCTTCCCACCCGTCCTGATCGCAGCCCTTTTCGTCACCGCTCTTGGTGCCTCCGCCACGGGTGAAATCCTCGCCATTGCCCTGTTCGGCCTCCCGGCCCAGATCCGCATCACCCGGCAGGCTGCCCGCTCCATCCTCATTCAGGACTATATCGCCGCCTCCCGACTGGCCGGACGCGGCCCGTTTTACATCATGCGCCGACATGTCCTGCCCAATATCCTGCCGCTCCTGACGATTCAGGCGACATCCTCACTGGCCCTCGCAATCCTGTCCGATGCCGGGCTGTCCTATCTTGGTCTCGGCGCCCCTCCGCCACGACCGGATCTGGGACGTGCCCTGGCGTCGTATCAGATCCATATCTTCGATCACCCACTGCTGGTCGCCATTCCGGGAATAACGATCATATTTCTCGTGCTAGGCTTCAATATGTTCGGGGATGGCCTACGGGATGCGCTGGACGCAGCCTACGAGGAGCACACCCTGTGAGGTCCCTGCTCCATGTTCTAAATCTGAGCGTCCAAAGCCCGAACCGCCCGATCCTGCATGACGTATCGTTCACGCTTGAATCAGGACAGGTCCTCGCCATTACCGGGGAGTCCGGTTCAGGCAAATCCACTCTCGCACTGAGCCTGACGGGGCTGCTGCCCCCCGGCTTTCAGACTAACGGTAGCATTCGACTAGAAAAGACAGAGCTTTCCACACTTTCCGAACGAGACTGGTGCCAGATCAGGGGCAAAAGACTAGGCATGGTCTTTCAGGAGCCCATGACGGCCCTGAACCCCACACGCCGTATCGGAACACAAATCGGGGATACATTCCGCCTTCACACGACGCTCTCCCGTCGCGAGATCGACACGGAAACACGCACGCTTATGGAACAGGTCGGTCTGTCTGAAGCCGACGTGAGCGAACGCGCCTATCCGCATCAGCTTTCCGGTGGCCAGAGACAGCGCGTCCTGCTGGCAATGGCGCTGGCCTGCCAGCCCGAACTCCTGATCGCGGACGAGTTCAGCACTGCACTTGATGCCCGGACCCAAGCAGCCATGATGACGCTCGTGACCCGCCGTTGTGAGACGCAGGGCATGGCCGTTCTCATGATCTCCCATGACCTCGGGCTAGTGCGCCGGCATGCCGATCATGTTCTGGTCATGAAAGACGGCGCCTGCGTGGAACAGGGCACAACAGCATCAGTATTTAACGCCCCACGCCATCCCTATACGCAGGCACTACTGACCATGTCCCTGCACGGCGCAGCCCGCACGCCACTTACGCCCCTACCCGTCTTTACGGCGCCGTTATGATCCCGATTTTTCAGGCCCGAAATGTGACGTATGGAAGGACAAGCCGGCAGGATTTCTCCTTCACGCGACACAAACCCTCTCCCATTCTGAAAAATATCAGCTTTGATCTGCAGGCAGGCCAGACACTCGGGATCATCGGAGCCTCGGGCAGTGGAAAATCCACCCTGTGCCGTATCCTCAGCGGCCTGATCGCCCCAGATGAAGGGCAGATCCTGTATCAGGGGCAGGATTTCGCGACCGCGTCAGAAACCGTGCACAAGAAAATCCGTCCCGCGATCCAGATGATCTTTCAGGACCCGTCTGGCGCGCTCGATCCACGCCAGACGGTGGGTGATATTGTGGGGGAAGCGCTCGGTCCTGTTCCGGATCGGGACGCACGCATCCGCACAGCCCTCCAGGACGTCGGCCTTTCCGCCGAGATCACCAGCCGCTACCCGAGAGCCTTTTCCGGGGGCCAGAAGCAGCGGATCGCCATTGCCCGTGCCCTGATTACACGCCCTGCCGTCATCATCGCCGATGAAGCCGTCTCAGCACTGGATGTCTCCACACAAGCCATCGTCCGGAACCTGCTACTCGATCTTCAGAAGCGACATGGGCTGTCATATGTTTTCGTCAGTCACGATCTGGCTGTCATCCGCCATCTGTCGCACCATGTCGCCGTTCTGGATCAGGGCCGGATCGTGGAATCTGGCCCGGCGTCGGATATTCTGAATACGCCCAGCCAGCCCGCCACAAAGGCTCTTCTTGAAAACACCTACTGACCCGCGAGGCGTCATGACGAGTCTGAACCTTCTCACCGACATTCCCGGCATCCGCGTCGGTCATAGTCAGGATCTGACCCTGCGCACGGGCGTGACAGCGGTCCTGTTCGATCGCCCCGTCATCGCTTCCGGCAGTTTTACGGGCGGTGCACCGGCCCTGCGGGAAACCGCTTTGCTGGAACCGGAAAACATGGTCGGACATATCCATGCGGTCGTCCTGTCCGGCGGTTCGACCTATGGGCTGGATGCGACAACCGGCGTTCAGGCGTGGCTGCGCGAGCAGTTCGGCAGCATACCTCTGCCGCCGGGAACCATCCGCGTACCCATTGTGGTGCAAGCCAGTCTTTACGACCTTCCTGCGGGCGGACAGACGACATGGGAGCGCTATTCGCCCTATGCCGAAATGGGACATCAGGCCGCGACCAGCGCCCAAAGCGGAGCTTTCGCTCTGGGCACGGCTGGCGCAGGAACAGGCGCGACAACCGTCACTCTGCGCGGAGGGCTGGGTTCGGCAAGCACGATCACACCCGCCGGGCACCGCGTGGCTGCACTGGTCGCCGTCAACGCCGTCGGAACCGCCACGATCGGCGACGGGCCGCATTTCTGGAGCGCGCCTTTCGAGCAGGGAGACGAATTCGGCGGTCTGGGGATGCCCGCGCATCTGAGCGCAGATGATTTACGCCTGCGTTCCAAACGGGCCTCCGTCACCGGCACCACGATCGGCCTTATCGCCACGGACGCCACCCTCACCAAAACACAGGCCAAACGCCTCTCCATTCTGGCGCAGGACGGCGTGGCGCGCGGTGTGTTTCCAGCCCATCTACCTCTGGACGGGGACGCCATGATCGGAGTCTCGACCTGCGAAAAACCAGCTCCCCTTGGTCAGGAATGGACCGAAATCCTTCATACCGCCACGCAGGTCGCGGCCCGCGCCATCGCTCGGGGCGTGTATGAGGCGTCCCCCCTTCCCGGCGGCGCCGCACTTCCGACATGGCACGAACGTTTCGGGTCAAAAGATACGCCATAAATACGCCATAAAAGTGATCTGATCCTCATTTCATATATTTTACTAATAATCGTATATGATTATAGAACTCAGACTGAGTGTCGTGTCCGAGGCTGAGACCATGTCAACTTTTGTGCCGTCCTATCCTGTCCGTTCCTCCCTTCGTCAGGCTATCGCCGAAGATATGCGCAGGCCCGAAGCAGAGTGCATCCTTCCCCTGATCGAACAGGCCACACTGACCGAAACGGAACAGCAGAACACGTTTGATGTCGCCCGCCATCTGACCCGCTCCCTACGCGCGCAGCGCCGTCCGAGCGGCGTTGAGGCGCTCGTGCAGGAATTCTCGCTGTCCTCCGCCGAGGGCGTTTCCCTGATGTGTCTGGCCGAAGCACTCCTGCGTATTCCCGATGCCGCGACCCGGGACGCCCTGATCCGCGACCGGATCGGCACAGGGGACTGGCTGTCCCATGTCGGCGGTAAAAAATCCGTTTTCGTGAATGCGGCCTCCTGGGGGCTGATGCTGACGGGCAAGCTGACCAACGACACGGATGAAGGTCTCACCGCCGCGCTGTTCCGCCTCGTCGGACGTGGCGGGCAGCCGTTGGTCCGTCGCGCACTCGACATCGCCATGCGCATGATGGGCGAGCAGTTCGTTATCGGCGAAACCATCGAGGAAGCCCGCAAGGTCAGCACGGAGCCTGAAGACCGCGGCTTCAAATATTCCTACGACATGCTCGGCGAAGCGGCGATGACGGAAGCCGACGCCCTGCGCTACCGACACGACTACGAGCGCGCAATCGACGTGATCGGCCAGACCGCACGCGGTGCGAATGTGTATGAAAAGGCCGGGATTTCCATCAAGCTCTCGGCCCTACACCCGCGCTATGTCTTCGCCCAGCGCGAGCGCGTTCTGAAGGAACTTGGCCAGACGCTGAAGGACCTCGTTATTCAGGCCCGCCGCTATGACATCGGCATCAATATCGACGCCGAAGAAAGCGAGCGTCTGGACCTGTCGCTCGACCTGATCGAAGACCTATGTCACTGCCCGGAACTGGACGGCTGGAACGGCATCGGGATCGTTGTGCAGGCTTACGGGCGCCGCGCGCCGAAGGTTCTGGACTATCTGATCGATCTCGGCCGCCGCAGCGGACACCGCCTCATGATCCGTTTGGTGAAGGGCGCGTACTGGGACAGTGAAATCAAGAAGGCTCAGGTCGAAGGCCAGACGGATTTCCCGGTCTACACACGCAAATGCTACACGGACGTCAGCTATATCGCCTGCGCAAAGAAGCTTCTCGCTGCCCGCGATGTGGTATTTCCTCAGTTCGCGACCCATAACGCCCGTACGCTGGCCACGATCTACACGCTGGCTGGCCTGAATTTCCAGATCGGCGACTACGAGTTCCAGTGCCTGCACGGCATGGGCGAGACGCTCTACAACGAAGTCGTCGGTCCGCAGAAGCTCAACCGCCCGTGCCGTATCTATGCCCCCGTCGGCTCGCATGAGACGCTGCTGGCCTATCTGGTGCGGCGTCTGCTTGAAAACGGCGCCAATTCGTCCTTCGTCAACCAGATTGGCGACGAGAGCCTGCCCATCGAGACCCTGATCGCGGATCCGGTCGCGCTCGCGAAAGCCGTCCAGCCACCAGGCGCTTCGCATCCGGCTATTGCCCCGCCGAAAGACCTGTTCGCGCCCAAACGAACCAACTCCCGCGGACTGGACCTGACCGACGAACATACCGTCACGGACCTGGCCGAAGCCGTCTGCGCCTCCGGGGAACGAACGCTGGAAGACCTGTCCTGCTCGGGTGAAACGCAGGAAATCCGCAATCCGTCCAACCGTTCGGATAGGATCGGCAGTGTCCGTTTCGGAACCGAAGAGGATGTCCGCAAGGCCATTGATGCCGCCGAAAGCGAAGGCGCAGCATGGGCGGCTCTTTCCGCCGACGCACGGAGCACAAAGCTCGATCGCGCAGCGGATCTTCTGGAAGCACATCAGAGCGAACTGTTGGCCCTTCTAGTCCGCGAAGCTGGAAAATCTTATGCCAATGCGCTCTCCGAAGTTCGCGAAGCCGTTGATTTCCTGCGTTATTACGCCGTTCAGGCCCGCGAAACGGCCCAGGCCGGTAGCAGTACGCCGCTTGGCGTCGTCGCCTGTATCAGCCCATGGAACTTCCCGCTTGCGATTTTCCTGGGACAAATTTCGGTCGCACTGGCGGCTGGCAACACGGTTGTCGCAAAACCGGCTGAGGAAACACCCTTCATCGCCCTGCGCGCCGTCGCCCTTCTGCGCGAAGCAGGTGTTCCAGAAAACGCCCTCCGGCTGGTGCCGGGTGCTGGCGAAACCGGCGCGGCCCTCGTGGCCGATCCACGAATTGCTGGCGTAATGTTCACCGGCTCCACCGCCGTGGCCGGCCTGATCGCCAGTGCTCTGGCCGGGCGGACCGGCACGGACGGGCAGCCCGTTCCGTTCGTGGCCGAGACCGGTGGCCAGAACGCCATGATCGTGGACAGTTCCGCCCTGACCGAACAGGTGGTCGCGGATGTTCTGGTCTCGGCTTTCGACAGTGCGGGCCAGCGCTGTTCCGCCCTGCGCGTCCTGTGCGTACAGGAAGATTGCGCAGATCGCGTCCTGACCATGCTCCGTGGTGCCGTGGAAGAACTGCGTGTCGGCAATCCGGCGGAGCTGCACACGGATGTTGGCCCGGTCATTTCAGCTGAAGCCCAGTCCAGCATCCAGACCTATATCGATGCATCCCGTGCGCAGAACCGCACCGTCTGGTCTCTTCCCCTTCCGGACACGGCATCGAACGGCACATTCATTGCCCCGACGATTATCGAGATCAACAGTCTGGCGGACCTCAAGGACGAAGTCTTCGGTCCGGTCCTGCATGTCCTGCGCTTTGAGGCCAGCAACTTCGAGGCCCTGATTAACACGATCAACCAGTCCGGATATGGCCTGACCTTCGGCCTGCACACAAGAATCGAAAGCCGCATGGCGCATGTCACCTCGCGCATCGAGGCAGGGAACCTCTATGTCAACCGCAACATGGTCGGAGCGGTTGTAGGTAGCCAGCCATTCGGCGGCGAAAAGCTGTCGGGCACGGGGCCGAAAGCCGGTGGCCCGCTGATCCTTCGTCGCCTCATGAGCAGCGTCCCGGCCCATACGAACTGGGAAAACCAGGAACTACCAGAGCCCGCACGGCTCTTCCTGTCTTGGTTGATGCAGACAAGTTTCTCGCTCTATCAGACGATCGTGGACGCCATGCAACATGGCCTGTGCGGCACTACGCGCGAACTGCCCGGCCCGGTCGGCGAGACCAACCTGTACCAACTTCTCCCGCGTGGCGCCGTCCTGTGCATCGCCAGCGACCGCGAAACCATGCTTCGCGCCGTGGGTCTTGCTCTCAGCGGTGGAAACACGGCTTTCGTTCAGGGGCCCAACATAGCTGCGGACTGGGTCTCCAACCTCCCTGATACGCTTGCGCTGCATATCCGCCGCACGCAGGGCGGGCGTGTTGCAGGATGTCGGACGATCCTTGCGTCTCCGGAAGAAAAGCAGATGGCGCAACAGGCCTGCACGGCTCTGTCGCGTTCAGGTATGATCGTGCAGCTTTACATACTTGACGCGAAAAGCCCGATCCGGCCTGAATGGGTGCTTCAGGAAAAGGTCGTCAGCACCAACACAACGGCCGCTGGCGGTAATGCCAGCCTAATGACCATCGGATAACGGTCCTGTCCAGCATGGCCGTTCGCGCCGGCCATGCTAAGACGACTGCCCCAACTGACGGACGACCCCATGCGCGCTGCCGAGCCGAACTTTACACCTGTTGATACGAAAAGCGGCTCGGCATCGCTTGAAATCGCGGACGCCCTGCGCCGTGCCATCACGGACGGCATCCTGACCGATGGCCAGCCGATGCGACAGTCGGAGCTTGCCCGCAACTTCGGCGTCTCGACCATCCCCGTCCGCGAAGCCCTCAAACAGCTTGAAGCAGAGGGTCTGATCGCCTTCCTGCCTCATCGTGGCGCCGTGGTCACCGGACTGAGCGAAGCAGATATCCTGGAATATTCAGACATCCGCGCCTCGCTGGAAAGCATGGCGGCCGGACTGGCGATGACCTCTCTCACCCGTGTCGATCTGGCCCGGATCGAGGATGCTTACGAGGCGTTTGTCTGCGGAACAGGCGGAGCTACCGGCATGGAACAGTCCGGACGTCTGAACTGGGAGTTTCACGGCGCCATCTATGCCGCGGCACAGCGTCCGAGGCTGTACGGCATGATCCACGATCTACATTCGCGCCTCGACCGCTATATCCGTGCCCATCTGGAACTGCCGGGACGGAAAGCCGCGACCGACGTCGAACATTTTCAGATCCTTCAGGCCTGCCGCGCCCGCGATGGCGAGGAACTCGGACGCCTGACGAAACAGCATATTCTCGAAGCCGCCTCCCTGTCGCTGGACGTCATTCGCGACCGGGCAGCCTCCTGAACTTCACTGCGCCGGATTAACCGAAACCATCGTCGCGGGTCCCCGTTCGTCATACCAGCGATTCAGCGGGCCATTCGCATGGAAAAACCCCGGAATACTGTCGAGAATATGAGCACTCTGTTCTAGACACGACACTAGACGGACACGGTATAGCCCTGCTGCGCCGAAGGCTTCATCCGCGCCAATCATTCTCGCAGCTGCCATAAGAGACGCAGCCGTCCCAACAGGGTCCCGCCGCAGGGTCCTGAAAGACGCAAGCGCCACCTCCAGACCCTCCCGTTCGTGAACACTCAACCCCGCCGGTTCTATGGCCTGCCGCAAACGAATCAGCAAACGCCCGAGGGACAGGGCAGCAAAAGCGCCATCCACATACCCCTGGCGGTCGATCGGAGATGCCACCAGTGACAAACGCATCAGCAGGATCGACACTTTCTGGATCTGCGTCCCTTCCCACACCATCCAGGATGGCACGCGCGCAGCAGGGCGTGCCGAGAGGCTCTGAAGACTGCGACCAAGCGAAATGACGAGCCGCGAAGCATAAAGCCGCTGATCGGCCGGCATAATCACCCGAAACACAAGGACCAGCAGCGCACAGCCCATCAGAATGGCCAGCCAGGTGTTGATGAGCGTGATGTCGTCAGGAACCATGCTGTTCGTTATCATCAGCTGCATGGCCAGAAAAACCGTGTAACCAAAGGCCCCCACGCCGTAGCGCGGATGAAACTGGAGCCACACGCCCGGCAGCATGCAGGCACAAACCGACAGCCAGAGCATTGGATAACCATCCACGCGGGGAAGTGCTGCGATATGGCACAGCCAACAGGCCGGAACCGACAGTGCCGTTCCGATCGCCATCGGCAGGCTGGCCCGTGCCGCCGATGGTGCGGTGGACAGCAGGCTCGAGGCTGCCACAACATACATGATCATCATCGGCCCGGTCGGGAAATAGGTGATGTACCAGATCATACAGGCCAGAAAGGCGATCAACATTCCCCGCAGACCGTTATAAATCGCTGACATCCATTCCAGATAAGGCAGCACCCGAACGCGGACATCCGGACCACGAGGGCTGGACAGATCCAGGACCGTCTCGCGAAGCTGAAGAAGAATATCACGAACATTATCGACGGACGCCTGAAGTGCAGGCGATGTCGCCACCCCCTCCAGAACCTCAAGTCGCCCGAGCGACTCTTCCAGACAGCCCAGTACGCCCTGCGGCCGCTCGATCCATCCAGCGGTTTCCGTCAGGGCGAGGAGCCGGGTTAGCGTGTCGCGAATTTCGCGGTGAACAGGCGTCGAGAGCGGGTTTGCTACCCCCAGATTGCGCCAGTACGGATGATAGGATGCCACAAGCCCCGTCATATGACTGACGGCGAGCCGGTACCCCCGCACCCCGGCATGAATATCGGGATTGTCCGTCGCGGCGTATTCTACGGCCGTTCCGAGGCGCGCCAGCTGCCCCAAAAGACGCTGCCGTCCGTCATAAATTGTCTGCGGAAGGCTTCTGAAAGCCCGTTCAGTCCCCACAGTTTCCGAGCCCGAAGCCTCCTGCCCTCCGGAGCGGTTCATCAGTCCTTCATGAAACACCAGGGCATGACGGATCGTTTCGCGGAACGCCTCCGAAAGCGCGTCGATCGTACCCTGACGTCGACGCGGAGATGTCACCATGAACACCGCCGCCGTCACCACGATTCCAAGTGCGACGTCCGACACGCGCATCATGGCGGACATGAAGATATTTTCGGGATGCGCAAACGCGGGGACGGCCACGATGATGATCGTGTAGCCTGCCAGAACCGCCGCATAGGCCCTAAAATAACGCAGGCAGGTCGCCGTCATGCAGGCCAGTCCCACAAAGACCGAAAGCACCATGAAATACAGGACAGCGGACTGTACAAACATGGCCATGACAGCCGTGCTAAGCGCCGCGCCGATCACCGTCCCGGTCATGCGCCAGACACTTTTGGAGACTAGTGCGCCTACAGTCGGGTTCGCGACGATCAGGACGGTCGTGACCGTACTCATCGGCGATTCCAGTTGGATCATGAAGGCGAGAAAGAGCGCAATTCCGATGGACAGGAAAACCTTGCTCGTAAAAGCCGCCGTGGAGACGAAATTCCGCCAACGCACGCTGTTGCTATCGAAAGGAAGAAGCTGGCGAAAAAGATTGCGCATGAAAGGCCCGGGAAATCAGGGGAAAGAAAAACCGGAGAGGGAAAATTTCCCTTCCATCGTGCCAAGCTGGCTGCGAATCATCGCCACAGCATCCGAAGGCAGGCCCTCGGTCAGACGGGCTTCCAGATCCGCTGCGATGCGGTGGAACTGACGGCACCGCTCGCACCCGGCCTCCGTAAGAACCAGAAGGTTGGAGCGACGGTCCTGCGGATCGGGTTTCCGCGAGATCAGCCCTTCCCGCCCCAGATGATCCAGAACCCGCACGAGCGCCGAGCTGTCTACGCCCATGACGGACGCCAGATCGCTCTGCTTCATCCCGTTTCCCATCACCATCAGGTACGCCATGGGCCGCATGGTCGCGAGCGTCATGCCTTCGGGCCGCAGGAGACGGTCCAGCTGCGCCCGCCACAGGCTCGACAGTCGCAGAACATGAAAGGTCAGCCCCATGTCATGAAAACTGCTGTCCCGAAGAATGGACGAATTGTAGTGGACAGCCATTTCTGCTGACACCTCATCTATTGACATAGCAATAGATTATATGACACCATCACAATTGAAAACAGATCCTGTTGACATTTTCGTCAGGAGGTTCAGTTTTTGATCCAAATCACCGACCGACTGTCCTTCATGCAATGAAGGGAGTTGATGTTGCTGAGCGAGGAGCGTTGTGTACGAATTGTCTTACAGTCAGGCGGGTGACGGTCTGGTGGTTGACGGTGGGGTCGGTACCTGATGCTGGCTGAAGTTAACCTGTTTGGCGTTTTTGTTGCACCGCTTTCCATTTACGCCGTAGCGGCGGTCTTTGTGACGTTACTGCTTCGAAGCATCCTGTGGCGCACTGGTGCGCTCGGATGGTTCTGGCACGTCGCTCTCTTTGAAATAGCGCTTTATGTCTGTGTTCTCTGTCTGCTCATCCTTTACGTCTAGGGAGGGTCAGCGATGAACTGGACCCGTAGTGTGATCCGTGTCCTGCTGACCCTGATCGTCCTGGCGCTGGCCATCGGCCTGGGGCGGACGATGTGGGACATCTATGTCCTCGCTCCCTGGACCCGTGACGGCCGCGTGCGTGTTTACGTCGTGGATGCCGCGCCTGAAGTTTCGGGTACGGTTGTGGCCGTGCCGGTCGTGGACAACCAGTTCGTCCACAAGGGCGATCCGCTTTTCGTGCTTGATCCGGTACGCTTCCGCCTCGACATCGACGCCGCCCGCGCCCGGGTGGCGGGTGCCGAGGAAGACCTGAAGCTCCGCACGTCCGACGCCAAACGTCGCATGGGGCTGGGTGGCATCGTCTCGGCGGAAGAGCAGGAAGACTTCAACTCCAATGTTGAAACCCAGCGCGCCAAGGTCAACGCGGCCAAGGCCGAACTGAACACCGCGCTGCTGAACCTCCAGCGCTCGACGGTTTATTCACCGGTGGATGGCTACATCACCAACCTCAACCTGCGGGTGGGTGACTATGCCCATGCCGGTGTGTCGGGGCTGGCGGTGATCGATGCGCACAGCTTCTGGATCAACGGCTATTTCGAAGAAACCAAGATGCACGGCGTGCGTGTGGGTGATGAGGCCCGGATCAAGCTGATGGGCTACAAACAGATCCTTATGGCGCATGTCGTCAGCATCGGCCGCGGCATCAATGACCAGAACGGCGTGTCCGACAAGCTGGGCCTGCCGGACGTCAACCCGATCTTCACCTGGGTGCGCCTGGCGCAGCGTATTCCGGTGCGTCTGGAGTTCGATAACGTGCCGCCGGACATTACGCTGGCGGCTGGCATGACGGCCACCGTGACGATCGGGCGTGAGACGCCGGGTGCGCGCGGACGTCTGACCACCTGGCTGCAGAACCACCTCTGACATGTCACGCATCCCCCTTTCCCGATCGCTCGCGCGGCCTTTCACCCGGGCCGTAGCCCTTCGCAGCGTGGCTCTGGCCCTGAGCACCTGCCTGTCACTGACGGCGTGCACGGTGGGGCCGAACTTCAAGCCGGACCGGATCAAGGTGCCCGATGCCTTTGTCGAGCAGCCTCATCCTGCCACCGCCGATGCGCTGGCGCAGTCGGCTGCCGACATGAAGGACTGGTGGTCGCAGTTCCACGACCCCATGCTCAACGAACTGGTGGAGCAGGCGATCAGGGGCAATTACGACCTGCAGATCGCATCGCAGCACATCGTCGCCGAGCGCGCTGTTCGCCGTCAGGCCCAGTCGGCCTGGTATCCTCAGTTGGATGCGGCAATGGGTGGTGGCGATGATCGCTATTCCGTCAACGTGGACAACTGGCCGCTGCGGCCGGGCAATCCGGCCAACCGCCCGGACGCTTCGGTTCTGACCTATGGCGCGCGGGCGAGCTGGGAAGTCGATCTGTTCGGGCATATTTCCCGGCAGGTGGAAGAGCGCAAGCGGATCGTCGAGGAATCGATCGAGAACCGTCGCGCGGTCCTCCTCGCGCTGCTGGCCGAGATGGCGACGGATTACGTGACACTACGCTCCGTGCAGGAACGTCTGGGCGTCACCGAGCGCGCCATCGACGTAGCCGTACGCTCGCGCGAGCTCACCGAAAAACTCTACACGCATGGTCTGGGTAACACGCTGGCCGTGGCGCAGGCCCAGACTGAAGAACATCTCGAACGCGCCCGTCTGGCCCCGTTGCATGAGCAGGAAGAGCGGCTGATGCACGCCATCGCCATTCTCGTCGGCGACATGCCGGGGCAGCTTGAGGAAGAGCTGGAAAAGCGCCGTCCGATCCCCGATCTGCCGCGCTTCCCCGACAGCCTGCCCTCGATCGTGCTCGCCAACCGGCCCGACATCCGCGTGGCCGAGGCCGAATACGCCGCCGATACGGCGCGCGTGGGCATTGCGGTGTCGAACCTCTATCCGAAATTCATGATCCCGCTGACCTTCAACCCGAACGCGTCGGCCGCCTATCAGGCGTTTCAGGCGGGTGGCATGGCGTGGAGCTTCATGATGATGGCAACGCTGCCAGTCATTCATGGCGGCCGCTACACCGCCGCCATTGCGCAGGCCCGCGCCGAGGCCGAGGGCAGCCGTCTGAACTATCGCAAGACGGTTCTCAAGGCGTTTGCGGATGTCGAGGACGCGATGGGCGACTGGCGACATAATGCCGAGCTGGTCGAAGAACTGAACCAGGCCTCCGTCGATGCTGGTCTGGCCCGCGACCGCGCGCAAAAGCTCTTTACTGCCGGTCTGACCGGATACCTGAACGTACTGACAACCGAACAGACCGCCCTGTCCGCACAGGATCAGGCCGTCGTCGGCCGTCTCGCCCGCGTCCGAAACGCAGTCGCGCTGTACATCGCACTCGGCGCCGGATGGCAGGGCAAAGCCCTCACCGACACGAGACTCCCTGTCGAAGTCAAACAGCAAAACGCCTTCGTCAGAGCATTCACCAGATAACCTAAAAGCGCTACATCCCCGTGAAAGTATTTGGCTTCTGCGGAGAAACGGGACAAGGTTCTGGCAGGATTACCTCGCCCTTGAGTTAGGATCAGTGATGGGCAGACTGTCTTTCAGGCGGAATGTTTCCTCTGCCTTTTTCGCTCTGCTCACCTTCATTCCGTCCGCCCAGGCCAGATCCATTCATGACTGCGTCATGACGAGCGAAGTCTTGCCTTTCCTAAATCCCGCCGGTGCGCCTGTGATTCATGTCAAAGTGAATGACCATGACGTCGGCGCCTTTTTCTCGACCTTCACCACCCGCACGAGTGTCTGGGACGCGAAGGGTTTTGATTTTTACCAGGAAGACCCCATCAGGACCATTTCCGTCACGGGAACGGGCGGGAACTATTCCACTACCGTCCACAGCCTTCAGATCGGACAGGCTGTCCTCAAGGACATGACTGCCCTTCTAGTCGGCGAACGCCCCCCGAAAGCACCGGACGGGCTGCTCCTGATGGTGGATATCGGGTGGGACATTCTCGGGAACTACCATGTCCTGATCGACCGTTACTCCCAGAAAATGGCTATCTTTACTTACGACACAGCACCAGATTGCCCTGATATCGGAACGCTCATGAAAGATCCGGGGCCCTTCATTCCCCTTGTTTCGTTCGATGATGAGTCTCCCCAGCTCAATCAGATGACGGCTGTGCTGGACGGGCACAAGGTGGACATGCAGATCAATACCAGCGCCAACCGCTCCATCATCCAGCAATGGGTAGCGCGAAAGATAGGTATTTCACACCGCATGCTCGCTCAGGATGACGAGATCCGTGTCGGCGCAGGAGAGGTCCTGCTCGGGCACAGGCATCATTTCAACACGCTGCAACTCGGTTCACACACGCTGCATGACATCACACTGGATGTCGTCCCGGATGCGGAATTCAATATTCTGGGAATGGACGTCCTCAAGCATTTCAACGTCCTGATCAACCCCATGAAGGGTAGGCTCTGGCTTGAGGATTTCAAACCCCCGCCGGGCTATGTCGAGGAAAAAGCTCTCCCCTGGTCGCCGACTCATGACCGGCTCAGCATCACGCATGCCAGCGAGGAAAAGCAGGCCCCACCCACACCGGACCAAGGGACAAGGCCTGCGCCCCGCCCCTCTGAAAATCCGTGATCAGGCGTCCGCCGAACCGCCATCCACATCGAACTTCACACCCTGCGCAAGCGGTAGAGTACGACCATAATTGATAGCATTGGTCTGCCGGCGCATATAGGCCTTCCACGCATCAGAACCGGACTCACGCCCGCCGCCGGTTTCCTTCTCTCCCCCGAAGGCACCACCGATTTCCGCGCCGGACGGCCCCATATTAACATTCGCAATACCGCAGTCGGAGCCCTGCGCAGACAGGAACTGCTCGACCTCACGGATATCTGTGGCAAAGATCGAAGACGACAGGCCCTGCAGCACGTCATTCTGAAGCGCGATGGCTTCGTCAAGCGTGTCATATTTCATAACATAAAGGATCGGCGCGAAGGTTTCTTCCAGAACCGGCCCCGTCTGCGATGGCATCTCAACCAACGCCGGACGGACATAGAACGACGCCTCACCGTTCACATCGACGCGCGTTCCACCGTGAACCGTGCCGCCTGCGTCCACGGCAGCTTTCAGGCTGGCCTGCATCATCCTGAAGGAAGCCGCATCGATCAGCGGTCCAACGAGCGCGTCCCCTTCGACCGGATTGCCAACCGAAATCGCCTTGTAGACATTCACCAGCTTCGGAACCAGCATGTCGTAGACGCTAGCATGCACGAACAGACGACGCAGCGTCGTGCAGCGCTGGCCAGCGGTTCCCATGGCACCGAAAGCAACGGCCCGCAGCGTCAGATCCAGATCGGCGGAAGGCGTGACGATCGACGCATTGTTCCCTCCAAGTTCCAGAATGGAGCGCCCGAAACGCCGCGCCACCCGCTCACCGACATCCCGGCCCATCCGGGTCGAACCCGTCGCCGAGATAATGGGAACACTACGGTCTGCCACCATCAGTTCGCCGATCTCGCGGCCCCCGAGCAGAAGTGTGCTGAGCGCGGCCGGTGCGTCACTACCAAAACGGGCTGCAGCTTTCAGGAACAGAGCCTGCGTAGCCAGTGCTGTCAACGGGGTCTTTTCCGAAGGCTTCCAGATTACGCTGTCACCGCAGACCAGCGCCAGCGCGGCATTCCAGGACCAGACGGCCACCGGAAAGTTGAACGCAGAGATAATCCCCACCGGCCCCGAAGGATGCCATTGCTCCGTCAGGCGATGATCCGGACGTTCAGACTGGATCGTCAGGCCGTAAAGCTGACGGGACAGACCGACCGCAAAGTCGCAGATGTCGATCATTTCCTGCACTTCGCCCAGACCTTCGGACGGTACTTTGCCCACTTCCAGGGTCACCAGACGCCCGAGCGCCTCCTTGCTGGCTCGAAGCTCCTCACCCAGCAGGCGCACAAGTTCACCGCGACGCGGTGCCGGAACCCTGCACCAGGCTTTGAACGCGTCAAGTGAACTGGCGATCGTCTTCGTCGCCTGCTCTGCGCTGATTTCCGCAACCTCGGCAATCACCTCTCCCGTCAGCGGAGACTTCACCGCCAGACTGCCTCCCGTATACAGATCAGGCGACACGCCAAGACTGTCGAGGAGCGCTGCCACTTCGCAACGGAGAGATGCCGTCATTGTTCTTCCTGTCCTAGGTCTTTCATACCGGACGCGGGACACGGCCGGATCTGCATAAAGCTGACCGAAAAGCATTTCACGTCCGCCCCCACGCCCGTTCTATTCACAAACCGTTATGACAGGTTCGTCAAGTTGACGTGCCCCGAGCAGGCATTTCCCAATGCTTCACGAGCAGAAGTTCAAACCTGAATATTCTGCAAGACCTGAAAGCCCTCGAATACGGGTGGCCCCAGCGTCAGCACCGCTCCCTGCCCGGCACCAGCATGCGCGGCCCGGAACTCTTCCGATCGGGTCCAGCCAATGAAAGCATCATAAGACGCCCAGACGGTATGCGAGACATAAAGAACGTAATCTTCCATCGCTAGCCCGCGAAGGAGCTGGAAACTTACAAATCCGGGTACGGTTCTGAGCAGAACATCACGATCCATCCATTTTTTGCGAAAAGCCTCTTCGCTGTCCGGTCGGACCTTGAAGCGGTTTATGGCAATATACATCGCGGCACCCCCATTTTCTCACTCTGCATGACCTGAGCCTGCGTAGTATTTTAACGGGCGGATTGCCCCTGCGGTTTCGCCAGGGTTGCTCACCCGCCCCCCTGAGATTGCACCCCGACGCAGCGCTTACAATGCTCTCACCGGCAACCAGAGCATCTTCCCGTCTGTGCCAAACGGCAGAAAAACGGCAGGATATCTCAAAGCAGGACAACGCAGCGGCATCTTGATCTTGCGGGCCACAGACCCCACGTCGATGACGGCTCAATCAGAAAATTCCTCTGAAGACAGGACCCATGCAGAATTTTGAATTCTACAATCCCACACGCATCATTTTCGGCGAGAACACGATCCCGAAATTGGCCGATCATATCCCCGCCGAAGCACGCGTTCTGATCCTGTTCGGCGGAGCGAGCGCAGAACGCAACGGAACACTTCCGACCGTCCGCAAAGCGCTTGAAGGCCGTTTCACACGGGAATTCGGCGGTATCGAAGCCAACCCGACATTCGAAACCCTAATGAAGGCCGTAGAACTCATCCGGGAGGAAAAACTGGACTTCCTGCTGGCTGTCGGCGGCGGCTCCGTGATCGACGGCACCAAGTTCGTGGCCGCCGCCGTGGATTTCGAGGGTGATCCATGGAGCATCCTCACGACACATGGCGCGAACGTCAAAGCAGCGATGCCTTTGGGCACCGTTCTGACGCTACCGGCGACGGGTTCGGAAATGAACAGCTTCAGCGTCATTACCCGTCAGTCCACGCGCGAGAAGCTAGCGTTCGGTAGCCCGCATGTCTTCCCGCGCTTCTCGGTTCTGGATCCGACACGCACCTATTCCCTGCCCGTCCGGCAGGTTGCAAATGGCGTTGTAGATTCCTTCGTTCACATCATGGAACAGTACCTGACCTATCCCGCAGACGGACTGGCGCAGGACCGATTTGCCGAAGGACTTCTACTCAGCCTGATCGAAATCGGGCCGAAAGTGCTGAAGGAGCCTGAAAACTATTCACTCCGCGCCAATTTTATGTGGATCGCCACACTGGCACTCAACGGAATCATCGGCGTCGGCATGCCGCAGGACTGGTCCACGCACAGCATCGGTCATGAACTAACGGCCCGCTATGACATCGACCATGCCAGAACGCTTGCGATTGTTCTGCCTTCCATGCTTCGCGTGCGACAAGAAGCCAAGCGCGGCAAGCTGCTTCAGTACGCAGCCCGCGTATGGAACCTGCACGAAGGCACGGAAGACGAGCGGATCGAAGCGGCCATCGTACGGACGGAAGAATTTTTCGAAAGTATGGACATCCCCACGCGCCTGTCAGCGTACAATATTGGCGAGGACGCCATCGAGCCGCTGATCGGGCAGCTTGAAGCCCATGGTATGACCGCACTGGGTGAACATGCCGACATTACGCCGGACGTCAGTAGCCGCGTTCTACAGATGAGCCTCTAAATAAAGACGGGGGCGGCGCAGGCGGCCCCCGTTCCAGTCAGGACGCCCTACCGATAACGTCCTGCAGATGCTGGCGGTAGGCGGCGAGTGTTGCCTCCACATTTGGCGCCTTTATCACGTCCGTTGCGAGGAAGGTCGGCAGCGCGGACATGCCCAGGAACTCATGGGCTTTATGGAACGGGAAATACACCCCGTCGATACCACGCCCTTCAAAGAACTGGCTCGGGTCCGTGAAGGCGTCTGCCGGGGCATTCCAGGTCGTTGACAGCATATAACGCTTGCCCTGTACCAGACCGCCCGAACCATATTTCCGCTCCGGATGGGCCCTGCTGCGGCCATCATTGGCATAAAGTTTGCCGTGACCAGCCGTCATGACTTCATCGATGTATTTCTTGACGATCCAAGGCAGCCCCATCCACCAGCCCGGGCACTGATAAATGATCAGATCGGCCCAAATGAAGCTCTCAACTTCCTGCTCCACGTCATAGCCATCATCAATCTTCGTCTGACGGACCTCATGGCCGTTTTTAGACAGAATGTCCGCTGCCAGTGCCTGAAGCGTGTCATTCAGCCGGCCGTGGGAATGGGCGAAGACCTTACCGCCGTTAAGGAGCAGAATTTTCGTCATGATCGCGTATCCGTTTTGTCAGGTATCGGGGATGGGAGTGTTTAAAGGCTACGATGAACCGATAAGTCTCCCTTGATAATTGTTTCGATCTCCACAAAACCTGTGAAACAGTTTCATAGATCGGAAGACAGATGGATAACCGTTTCGGGGAGATGAAAATCTTTCTCCGCGTTGTGGAGAGCGGCAGCTTTTCCGAGGCCGCACGCCTTTCCATGACCACACCGTCCACCGTCAGCAAACTGATCGGGCGGATGGAGAACCGTCTGGGGGTCCGGCTCGTAGAGCGCTCGACCCGCAGACTGTCAGTCACGCCCGAAGGTCTGGCCTATTACGACCGTGCACAAGCCCTGATCGCAGAGCTGGATGACATGGAAGGGTTCCTGTCCAAGAAAACCGTCCAGCTCACAGGAACAGTGCGGATCAATGCGTCCGTGGCATTCGGAACGCTGGTACTGGAGCCGCTTCTCCCCGCATTCTGGGAGGCCTATCCGGATATCGTGGTCGATCTGTCGCTCTCCGATGAAATGACGGACCTGTATCTGGACCGGACAGATGTCGCCTTCCGTGTTGGAAAACTGCAGGATTCCAGCCTGACGGCCCGCTATCTGGGAAGCGTGCCGCGGCTGATCGTCGGCGCACCGAATTATCTGGAGCGGTTCGGACGGCCTGAAACGGTGGACGATCTGGAGCATCATCGCTGTCTGGGCTTTAATTTTCGCCGGGCAGCTCCAGTCTGGCCTCTTCGGGAGCGGGGCAGGATCGTGGATCGGCTCGTCCAGGGCCCCTTGCTAGCCAATAATGGCGAAACCGTCCGCTGGGCCGCGATCCGTGGGGCCGGGCTGGCGCGCCTTGCAGAATATCATGTGCGCGAGGATCTGGCCGCGGGACGTCTTGTAGAAATTCTTGCCGAAAGCGGCACGCGGGACGAGGAAGAGATTCATGCGCTCTACCAGGGCGGAAAGCAGGTGCCCCAACGTATCCGGGCCTTTCTGGATTTCGTCGTCCCGCGTCTTCAGGCCAGCCTCAGACCGCTTGCGGAAAATCTATGAACGCAATTCCCGGATCCTTACTCAAGAACTCTTTAGGATGAGGCTGCCTTCTCCACGAAAGCGGACAAGTTCGCGGCGAATGACCTGAAAGACCGTATCGCGCAACCAGCGGTGCACTCCGTCTGTATCCACGCGGGGATGCCAAGCCTGAAAAGACGTAACAGGCGGCAGTTCGAACGGGAAATCGAAAGCCTCAAGCTGGATCTGGGAAAGTGGAAGGCGGTCAATCACTATGTCGGGCAAGGGAAGGATCATATCCGTCTCGCGCATGGTATCGATCATGGAATGGTAGGTCGGCACGACCATCGCGATAGGGCGGGTCAGGCCATAGCGTTCCTTGAGAATAGTGTCGATCGGGCCATAGGATCGGCCTTTGCGGGAGACACTGATATGATCGTAATCGACTAGCGTCTGCGGTGTAATACCTCGCGCGAAGATAGGGTGCCCTTCACGAACTATCGCGCGAAATGACGTCAGGAACAGCGTCTGGCGCATGATTTCAGGACGCAGGTCGTCCGTGGCGCCAACATAGAGATCAATCTGGCTGTTCCGCAGAGCCTCACTGGCCGTCTCTTCCGTTTCGGGAGCGAACACAACGCTACAATTTGGACATTCCTGCTTGAGGGCCATCAGGATGATATGCCCGAACGCACTGACGACAAGATCATTGGCGCGGATCGTGAAACGGGGTGAGAGGTGCCGCAGGTTCAGCGTTTCGCTGTCATTCACCAGCGCATCAGCGTCGCGCACGATACTCTGAACTCTATCGCGGATCCGGTTGGCGAAAGTCGTGGCCATCATGCGTCGGCCTGACAGGACCAAAATCGGATCCCCGAAAACAGTCCGTAGCGTTGCGAGATGGCGGCTCATGGCGGCGTCACTCACCTTCATGCGCAGCGCGGCTTTTGAGACGCTCTCTTCCTCCACGAGAACCTGAAGATACCGCAGAAGATCGAGATCGTAGCGTCTGTGGCCGTCGGTCCGCTTTGCCAAATTATCCTCCGTTTTCTGCGGTTTGCGAGCATATTTTCACGCCTTCTCGTGAAAATGGAAAGGATTTCCTCAACCCTTACGAAAAATGGAAACGTCACTTACCACAAACGTGGGTTTTCGGACCAGCGCACCCCGGATAGTGGCTATGCCGAAACGAAAGAGACCCCATGCAACCAGCAGATTCGCCTCCAGCAGGTGCACCGCCCGCGCAGCCCTCCTATATCCCGCCCTTCGGCATGCGGACCATTGTCGGCTGTCTGGGAATGCTTCTGGCCGTGCATGTGGCCGGCTTCAATGAGCACATCACGGAAATCGGCCTCGCCGATATCCGTGGTGCGATGCATATAGGGCATGACGAGGGGACCTGGTTCACCTCGATCTATGAAGCCTTCAACATCGCGGCCATGGCGTTCACGCCCTGGTTCTACATGACGTTCTCGATCTACCGCTTCTCGATCTTCATGACGGCTGTCCTCGCCATTCTGTCAATTCCGCTGCCCTTTATGCCGGATATGGTCTCGCTGTGCTTCCTTCGTGCGGCGCAGGGGCTGAGCGCTGGGTGTTTGCCACCGGTCCTGATGACGGTCATGCTCAAATACCTGCCGCCACCCGTCAAGGTGTTTGGCATTGGTGGCTATGCGATGAGCGCGACCTTCGGCCCCAATCTGGGTGGCCCACTCGAGGCAATGTGGTTCGAGCATGTAGGCTGGCGCTGGCTGTACTGGGAGGTCATTCCCTTCAGCATCATCGCCATCGCCATGATGGCCTACGGACTGCCACGCGATCCGGTGCATCTCGAACGGTTCAAAAATTTCAACTGGCGCGGCTTTTTCATTGGTGTGCCGTCCATCCTGTGTGTGGTGACCGTGCTCTATCAAGGAGACCGGCTGGACTGGTTCCGTTCGCCGATCATCTCCCATCTGACATTCTGGGGCGGCGCACTGTTCGTGGGGTTCCTGTTCCATGAATGGCACCATCACAGCCCATTCTTCCGGCTTCAGTACTGGAAGAACCGCAACATCACGATGGCGCTTCTAACACTCGTTGGCGTGCTGGTAATCTGCGGACTGATGTTGGAAGTGCCGATGACGTATCTGGAAGCCGTACGGGGATATCGACCCATTCAGGCAGCTCCAGTCGCGCTGACGGTTGCCCTGCCCCAGCTCATCGTGCTGCCGCTGACGGCTGCGCTCTGCAACTCCGCGCGGGTGGACTGTCGGTATGTGTTGGCGTTCGGCATGTCGTGTCTGGCGCTGGCAGCGTTCCTTGGAACCTGGCTGACACCAGACTGGGTACGGGATAACTTTTATCTCCTTCAGGCGCTTCAGATCCTCGGTCAGCCAATGGTCGTGATCCCAGTGCTCATGTTGGCCACCATGTCTCTGGGGCCAGCGGACGGCCCGTTCATCTCAGGCATGGTCAACATGCTCAAGGGCATGGCCAATGCACTCGCAGCCGCCATTTTCGAAATCCTGCTCCGTCGCCGGGAACAGTATCATTCCACAATGCTGCTGGACCGGGCAGGCAACAACGCCACCGCACTGTCGGGCATGGGCAATCCGATCCACGCAGCAATCAGCAACAGCTCGCCCGATAGCGATCATGTAGCACGTAATACACTCGAGATCTTCCACACTTATCTGCACGAACAGTCGATCACGCTGGCACTGGTGGACATCTATTTCGTCGTGATGTGCCTCAGCATTGCCTATGTCGCACTAACGACCGTGCTGCCGAAACGGGTTTATCCGCCCGGCAAGGGACCAGCTCCGGCCATGCCTGCCGCAGCCCGCGAACCCGACCCTTCCTCCCTTCCAGCCACCGCACACTGACGGACCTGCCTCAATATGATTTACGGAAAACCCCTTCTTTTGGCCGGATGTGCGGTCGTTGTCCTGACAGGCCTGGCCTGGACGGCAGACCGTTTCTTCGTGGGCGACGGTATCCGTCAGGAGACCAACGACGCCTACGTCACGGCAGATTTCACGACAGTAGCTCCGAAAGTTTCCGGGCGTATCGACCGCGTGCTGGCCGAGGACAATGAATACGTCCATGCCGGGGAAGAACTCGCCCATATCGAAGATGACGATTACCGAGCGGCTTTAAGAGAAGCCCAGGGCGATACCGCTGCAGCGCAAGGCGATGTGGACAACCTTCAGGCTTTGCTGGACCGTCAGGGCTCCATCGTCGATGCGGCGAAATATACCGTGCAGTCCGACGAGGCCGCGCTGGTTTTCGCCCGGCAGAATGCGGCACGGTATCGCAATCTCTCCGCTGGCGGAGCCAGTACGATCGAGCAGCAGCAGGGTGCGGAAGCACGGCAGCTTGAGGCCGTCGCCGCCCTGGCCCGCGACAAGGCTGAAACCAGCACGGCCGAACAGCAGGTCGCGGTGCTGAAGGCGCAGCTCGAAAAAGCACAGGGCGCATTGCTAAAAGCGCAGAGTTCCGAGCATCAGGCCGAACTGAACCTGTCCTACTGCACCATCCCTGCCCCCGTGGACGGCGTAGTCGGCGAGCGTGGCGTGCGCGTTGGTGCGTATGTTCATCCGGGTACAGGACTGCTTGCAGTCGTGCCGGTGCGCAAGGCTTATGTGCTGGCGAATTTTCAGGAAACCCAACTGACGAAGGTTCAGACCGGTCAGAGTGCCACAATCTGGGTTGATACTTTCCCCGGCCATCCGCTCAAGGCGCATGTAGACAGTCTAGCCCCGGCGACGGGTGTAGCTTTCGCCGCGATCCAGCCTGACAATGCAACGGGTAACTTCACCAAAGTCGTGCAGCGCGTTCCGGTTAAGCTGACCTTCGATCCCGGCCAGCCTCTGGCAGAAAAGGTACGCGTCGGCATGTCCGTTGAAGCGCAGATCGACACTTCCTCGACGCCTGAAGGCATTCATGCCCATGACGAGCGGTACCTCTGGAAATGAGATCTTTCATGTTCCAACCCTCCCGCTGCCTTCTGTTGGCACTCACCGCGCTGTCCGCCTGCACAGTCGGTCCGGACTATCATCGTCCCGACCCGCATGCACCGGTCCATTGGCACCAGAGCCTCGCACCTGCTGCGAGCCATCCACAGGAAACCTCCGTCATTGAGGCTCAGTGGTGGCGGATCTATCGTGACCCAACGCTGACGGCACTTGAAGAGGATGTGGCGCGCAACAACCTCGACCTTCGCGAGGCTGCCCTGCATTTCACGGAAAGCCAGGCTGAACGAAAGATCGCCAGTGCCGCCCAGATGCCGCATATGGAAGGCGCTGCATCCTACGCCCGTGAGCGGGCCAGCACGAATGGTATTCTCGGCCTGCTGGGCACCATGCAACAGGCCGGCGCCGGCGAGGTTGCCAGCGGTCAACAGGGCTTTGGACCGGCGGCAATGAATGGCACGCAGGGCAACCCGTCTTTCAATCTGCCACAATACGGGCTGAGTGCGTCCTGGGAGGTCGATTTCTGGGGGCATGTCCGGCGGCAGATCGAAGCGGCTACCGCAGCCATGCAGGAAACAGAAGAACTACGTCGCGACGTACTTGTCTCTCTGATGGCGGAAACCGCTCAGGATTATCTGAGCCTGCGCAATATCCAGACGCAGATCGGCATCACGCAGCAGAGCATCGCCATTGCACAGCATAGCGTAAAACTGACGGAACTGCGCTTCGCACAAGGTACAGCAACGAAACTCGACGTCGCCTATTCCCGTGGGCAGATGCATGGCTTTGAGGCACGACTTCCAGTCCTCAAAAGTCAGGAAGTGCATCTTGTGAACGCCTTGAGCTTCCTGACGGCGCGGGAGCCGGGCGCGCTGAAGGAAAGGCTTGGATCGACACAGACGATCCCGCCCGTTCCCGATATCATTCCGGTTGGCCTGCCCTCCGAACTGGCTGAGCGCCGTCCGGATGTGCGAGCCGCCGAGGATCACCTCCATGCCGCGACGGCCAGCATCGGCGTGGCGATTGCAGACTTTTTCCCGCGCGTAACACTCTCGGGCAGTCTCGATATTCAGGCATTACAGTTCAGCGGCTTAGGCTCATGGGCATCCCGTCAGTACGGGTTCGGCCCGACAATGACGCTGCCACTGTTCGAAGGTGGACGCCTGACCGGACAGCTTCATCTGCGCCGGGCCCAGCAGAAGGAAGCGGCGATTGCGTTACAGCGCACGCTTCTGAAAGCCTGGGAGGAAGTTGATGATTCCATGGCGGATCTGAGTGCCGCACAAGAGCGTCGGAAGCGGCTGGAAGAAACGGTTTCGGAAGACGAGACCGCCGTCCATATTGCGCAGCTTCAGTACAGTCAGGGTTCTGGAGACTTCCTCAACGTCCTGACAACGCAGAACGCCCTTCTTGCGAGCCGTAGCGCGCTGGCTGAATCCAGCGCCGGCGTATCTGTTTCCGTAGTCCATCTGTACCGGGCGCTGGGCGGTGGATGGGCGCAGAAATCCTGACATCCATCCATACAAACACCGTTCTCAGCCGCCGTTCAGGGCGGTGTTGAGAACGGCTGCCAGACGCACACCGGCCTGTTCCAGTCGCAACTCGATGATCGGCCAGGTCAGCGCGGTGTAGTCCTTGCCGATATCGGCACCCTTGTTCGCTGGAAGTGCGCCATAGGCCACACTGCGAGCGAGGGAGTGGCTCTCGTCGGCCCAGTCAACCGTTGCGTTGTAAACATCGCCCCCGTCCAGATCCTGCACCCAGTATTTCGTCTCATCCGGTGTAATCAGGGCGCCAAGACGGTCTGCTTCCTTCTTCGCACGGACGGCGTCGATGCTGTAGAACGGGCCAACATGCAGGTCCGCCTCATGGTCCATTACCCCCTCGTCCCACAGGGAATGCAGGTTCATGTGGCCGTTGGCGTTGTCGCCGAAATAAGTCAGGCGGATGGCGTTCCCACCCATATCCTTGTTACGCTCGGCAGCGTGCAGCGGCTGGTGGATATCGCCCATCAGATGCACCACCCATTTAAGGGCAACCAGCCGGTCCTGAGCCGAAGCATGCGTGTCAGCGAGGATTTTGGTCTCCTCGGGCAGCTTCTCGACGACGCAGGCATGGTCGGGGCAGTCGCGGGCCTGATCATAAGCCGGATGGGACACGTCGATATCGACGTAATGCCATTTCAGCGTCTCAGGCAGACCACCCTTTTTCTTGGGCACATGACCGATCGTATCCGGCCAGGAGGCGACCTGATCAAGGGTCTGATGGTTCTCAAGTGCCAGCAGGGCCGTGACGGCCTTCTGGGCCTGTGGCGTCAGACGCTCCTGCGCGATATCTGCCACGATCGCATGACCGTAAGGCCCCCACGCAAATGCGCTGGAAGAAAAGACAAGAGAGCCGGCCCCGATCAGGGACGCACAAAGAAGACGAAATTGCATGGAAACCTGACTGTCCAACTCTGAAAGTGATGCTGCCACAGCTTCTCATCGTTTCAAGAGCATCACAAGGCATTCTGCGGCACAGACCACGTCGTCGTGCCCGCACATATTCCCATGTTCCGGGAACACTCCCACCCCGCTTACCCGAGCTACGGAAAGCAGAATTCCCAAAAGCAGAACAGGGCACATCAACTAACGGTTCTTCGAACCCTCCGTCTGATCATGCCGATCCTGAACGGCGTAAACCTCAAAACGGCGGATGGCCATGCCCGTATGCCGGCCTTCAGCAGCACGTCAGATGTGCAGCGTCTGGGTAACGAAGAAGTCGTGAGCTTCGTGAACTATGTCAGCAAAACCTTAATGAGCATACGAAGCACTGATGCCTGCCTGTTTCGCGCGGCAGAAAAGCGGAGGTCGAACTGTCTAGGATCAGCCCCCGCTGGAGCGTTTGTTCGTCAGCAGCAGAATAAAATACGGCAGGAAGAAATACAGTGCGATCATGATCATCAGAGGCTCTAGAAGCCATGCCATGTTTTCATGAAACAGAGACTGGCTGAACAGGTTGCCCAGCCCCATCATACAGCTGACGCAGAAGAAACCGCCCAGATTTGCAAAAAATCCCCGATCTCCGTTGATCTGACGCAGCTGCTGGAAAAAAGGGCTGGACTGCTGCGAGACGGTCATGCGGACATACTTCCTGTTTGCCGGCGAAGGATGAGACAAACACGCCAGTCGCATTCGTTCATTTTCCGGACTGACAGGCAGGATACTGCCACCTTCCACAAGATCAAAGTCCGAACTCCATAAAAAGCACCTCACTTCACTCAAGAGATCTCTTTTTGCGAACGAATGATCATGTAATTTGATATATCCGCGAACGTTCCGATCATGAATGATGTCTTCTCATGTTCCGGAGCTTCCCATGATCTCACAGACCGCCACCGTGCCCCTGCCCCGAAACTGCACGTTCGAAGCGGCGGACTGGGATCTTCTCTGCCGCTGTTGGCATCCGGTCGCACTGGTGCGCGAACTTGAAGAAAAACCATTGGGCGTGACGCTTCTTGACGTACCTCTTGTGCTTTATCGCACAGGTGGGAGGATCGTAATTGCCGATGACCTATGCCCGCATCGTGGCGTCCCGCTCAGCATGGGCACGGGTAATGGCGAGACGATTGCTTGCGCCTATCACGGCTTCCGCTTCGGTGATGGCGGAAAATGCGTGCGCGTACCCGCCCATCCTGACAGTGCAATTCCTTCCAAACTGAATCTGCGGACCTATCCGGCCGTCGAGCGGTACGGGCTGATCTGGACATGTCTGAATTCCGACGGGGTCGTGACGATCCCGCCAATGCCCCATTGGGACGAAGCAGATTTTCAGCAGATCACCTGTCCCTGGATCGATATCGCGGGTTTTGCGGGACGGCAGGTCGAAGGCTTCATCGACGTGGCGCATTTCGCCTTCGTCCATACCGAGACCTTCGCCGATCCCGATAACCCCGTCGTTCCCTCCTATATGCCCAGAATGACAAAAGACGGGTTCGAGGCGGAATATCGCAGCACAGTCAGCAATTTCCCGGTCGGGCATGAGGACTGGGAAAAACCGGGCTTTGAGTGGCTACGGCATTTCCGCATCCACGTACCTTTCGTGGCAACGCTGGAAATCCATTTTCCGAATGATGGACGGCTGGTCATCATGAATGCCGCCTCACCCGTTTCCGCACGGATGACACGCATGTTTTCGCCGATCTGCCGGAACTTCGACAAATATATCCCGATTCAGGCGGTCTATGATTTCAACCGAAAGGTCTTTGAGGAAGACCGTGCCTTGGTTGAGGCGCAGAAGCCCGAAAACCTTCCGCTCGACCCGACACTGGAAGCGCATGTCATGGCGGATCGCAGTTCTATCGCCTATCGCCGAGCCCTGCGTGGAATGGGTTTCAGCCAGTTCTTCACGGCCTGAGGCAAGGACGACAAAAAAACCGGCACCTGTTCTGGTGCCGGTTTTTTTTGTAAAGTTAACGCTTCTATTTAACGTTCAAGCCGCCTGGCTGGCTGTCATTTCCGCGCTAGAGTGCGCAACCGGCGCGCTGGTCGTCAGCGTGCGACGGACGGCATCGTGCCAGCCGTCAATCATGATCCGACGCTGTGCCGGGTCCATCTTCGGTGCGAAGACACGCTCCTGCTTCCAGGTGGCTGCAACCTCGTCCAAGCTCTTCCACAGTCCGACCTGCAAGCCCGCCAGGAAAGCCGCGCCAAGGGCCGTAGTCTCAATATTGACCGGACGTTCGACCTCGGCCTTCAGCATGGAGGACAAGAACTGGGCGAACCAGTCATTGACAGCCATGCCCCCGTCGATGCGCAGGATACTGGTGCGCATGGCACCGTCCTCACGCATGGCACGGATCAGATCATAGGTCTGGTAAGCTACAGATTCCAGCATTGCACGCGCGATATGCGCCTGCGTAGAACCAAGCGTCAGACCACAGATCAAGCCACGTGAATCCGGGTCCCAATGCGGAGCGCCGAGGCCGACGAAAGCGGGCACCATGTAAACGCCATGGCTATCCGGGATGCGGGTTGCCATATCGTCGGTCTGGGAAGCGTGGGTGATCAGTTTCAACCCATCACGCAGCCACTTGATGCCGGCGCCTGCCACGAAGATGGAACCTTCCAACGCGTAGAAGGTCTTACCACCAATGCGATAGGCAATCGTGGTCAGCAGACGGTTGTTGGACGTGATCGGCTTCTCGCCGGTGTTGAGCAGCATGAAGCAGCCCGTCCCGTAAGTCGCCTTGGCCATCCCCTCCTGGAAGCAGGCCTGCCCAATGACGGCGGCGTGCTGATCGCCCGCCATGCCGCCGATGGCGATCTTCTCGCCGAACAGCTTGGCTTCCGTCTCACCGAAATCACTGCTGTTGTCGCAGACTTCCGGCAGAAGGGCGCGCGGCACATTGAAGAGCTTCAGAAGCTCCTCGTCCCATTCCTGCGTGTGGATGTTGAACAGCGACGTGCGGCAGGCATTGGTGATGTCCGTCGCATGGCGCTTGCCGCCGCTCAGGCGCCACAGCAGGAAGCTGTCAATCGTGCCAGCCGCCAGTTCGCCCGCCTCCGCGCGACGACGGGCATCGGGGACATGATCGAGCAGCCAGGCAATTTTGCTCGCCGAAAAATAGGGGTCCAGCAGCAAGCCCGTCTTTTCACGGACCATGGCTTCCTTGCCCTGCTGGCGCAAGAGGTTGCATTCATTAGCCGTGCGACGGTCCTGCCAGACGAGCGCGCGATGGATGGCACGACCCGTCTCGCGGTCCCAGATCACGATGGTTTCGCGCTGATTGGTGATGCCAAGAGCCGCGATGCGCTCCACACCCCCGACCTCATCGATCGCCTCGCGCGCGGTGGCGAGCACATCACGCCAGATGTCCTCGACATCGTGCTCAACCCAGCCTAGCTCGGGATAATACTGCGGGAATTCGCGGCGGGAAATGGCCAGAGCCTGCGCATCCTTTCCGAAGACAATGCTGCGGGTCGAGGTCGTGCCCTGATCAATGGCGAGGATGCAGTCTTTCTTGCTCATGATGTGTTCTCCGGCGAAAGGTCTTGGAAGTTCGAAGGGTTTCAGACGGATTTCAGGAGACCCGGTTAACGACGGGAAACGCGGGGTCGTCCGGGTTGGACACGACCAGGACCGGCTCGGCGGGATTGACCCCGTCGGGCGCTACGGTGATGGTCTGTTCCAGATAACGCGGCATAAAGGGACGCAGGCCGAACTGGTAAAGGGCCGCCCCGATCGGACCGCCGACCAGCGGCGCCACGACAGGAACCCAGAAATAGTTGCCCGGAGCCGGCAGTGCGCTCTGTCCCCAGCCCGCGAAGAAGCAGAACAGACGCGGGCCGAAATCACGGGCCGGATTGATGGCCCACGCATCCAGATAGCCACAGGACGCACCGATAATCGCGACCAGAAGACCAATGATCAGCGCGCTGGAGTTCGCCTGTGGCGCCTGCGTGTTATACTGGCAGGTAATCGCGAAGATCCCGAAGACCAAAGCTGCTGTCAGAACCAGTTCGTCCCAGAACGCATGCGCCACCGTCACGAAATCACCCGGATGAGTGAAGAATACGCCAGCCGAGCCACCATCGACGGCGCGCGTCAGGTTATGCGTTATGTTGAAGTGGTCGATAATCGGCACGTAAAGCGAGTACACCAGCGCCGCACCAGCAAATCCACCGAGCACTTGAGCGCTCATGTAAGGAATCACTTTCTTCCACGAGAAACCACGGAACATGGCTAGCGAAAGGGTGACCGCCGGGTTTGCATGAGTACCGCTGATCGCGCCGGTGGCATAGATCGCCACCGTCACGCCCAGACCCCAGACAATGCACACGCCCCAGTAGGCCGATTTGTACGGACTGGGATCGTAGAGCGAATACATTGCCGCAACCCCATCTCCGAAGAGGATGATGATTGCGACGGCGAAGAACTCCGAAAGGAGTTCACCAAGGTAACGCCTGTTTTCTGACATGACTGGCATCCGCCATGAAAAAGGAAGCGATAAGACTCAGGCGACGTTCTGACGTGCAACCTGACCTGGGTTGGAAAGAGAGGTAACATCCCCCTTCAGACGACCGTCGATATAGGTCTGAAGGGCTGCGCGATCGGCATCACTAACAAACAGACCAAGCCGCGAGCGGCGCCACAGGATGTCCTCGGCAGTACGGGCCCATTCGTTGCCGATGAGATAGTCCACTTCACGGGCACTGAGCGTGTCGCCGAACATCTGCCCCATCTCTTCAGGCGTGGACGTAGCGATAATATAGGCGCGCAGGCCGTAATTGCGCATCAGGCGCCAGGACGTGCGTTCGGACAGATGCGGCGCGTGAGCCCGGAAACGGCTGAGCTGGGCGTCGAAATCCTTCGGCGCGAACTCGCCGCCCGGAAGCGGTGTGCCGTCCGTCCAGCCCGGATTGCGTAGGACCGGAAGATGGGGCGCGAGCTTCTCAACGGCGTGTTCGGCCAGCTTGCGGAAGGTTGTGATCTTTCCACCAAAGACCGACAGGATCGGCGCGGCAGTCGCATCCACATCCAGGACGTAATCGCGTGTGACAGCCGAAGCATTGCCCGAATTGTCATCATAAAGCGGACGTACGCCCGCATACGTCCAAACGACATCTTCAGGACGGACAGTCTTCGTGAAATAGCGATTCACGCTCTCGCAAAGATAGGTAATTTCGTCAGGCGAGATCTCGACATGACCCGGATCCTGCTCCCACGGAACATCCGTGGTGCCAATCAGGGTAAAATCCTGTTCGTAAGGGATGGCAAAGACGATCCGCTTGTCCGGGTTCTGGAAAATGTAAGCCTGCGAACCTTCGAAAACGCGCGGAACCACGATGTGGCTGCCCTTGACCAGACGCACGCGATTGCGGCTCGGCACATTCAGGCGATCCTTCAACAGTTCCGCAACCCACGGACCTGCCGCATTAACGAGAACCTTGGCCTGAACCGTGCTCTGCTCACCCGTGCGGGTGTTTTCAAGCGTGGCGGTCCAACCCTGCGGTCCACGCACAGCTTTGACGAGACGCGTCCGCGTTTCGATCTTCGCGCCAACGCGCACGGCGTCCATGGCATTGAGAACCACGAGCCGGCTGTCCTGCACCCAGCCATCCGAATATTCGAACCCACGCACATATTCCGAACGCAACGACTTCCCTGCGAGAGCCGTTCGCAGGTTCAGCGCCTTCGTTCGCGGCAACGTCATGTTCGGGCACAGATGATCGTACAGGAACAATCCCGTCCGCAGCAGCCAGGCCGGCCGCAGCATCTTGGAATGCGGCAGCACAAAGCGCATCGGCCAGATGATGTGCGGTGCGATCTTCAGCAGACGCTCGCGCTCCATCAGCGCCTCACGGACCAGCCGGAATTCATAATATTCGAGATAACGCAGGCCACCGTGAATCAGCTTGGTGCTTGCGGAGGACGTATGGCTGGCAAGGTCATCCTGCTCGACGAGAAGCACACTTGCCCCCCTGCCCGCGGCATCCCTCGCAATTCCACAGCCGTTGATCCCGCCGCCCACAACCAGCAGGTCGTAAGACGCGGATGCGCCGGCTGGGGATGAAACCTCGTGAATCGATGACATCACACTCTCCTGTCATCACGCTCCAAAACGAGCGGTCGATGTTCGTTTTGGAGCATGTTGAACGATAAAGAAAGTATTTTATGTGATTCGTAACGCAATAGTGTGGAGCTAAAAGGAATTAGACGTTATTTTCAGCCACATGGAGCGTGACACCTGCCGCGTCCAGATAGCGCTGAAACGCCTCGGAGACCGGCCGGTCGGTAATCAGGTCGTCAATATCCTCAAGATTACCAACCCTCCCCATCGGGCGGCGACTGAACTTGGTGTGATCGGCCAAAAGCAGGACGCGGCGCGAATGCCGGATGATGGTCCGCGCGCACTGGATCTCGCTCAAATCGAAATCCAGCAGAGTTCCGCCTTCCTCGATTCCGCTGATCCCGATCACGCCGAA